>NZ_JBVIPD010000009.1:15196-299490 GCF_055578235.1 Streptomyces sp. NPDC033136
AGCCGGGACAGCCGTACCCGCAGCCCGGACAGCCACCGGCCGCACCCCCGCAGCCGGCCTACGGCTACCCCCAGACCGGTCAGCCCGGACAGCCGTACGCCCAGCCGGGCCAGCCATACCCGCAGGCTGCAGGGCAGCCGCCCTACCCGCAGCCGGGACAGCCGTACCCGCAGCCCGGACAGCCACCGGCCGCACCCCCGCAGCCGGCCTACGGCTACCCCCAGACCGGTCAGCCCGGACAGCCGGGCCAGCCGGCACAGCCCGACGGGCAGGCCCCGCCGCCCCCGTCCCCGACGCAGTAACCGCCTCACCCGATCGGCCCCTTTCGAGGGGCCGATCCCCGTCCCGGCCCGCGCCGTTCCCACTCGGCGCGGGCCTCGGTGCGTTCAGGGGCGAAATCCGTTGCCAGTCCCTGGCCAGGGGCGCGTCAGTGGTCTCGGCCAATGGGTGCGAAAAGCTCGCCAATTCGTTATTTCCGCAGGCCACGAGGGGTGAACACGCCGTTGACGGGCGGGAAGGACCGCTGGTACACACACAGCATCCATCTGACAGCTGATCAACCCGTCCTTACCGTCCGAGCGATGACGCGAGGTCCGACCATGGGCACGATCGATCAGACACGCAGCCTCCCGCGCGGCCTCCGGCTCGTCGCCGTGGCCGGGGCGGCGGCGCTCACCCTCACCGCCGGTCTCTCGACCCCGCTCGACCCGGCGCCCCGGCAGGCCCGGGCGGCCGACGACGGCAAGAAGGTGCTGACCGTCGCGGTGGCGCAGAGCGTGGACTCGCTCAGTCCGTTCCTGGCGGTCCGGCTGCTCAGCACGAGCATCCACCGGCTCATGTACGAGTACCTGACGAACTACGACCCCAAGGACAACCACGCCATCCCAGGCCTGGCCACCAAGTGGGAGTCCTCGCCGGACAAGCTGACCTGGACGTACACGATCCGCTCCGACTCCACGTGGTCGGACGGCCAGCAGGCCACCGCCGAGGACGCGGCGTGGACGTTCAACAAGATGATGTCCGACCCCGGCGCCGCCACGGCGAACGGCAGCTACGTCGGCAACTTCCGGAAGGTGACGGCCCCCAGCCCCACCGAACTGGTCATCGAACTGAAGAAGCCGCAGGCCACGATGACCGCGCTCGACGTGCCGATCGTGCCGAGGCACGTGTGGGAGAAGGTCCCGGACTTCTCGGAGTTCAACAACGACAAGACCTTCCCCGTCGTCGGGAACGGCCCGTTCGTGCTGACCGGCTACAAGGCGGACAGCTACGTCCGGCTCAAGGCCAACAAGGGCTTCTGGCGCGGGGCGCCGAAGTTCGACGAACTGGTCTTCCGCTACTACAAGGACCAGGACGCCGCCGTGTCGGCGCTGCGCAAGGGCGAGGTCTCCTTCGTCGCCGGGTCACCTTCCCTGACGCCCGCCCAGGCCGCGTCCCTGGAGGGCACGGACAACATCAAGGTCAACGACTCCCCCGGCCGCCGCTTCTACGCCCTGGCCACCAACCCGGGCGCGAAGGCGAAGAACGGCGAGAAGTTCGGCGACGGTCACCCCTCCCTGCTGGACCAGCGGGTGCGCAACGCGCTGTTCAAGGCCGTCGACCGCGAGGCCATCGTCGACAGGGTGTTCCAGGGGCACGCCGCCGAGGGCGAGGGCTACATCCCGCCGCGCTTCTCGCAGTACTTCTGGAAGCCGTCCGCGAGCCAGGAGCTGACGTACGACCCGGCCGAGGCGGCCCGGCTGCTCGACCGGGCGGGGTACCGGAAGAACGGCGACGGCAAGCGCGTCGGCAAGGACGGCAAGCCGATCACCTACCGCGTCCTGTGCCACGCCACCGACCCCAACGACAAGGCGGTCGGCAAGTACCTCCAGGAGTGGTGGGGCGACCTGGGCATCGGCGTCCGGCTCGACTGCCTGGACAACGTGACCGACCCGTGGCTGGCCGGCGAGTACGACCTGGCGTTCGACGGCTGGTCGGTCAACCCCGACCCGGACTTCGTCCTGTCCATCCACACCTGCGGCGCCCTCCCGGCGACCCCTGAGGACACGGGCGCGACCGACAACTTCATCTGCGACAAGAAGTACGACGAGCTCTACGCCCGGCAGCTCGGAGAGTACGACCCCGCCAAACGGGCGGACATCGTCAAGCAGATGGAGTCGCGGCTGTACGACCTCGGGTACATGAACGTCATGGCGTACCCGAACGCGGTCGAGGCCTACCGGACGGACCAGATCAAGTCGATCACGACCATGCCCGTGAAGGCGGGGAACATCTACGGCCAGGACGGCTATTGGAGCTGGTGGTCGGCGGTCCCGGCGGACTCCGGCGGCTCCTCGGACAACGCGTCGTCGACGGCCGTCGTGGTCGGCGTCGTCGCGGGTGTCGTGGTCCTCGCCGGGCTCGGCGGCTTCGCGGCGATGCGGCGGCGGGCCACCGCCGAGGACCGCGAGTAGAGCGGCGAACGGGCACTCATGACCGCTGACGCGACCCCCGCGCTGGTCGAGGACGAGCAGACGGCGGCCGGGCCGCGGGTACGCAAGGGCTCCGCGTACCCGAGGTACCTGGCCGGCAAGCTGGCCGGTGCGCTCGTCTCGCTGCTGGCCGTCCTCGTGACCAGTTTCTTCCTCTTCCGGCTGATCCCCGGCGACCCGGTGAAGACCATGACGGGCGGCCGTCAGGTGTCGGCCGACCAGCTGGCCGCCTACCGGGAGGAGTTCGGGCTCGACCTGCCGCTGTGGAGGCAGTTCACCGACTACTGCGGCAAGGCGCTCACGGGCGACTTCGGGACGTCGTACCAGTTCCGCTCCCCCGTCGTGGACAAGATCACGGAGGCGCTGCCGAACACCCTGCTGCTCACCGGCACCGCCTTCGTCCTGTACACCGCGCTCGGCATCTTCCTGGGCACCCGCTCGGCCTGGCGGCGCGGCGGGCTCGGCGACCGGGTCAACACCGGCCTGGCTCTGACCCTGTACTCCATCCCGTCCTTCTGGCTCGGCCTGCTGCTGATCATCGTGCTGTCGGTGGGCATCGGCCCGGTCCCGGGTCTGTTCCCCACCGGAGGCATGGAGTCGGGCGGCAAGGAGGGCTTCGGTCAGGTCCTCGACGTGGCGCACCATCTGGTGCTGCCGGTGGTGACGCTGGTGGCCGTGGAGTACGGGCAGACACTGCTGGTCACCCGGTCGGCGCTGCTGGACGAGATGGGCGGCGACTATCTGACGACCGCGCGGGCCAAGGGCCTGCGCGACGACCTGGTGCGCCGCCGGCACGCCGTGCCCAACGCGCTGCTGCCGACGGTGACCCTGATCTTCATCAACCTCGGCCGGACGGTGGCGGGCGTGATCCTGGTGGAGACGGTGTTCTCCTGGCCGGGGCTCGGCGGGCTGTTCTACCAGGCGCTGAGCGTGCCCGATCTGCCGTTGGTGCAAGGGCTGTTCTTCGTGTTCGCCGCCGCGGTGATCGTGATGAACACCCTCGCCGACCTGGTCTATCCCCTGCTGGACCCCCGGGTGACGCGATGACGACGACCGACACGGCCCTGAGCCCGCGTGCCCTCGCCCGGCAGCGCCGCCGGGCCTCCGCCGCGCGCTTCTGGCGGCAGTACCGCGCCGAGAAGGCGGGGCTGTACGGCCTGACCGTGCTCGCCCTGTGCGCGCTGCTGGCGCTGTTCGCACCGCTGTTCGTGGGCTCCGACGTCAGCAGTGTGACCGGCGCGCCGGGGCGTCCGATGCAGAGCCCGAGCACCGGGTTCCCGCTCGGCACCGACCGGTTCGGGCGGGACCTGCTGGGCCTGGTGATCTGGGGCTCGCGGGTGTCGCTGCTGGTCGGGCTGCTCGCCGCCGTGCTGTCGGTGGCGATCGGCACCCTGATCGGGGTGACGGCCGGGCACTTCAAGGGCTGGTACGCGACGGTGATGATGCGGATCACCGACTGGTTCCTGGTCATGCCGACGCTGGTGCTGGCGATCGCCCTGGCGACCGTGATGTCCCGCTCGCTGACCACGATCGTCATCGCGATCGGCGTCACCACCTGGCCGACCACGGCCCGGCTGGTGCGGGCGCAGACACTGGCGGTGGAGACGCGGCCGTACATCGAGCGGGCGAAGGCGCTCGGCGGCGGCCACCGGCACATCATGTCGAGGCACGTCCTGCCCAATGTGATGCCGCTGGTGCTGGCGCAGACGACCCTGATCATCTCCTCGGCCATCCTCGCCGAGGCGACCCTCGCCTTCCTCGGGCTCGGCGACCCCACGGTCGTGTCGTGGGGCGGGCTGCTCCAGGACGCGCGCGAGGCGGGCGCCGTCAGTGCCGGGGACTGGTGGTATCTGGTGCCGCCTGGCATCGCCATCGCCGTGGTGGCGCTGGCGTTCACGCTGTGCGGGCGGGCCGTGGAATCCGTCCTCAACCCCAGGCTGGGGGTGTCGCGTTGAGTCTGCTCGACGTCAGGAACCTGACCGTGACGTACCCGGGCGGCGCGGCCGCCGTGCGCGGGGTGGACCTGCGTCTGGACGCCGGCCACAAGCTGGGCCTCGCCGGGGAGTCCGGCTGCGGCAAGTCCACGCTGGCGCTGGCCCTGCTGCGGCTGCTGCCGAACGGCACCCGGATCACCGGGGAGGTGCTCCTCGACGGCGAGGACGTGCTGACCATGAAGTGGGGCCGGGTGCGGGCGGTCCGCTGGGCCGGGGCCTCCGTCGTCTTCCAGGGCGCGATGCACTCCCTCAACGCCGTGCACCGCATCGGCGACCAGATCGCCGAGCCGATCCTGCTGCACCGGAAGGCGACCCCGGCCGGGGCGAGGAAGAAGACCGGCGAACTGCTGGAGCACGTCGGTCTTCCCGCCGCCCGCGCGGACGCCTACCCGCACGAGCTGTCCGGCGGACAGCGCCAGCGCGTCATGATCGCCATGGCCCTGGCCTGCGACCCACGGCTGATCATCGCCGACGAGCCGACCACCGCGCTCGACGTGATGATCCAGGCCCAGATCCTGTGGCTGGTCGAGCAGCTGGTCGCGGACCAGGACCTCGGCCTCGTCATGATCAGCCACGACCTGGCGGTCCTCGCCGACACCTGCGACCGGCTCGCGGTGATGTACGCGGGCCGGGTGGTCGAGGAGGGCCCCGCTCAGCAGGTGTACGAGGACGCCCGGCACCCGTACGCCAGGGCCCTGTCGGCCGCGTTCCCGCGCATCGGCGACCCGGCGTCCCGGTTCGCTCCGCAGGGCCTCGCGGGCGACCCACCGGACCCGGCCGCGCTGCCGTCCGGGTGCACGTTCCATCCGCGCTGCCCGGGGGCGCTGGAGTCGTGCCCCGAGGAGGACCCGGCACTGCGGGAGGCGGGGCCGGAGCGCCGCGCGGCGTGTGTGCTGGTCGGCCCGCCGGGAGCCGGGCCCCACGGGGAACGGACCCGTGAGGAACGGACGACGCGGGATCCGGAGACCCGTGAGGAGCGGTCGGCCGGGGAACCGGAGGCCCTGGAGGAAGCGAGGCCCGCCACCCCATGACCCTGTCCCCCACGGCCCCCGGAGTCACCGCGGTGCCCCTGCTGAGCGCCCAGGGCCTGTACGTCACCTTCCCCGGCCGGCACGGCGGCCCCCGGGCCCGAGCGGTGGACGGCGTGGACCTCGGCATCCGGCCCGGCGAGATCGTCGCGCTGGTCGGCGAGTCCGGCTGCGGCAAGACGACCCTGGCGCGCGCCCTGCTGGGCCTGGTCGAGCCGACCGCGGGCCGGGTCACCTTCGACGGCCGCCCCCTGGACTACTCCGGCCGCTCCCTCAAGGCGTACCGCAAGCGCGTCCAGCTGGTCCTGCAGGACCCGAGCGGCTCACTCAACCCCCGGCACACGGTGTACGACGCGGTCGCCGAGGGCCTGCGCATCCACGGCTACGGCGGCGACGAACGGACAGCGGTCGCCGAGGCGCTGTCCCGGGCGGGCCTGCGCCCACCGGAGCGCTTCTTCCTGCGCTACCCGCACGAGCTGTCCGGCGGACAGCGCCAGCGGGTCGTCATCGCGGGCGCACTCGTCCTGGAACCCGAACTCCTCGTCGCCGACGAGCCGGTGGCGTCCCTGGACGCCTCCGTGCGCGGCGAGATCCTCGCCCTGCTGCTGCGGCTGCGCGCCGAGCTCGGCCTGTCCGCGCTGGTCGTCACGCACGACCTGGGCCTCGCCTGGAACATCGCCGACCGGGTCGCCGTGATGTACCTGGGCCGGATCGTCGAGACGGGCGCGGTGGAGCAGGTGCTGACGGCTCCTCGGCATCCGTACACCCAGGCCCTGTTGTCCGTCCTCCCGGAGGCCCCGGGCGACCCGGTGATCCTCACGGGGGAGCCCCCGGACCCGTCGCGTGTGCCGCCGGGGTGCCGCTTCCACGCCCGCTGCCAGGTGCTGGCGAGCGGTGAGGCGGAACGGGCGGGCGTCGCGGACGCGTGCCGCGGTCAGGATCCGGAGATCCTCGGCGGCGGCACGGCCCAGGTGGCATGCCACTGGGCGACGCGCTGACGGCGAAGCCGGGCGGGACGCCCCGGGCGCCGTGTCACCCGGCCGGGGCCTGTTGCGAAACTGGTGTCTGCCGCGCGACGCCCGGCCCGCCCTAAGCTTGAGGCCTCCCGGCGTGGGCGAGGGCGCTGGGGGTTCGGCGGCCGACGATCGCCGGGGCTTCCTGGACGAGCGTGTCGTCGGTGAGCGCTTCCACCATGAACAGCGCGAAGTCCACCCGGCGCGTCAGGTTGCTGGCCAGGACCGGGTCGCCGACGCGGCGGCTCCACACGGGCAGGCCCTGGCTCTCGCCCTCCTCCAGGCTGCTGCCGCGCACCACGGTCCACCGGGTGTCGCTGGCGAACACCCGCCGGCACGCCTCGACCTGGTCGTCGATCTCGACGGCGCGGACGAGCTTGCCCAGTACGGCTGCGATCCGGACTCCCAGAGTGAACATCCGTGAGTACGTGTCCTTGCCGTCGCGGGTGATGTGCCAGCCGCAGGAGAAGACCAGGCGCGCGCCCGGCCGTGCGTGGTCGAGCACCGCCTGCGCGGTCCCCGACGCGTACTGCCGCACCCCCCACGGCACCAGCACCGTCAGCACCCCGTCGCACCCGGCGACCGCCCGCCGGATCACCTCCGGGTCGTCGGTGGGCCCGGGGACGACGGTCATCCGGCCCTCGAACACGGCCAGCTTCGGCACGCTGCGCTCCCGGCACACCCCGACCACCTCGTAGCCGCGCTCCAGCGCGTGCCCGACCATGTACTGCCCGAGCTTCCCCGAAGCCCCGATGATGCAGACCTTCTTCACGCGATCCGTGTCCATGGCGCAGCCCCTTCGCCGAAACGTCTACCTTATGTTGTAAGGCAAGCTAGCCTTATGCCGTAAGGCGGTCAAGGAGAGCGCACGAGGAAAGCGAGAAGGAGGCTCTGGATGCGCGAGGGGAACAAGGGCCGGCGTGGGGCGGCGGCGCGCAGTCCGCTCAGTCGTGAGCGCGTGATCCGCACGGCGGTGGCCGTGGCGGACGAGAAGGGGGCGGCGGCGCTCACCATGCGGGCCATCGCCGAACCGCTGGGCGTCGAGGCGATGTCGCTCTACCACCACGTCGCGGGCCGGGAAGACATCCTGGACGGCATGGTGGACGCGGTGTTCGCGGAGATCGACCTGCCGCCGCGCGACACGGACTGGAAGAGTGCCCTGCGCCACCGCGCGGACTCCGCCCGTGCCGTCCTCGGGCGCCATCCCTGGGCCATCGGCCTCATGGACTCCCGGTCCCAGCCCGGCCCCGCGACCCTGCGCCATCATGACGCGGTCATCGGTACGCTGCGCGCCGGAGGATTCTCCGTCCCCATGGCCGCGCACGCCGTCTCACTGATCGACAGCTACCTGTACGGGTTCGTGCTCCAGGAGCTGAGTCTGCCGTTCAAAGGCGCGGCCGAGCTGGACGAGGTCGCGGGCGCCATCCTGCGCGACATGCCCGCCGACACCTACCCCCACCTCACCGAACTGGCCACCGAGCACGTCCTCAAACCCGGCTACGACTACGCCGACGAGTTCGTCTTCGGCCTCACCGTCATCCTCGACGCCCTCCACCCGGACGAGGCCGCGGGCGCACAGCGCACGGGCGGGCCCGCCGGGGACCGCTAGGGCCGCTCGGCCGCCGCCACCAGCTCCCGGCAGCGCTTGACGTCCTCGGCCATCTGCTCCAGCAGCGCGTCCAGCGTGTCGAACCTGGCCTGCCCCCGCACGAACGCCAGGAAGCCGACGGCGACATGGAGGCCGTACAGGTCGAGGCCCACCCGGTCGATGGCGTAGGCCTCCACCGTCCGCTCGGTCCCCTCGAACTGCGGATTCGTGCCGACGGAGATCGCAGCCGGCATCACTTCCCCCTGGGCGTGCAGCCAGCCGGCGTACACACCGTCGGCCGGGACGGCCGTGTGCGGCAGCGTCTCGACGTTGGCCGTCGGGAAGCCCAGTTCACGCCCCCGCTGGGCGCCCCGTACGACGACGCCCTCCACCCGGTGCGGCCGGCCCAGGATCTCCGCCGCTCCCCCGACATCGCCCTCGGCGACCAGCCGCCGGGTCAGCGTCGAGGAGAACGGCTCGCCACCGCCCGCCTCACCCCGCACGTACAGGTCGACGACCTCGACCTCGAAGTCGTAGGTCTTGCCCTGCGTGGCCAGGAACTCCACGTTGCCCGCGGCCTTGTGCCCGAAGCGGAAGTTGGGGCCCTCGACGACCGCCTTCGCGTGCAGCTTGTCGACGAGGACCTTGACGACGAAGTCGGCCGGGGACAGCTTCGAGAACTCGGTCGTGAAGGGGAGGATGAGCACCGCGTCCACGCCCAGGTCGGCCATGAGTTCGGCGCGGCGGTGGTGCGGGGCGAGCAGCGGCGGGTGGCTGCCGGGGCGGACGACCTCGCTGGGGTGCGGGTCGAAGGTGACGACGACGACGGGCACGCCCAGCTCCCGGGCCCGGTCCACGGCATGCCGGATGATCAGCTGGTGTCCGCGGTGGACTCCGTCGTAGGAGCCGATGGTGACGACGCTGCGCCCCCAGTCCTGGGGGATGTCCTCCAAGCCACGCCAGCGCTGCACTGTGCCTGCTCCTTGTCGAAAGCTCGTCTGACCCGTGTCCGGTCGGTTGTCCGTGGTTGCCTCGTGCGCAGGTCCATGCGCAGGTCTAAGGGTGCCATGCCGGGTGTCTCCCGCCCGCATCGGCATGGGGGCTGTGACAGGGCGCACGGCCCGTACCGCGCCCCGCCGTCCGGGGCGCCGGTCAGGCGGGTACGCCCACGCCCGCGAGGTGCTCGATCGTCCGGCGGGAACTCGGTCCGACCAGCGCTGCCCACTCCCCGGGCACGTCGGCCAGCCAGCAGGCCACACGGGCGGCGAAGCCGGGCACGTGCCGGCCGAGGTCGACCAGGGCGCGGTCGAAGCGGCCGGCGCCCTCCGGGGTGCGCACGAGGAGCAGGCCGACGCGGTGGACGAGGTCGCGCAGGTCGTCGCCGCCGTTGCGGGCGGCGGTGTGCAGCAGCGCGTCCAGGACGTCGGTGTCGTGCTCGCGGGCGAGGAGCGCGTCGCGCAGCTCGCGGCGCAGCGGGCGGGAGGCGGGGATACCGGGCGGGGTGAGGACGGCGGCGAGGGCGCACCGCAGCCGCACGCCGCCGCCCTCCAGCAGGCCGGTGACCAGCGGCAGGAGCACGGCCCGGGCGGCGGGGCCCCGGTCCAGCCGCTGGTCCACGTAGGCGGCGACCTGCCCGGCGAGTTCCGCACGGCGCTCCGCCGCGTCCCGGACCAGGGCGGCGACCGGGCGGGCCAGGCCCGGCGGGGTGGCGTCGGCCAGTGCCCGCAGCGCCTCCTCCGCGTCCGGCCGCTCCAGCCGTGCCGCGAAGGCGCCGAGAACCGGTTCGGGGTGGGTCAGGAGGGCACCGGCCAGGGCGTCCGGCGGGAAGTGCGGGTCTCCGGCCGCGAAGTGCTCCAGCGCCCTCGGGAGATGGCGGACGCGGGTCTGCGGGTCCTGGACGAGGAGGGCGAGTGCGCCGCCGTGCAGGGCGCGGTCGGCGGGGCGGGCGAGCAGGGTGAGGGCCGCGTACCGCAGGAGGGCGCGGTCGCCTCCGGTGCTCACGTGCGGCGCGACGCGCAGACCCTGCTCGACGGCGGCGCTCCGGCGCGCCGGCCGCTCGTCACGCGCCCACCGGTCGACGGCCCGGCACACCGCCGACGGCTCCTCCTCGGCCAGCACGGCGAGCAGTTCGCCGGCCCGCCGGTGCGCGCGGTCGGCGAGCACGTCCGCCAGCTCGTCCAGGGCGCGCCGGCGGTGGGTGTGCAGCAGCGCCTGGGCCGCCGTGGCCACGGTGGCGTGCGGGGTGGCGGGCAGCGGCTGCTCGTCGTCGAACCAGCGGGCGAGCTGCGGCTGCACGCCGGTGGGGTCGGTGGCGAGCAGTCCGGCGATCGCGTCGAGGAAGCGGGGGGCGGCCTCGCACGGCGGGCCGTCGGCGTGGACCAGCCGCCGCAGCAGTGTGAAGCGCGCCTCCTGCGGCAGTCGCAGGCCGGTCCAGAAGGCGGGCCCGACCTCCTCCGGCACCGGCCGCTCCTGCTGCCGCCAGGCCACGATGCGGTCGGCGAGCAGCCGCAGCACCTCGGTGTACGGCGCCGCGTCGGACACGGCCGTCAGGGTCCCGGCGAGCAGCCGGGCGGCCCACCAGGACCTCGGGCCGGCGTCCAGGGCGTGCACCAGGTCGGCCAGACGGGCGGCCAGCGGGCCGGTGCCGTGCAGGCGGCCCAGGTACAGCAGGGCCTGGACGACCGGCCCGATGCGGTGGTGCGGGACGGGGTCGCCCTGCGCGTCCTCGCGGCGCCGCACGAGGACGCGCAGGGCCTCGTCGAGGTCGAGGTGCATGCCCTGGAGCCAGTCGGCGAGCTCCTCATGGGCGAAGCGGTAGCCGGCTCCGGCGGGCACGAGCAGGCCCTCGGCGAGCACGGCCGACGCCCAGCCCGTACCGCCCCCGAGCCGCTCCGGGGCGGGCCCCCACGGGAACACCGCCCCGAACACCTCCCGGTCCAGGTCGCCCGGCCCCGGGCCGAGGCTGCGCCGGGCGGCCTCGTGCACCTGCCCGGCGACCCGGGCGGCCAGCCGTCGTACGGCGGTGCCGCGCGGGCCGTCGCCGACGGCCAGACGGCCGGCGATGCGCAGGCACATCAGGTCCAGGTGGGCGGAGAGGACCTCGTGCCGGTCGACGGGGGCCACGGGGACGTCCGGGGCGTCCGGGAGCGCGGCCCGGACCTCGGCGAGCAGCCGGAGGGTGAGGGGATGCCGGGCGTCGGGGCCGGCGAGGGCGCTCTCCGGGATGCCGTGCCGCAGGCGCGCTTCCCGGGCCTCCTCGTCGGTGAGGTCGCCCAGACGCACACACGTGGGCCGGTGCAGCAGTTCCGAAACCTCCTCCCAGTACTCCGTCCGGCACGCCACGGCCAGCCGTGCTCCCGTCTCCCGCAGCCAGCGTTCGGTCCCGTCCGTCCAGTCGGCCAGACGCTGGGTCAGGGCCTGCGGCATCTCCTCGGGGCCGTCGAGGAGGAGCAGCAGGGGACGGCCGCGATCACGGGCCAGGCGGGCGAGGCGCTCGGGTGTGGTGTCGCCCATGCCGGCGGGGAAGGGGGCCCGTGCGGCGGCCACTACGGGGGTCGCCCGGGCCAGCGCCCGGCGTGCCGCGTCCGCCACCGACCTGTCGTCGGCCCGCAGTTCGCAGCCGCGCAGCCACAGCGTGGGATGCCCGCTGTGGCCGCGGCGCGCGGCCAGCGCCGCGAGTTCCGTCGTACGACCGCTGCCGGGCGCCCCCACGAGGCCGAGGACGGCCGCCGGGCCTGGGCCTGCGGCGAAGGCGCTGAACTCGGCCGCCACGGCCGCCCGTTCGACCGGCTCCGGCACACCGGTCCCGCCGGGCGGGCCGTCCAGCCCCACCGAGGTGCCGGTCAGCTCCAGCACCCCGGCCAGGTTGAGGTCGACGCCGTAGGCGGGGACCGTCGCCGCGTTCTCGGCGAGCAGTTCGGCCAGCGGACCGGCCGCTCCGGCGACCCGGGCATGCAGCGGTACGGCGAAGCCGACATCACGGTGGCCGGAGCTGAGGGCGGTGCCGAGCACCCCCACGACGGCACCGGTCCCGGCGTCGAGCACCGGGCCGCCGGCCGCTCCTCCGCCCAGCCGCAGCGCGTCCCGTCCTGCCGTGCCGACCGCGAGCTCCAGTGCGGTGTCGAGCCGGTGGCGGCGGTCCGTGGCCGCGTACGTCACGGCGGCCGGGCCCAGCACCCGTGCCTCGCGCCAGCCGCCGGCGGCGATCCGCACGTAGGCGCCGGTCTCCGTCCCGTCCCGCGTGGTGACGGGCAGGGGCGGCACGCCGAGCCCTTGCGTCCGTACGAGGGCCAGGTCCAGCGCGGGCAGGGGGGTGACCGCGTCGGCGTCCACCACCCGGCGGCGGTCCCCCGCCCCGTGCAGGACGAGCCGGGGCAGGCCGTCGACGGCCTCGTGGCTGGTGATCAGTGTGCCGTGGTGGTCGGCCAGGAAGCCGGTGCCGCGGGGGCGGCCCGCCGGGTCGTGGATGCGGACGAGGGCCCTGTCGAGGCCGGCCTCGTCTCCGTGCCCCGCTGTTCCAGGGTGGTCCGGGCAGACCGGTGCGCTGTCGTCCGTCTCCCGGGACCGGTTCCGCGACGCCATCGTCGAGCCTCCCCGCCGTACACCCGTGCTCTCGTGCCCTCGTGTTCGACCGTAGGGGCGAGATGATCAGCGGGACAGATCGCTCGGCGAAAGCGCCCCCTTCCACTCCCCCGGTTCACTCCGAGCGCCCGCTCGGACGGGTGAAGGAACGGGGGCGGCTGGATAACCCTAGAGGTGGGGGAACCGAGGGGGGACCGTGGAGCGGCGGCAGTGGAGGTATCCCGTGGCCGCCGCTCCACGGGCGGACCCGAGGCCCGCCGGGCCGTCCGTCAGCCGAAGACGGCCAGGCTCCTGGCCTTGCCCCGATGCGCCTCGACCAGGGCGAGGAGGCGGCCCTCCGGGTCGAAGACGGCGACCGGGCCGGAGCCCGCGTACTGGTCGGGCATCTCCAGCCGTACGCCGTTGGTGAGCAGCCGGGCGCGCCGTGCGTCGACGTCCCAGCGGGGGAAGGCCGCCGCGGCGGCCTCGGCGACCGGCATCACGGTCAGATCCTGCTGGAGCTGGTCGAGGGTGCGGGCGGCGTCCAGCTTGTAGGGGCCGACGCGGGTGCGGCGCAGGGCGGTGAGGTGCCCTCCGACGCCGAGGCCGGCGCCCAGGTCGCGGGCCAGGGCCCGGATGTAGGTGCCGGAGGAGCAGACGACCGACACGACCAGGTCGCGTACGGCCGTGCCGTCCTCGGCGACGGCGTCCCGGACGTCGTACACGCCGAAGGAGGAGACCGTGACGGGCCGGGCGGGGATCTCGAACTCCTCGCCGTCCCTGGCCCGCTTGTAGGAGCGCACGCCGTTGATCTTGATGGCGCTGACCTTCGACGGCACCTGCATGATGTCGCCGGTCAGCTCGGCGATGCCGGCGTCGATGGCGTCGCGGGTGACCCCGGAGGCGTCGGTGGAGGAGGTGATCTCCCCCTCGGCGTCGTCCGTGAGGGTGTTCTGCCCGAGCCGGATCGTGCCCAGGTACTCCTTCTCGGTCAGCGCGAGGTGACCGAGGAGCTTGGTGGCCTTCTCGACGCCGAGGACGAGGACGCCCGTCGCCATCGGGTCGAGGGTGCCGGCGTGCCCGACGCGTCGTGTTCTGGCGATGCCGCGCATCTTGGCGACGACGTCGTGCGAAGTGAAGCCCGACGGCTTGTCGACGATGACGAGGCCGTCGGGCGTGGTGTGCTTCTGGGTCATTCGGCGGTGTCGTCCGTCTCGTCGTCCTCGTCCGGCTTCCGGTACGGGTCGGCGTCACCGGCGTACTTCGCACCGGCGGACGCCTCGCGCACCTTCTCGTCGGACTGGCGCGCCTTGTCGAGGAGGTCCTCGATGTTCCGGGCGGTGTCCGGGAGGGCGTCCATGACGAAGGTCAGGGTCGGCGTGAACTTCACGCCGGCGGCCCGGCCCACCTCGGAGCGCAGGATGCCCTTGGCGCTCTCCAGGCCGGCGGCGGCCTCGTTGCGCTCCTCGTCGTCCCCGTACACGGTGTAGAAGACGGTCGCCTCCCTGAGGTCACCCGTGACCCGGGTGTCCGTGATGGTGACGTGCGAGCCGAGCCGCGGGTCCTTGATCCCGCGCTGCAGCTTCTGGGCCACCACTTCCCGGATGAGGTCCGCCAGCCTCTTGGCCCGCGCGTTGTCGGCCACTGGTCCGTCTCCCGTTCTTTCCTGTCTGGTCGTTCTCGGTTCGTCAGTCGTCTTCGCCGTGGAAGCGCCGCCTGACGGACAGCAACTCCACCTCGGGCCGGGCTGCGACCAGCCGTTCGCACCGGTCGAGCACCTCGCTCAGGTGCCCCGCGTCGCCGGACACCAACGCCAGGCCGATGACGGCCCTGCGGTGGAGGTCCATGTGGTCCACCTCGGCCGCGCTCACCGCGTACTTGCGCTGGAGCTCGGCGACGATGGGGCGGACGACGGAGCGCTTCTCCTTCAGCGACCGTACGTCGCCGAGGAGCAGGTCGAAGGACAGAGTCCCCACGTACATGTGTATCCGGATGACCCGCCGGTACGGGATCGATGGCCCTGCCATCCGCGTGGCAGGGACATCAGAACCGTACAACGAACGGCCGGGGCCGATCGACGGAAATTACTCTCCGTCGACCGGCCCCGGACCGGACCGTCTCGGAAGCCCGAGCGCTCAGACGCGCGGCTTCTCGCGCATCTCGTACGTCGCGATGACGTCGTCGATCTTGATGTCGTTGAAGTTGCCGAGGTTGATACCGCCCTCGAACCCTTCGCGGATCTCGGTGACGTCGTCCTTGAAGCGACGCAGCCCCTCGATGTTGAGGTTCTCCGCGATGACCTTGCCGTCGCGCAGGAGCCTCGCCTTGGTGTTGCGCTTGACCTCGCCGGAGCGGATGAGCACACCCGCGATGTTGCCCAGCTTGGACGAGCGGAAGACCTCGCGGATCTCCGCCGTGCCGAGCTCGACTTCCTCGTACTCCGGCTTGAGCATGCCCTTGAGGGCCGCCTCGATCTCCTCGATCGCCTGGTAGATGACCGAGTAGTAGCGGACGTCCACGCCCTCGCGCTCCGCCATCTGCTGGGCACGTCCGGCAGCGCGGACGTTGAAGCCGATGACGATCGCGTCCGAGCCCATCGCCAGGTCGATGTCGGACTCCGTGACCGCACCGACGCCGCGGTGCAGGACCCGGATGTCGACCTCTTCGCCGACGTCCAGCTGGAGCAGGGAGGACTCCAGGGCCTCGACGGAACCAGAGGCGTCACCCTTGATGATCAGGTTCAGCTGCTGGACCTCGCCGGCCTTGAGCACCTTGTCCAGGTCCTCCAGCGACACACGGCGCGTGCGCTTCGCGAAGGCCGCGTTGCGCTCGCGCGCCGCACGCTTCTCCGCGATCTGACGGGCCGTACGGTCCTCGTCGACGACGAGGAAGTTGTCGCCCGCACCCGGGACGTTGGTGAGGCCCAGGACCTGCACCGGCGTCGACGGGCCGGCCTCGGCCACGCTGTTGCCGTTGTCGTCGTGCATCGCCCGGACCCGGCCGTACGCGTCGCCGACCACCATGGTGTCGCCGACCCGCAGCGTGCCGCGCTGGACGAGGACCGTCGACACGGCACCGCGGCCGCGGTCGAGACGGGACTCGATCGAGATGCCCTGCGCGTCCTGGTTCGGGTTGGCCCGCAGGTCGAGCGAGGCGTCGGCCGTGAGGATCACGGCCTCCAGCAGGGAGTCGATGTGCAGACCCTGCTTGGCGGAGATGTCGACGAACATCGTCTCGCCGCCGTACTCCTCGGCCACCAGGCCGTACTCGGTCAGCTGACCGCGCACCTTGGTCGGGTCCGCGCCCTCGACGTCGATCTTGTTGACCGCGACGACGATCGGGACCTCGGCCGCCTTGGCGTGGTTGAGCGCCTCGACCGTCTGCGGCATGACGCCGTCGTTGGCCGCGACGACCAGGATCGCGATGTCCGTCGACCGAGCACCACGGGCACGCATGGCGGTGAACGCCTCGTGACCGGGGGTGTCGATGAAGGTGATCTTGCGCTCTTCTTCGTTGACCTCGGTCGCGACCTGGTAGGCACCGATGTGCTGGGTGATGCCGCCGGCCTCGCCCGCGATGACGTTCGTCTTGCGGATGGCGTCGAGGAGCCGGGTCTTACCGTGGTCGACGTGACCCATGACGGTGACGACCGGCGGGCGGACCATCAGGTCCTCCTCGTCGCCCTCGTCCTCGCCGAACTCGATGTCGAAGGACTCGAGGAGCTCGCGGTCCTCCTCCTCGGGGCTGACGATCTGAACCGTGTAGTTCATCTCGTCGGCGAGGAGCTGCAGCGTCTCGTCGGAGACGGACTGCGTGGCCGTGACCATCTCGCCGAGGTTCATCATGACCGCGACGAGCGACGCCGGGTTGGCGTTGATCTTCTCCGCGAAGTCGGTGAGCGAGGCACCGCGCGACAGGCGAACGGTCTCGCCGTTGCCGCGAGGCAGCATCACACCGCCGACCGACGGGGCCTGCATGGCCTCGTACTCCTGACGGCGCTGCCGCTTCGACTTGCGGCCACGACGCGCCGGACCCCCGGGACGGCCGAAGGCACCCTGCGTGCCACCACGGCCACCGGGACCGCCGGGACGACCACCGAAGCCGGGACGGCCACCGCCGCCGGGACCACCGGGACGACCGGCGAAACCGCCACCGCCGCCACCGGGACCACCGGGACGACCGGCGAAACCGCCACCGCCGCCACCGGGACGACCGGCGAAACCGCCGCCACCCGGGCGACCGCCGCCGCCACCGGGACGACCGCCGCCACCGGGACCACGGCCGCCGGGGCCACCGCCACCGGGACGCGGGCCGGCAGCCGGACGCTGCGGCATCATGCCGGGGTTGGGACGCGGGCCGCCGGGACCGCCGCCGGGACGCGGACCGCCGCCCTGCGGGCGGGGCATGCCGCCCGGGGTCGGACGCGCGCCGCCCGGAGCCTGCGGACGAGGACCGCCGCCGGCACCCTGCGGACGGGGACCGCCCTGGCCCTGGCCCTGCGGACGCGGGGCGCCGCCGGGGCCACCGGGGCCGCCGGGACGCGGGGCACCGCCCGGACGGGGCGCCTGCGGGCGCGCCATGCCGGTGGAACCACCAGAGGTGAACGGGTTGTTGCCCGGACGGGGACCCGCCGGACGGGCACCGGGACGCGGGGCGCCGCCACCCGGACGCGAGGCGCCGGAACGGTCGCCCCGGTCACCACGGTCACCACGACCCTGGCCGCCCTGGCCGGAACCACCCGGACGCGGAGCGCCGGGACGCGGGGCCTGGCCGGACGGACGCGGGGCGCCCGGACGCGGGCCGGAGCCCTGGGAGCCGGAGCCCTGGGAGCCGGAGCCCTGGGATGAGGCCGGCGCGGCGGGAGCCGACGGCGGTGCCGTGAACTCGGGCGTGGTCGGAGCCGGGGACGCCGGGGCGGGCCGCGGCGCGGGCTTCGGGCCCGGGGTGGGACGGGGGCCGGGAGTGGCCGGCGCGGCGGGAGCCGCGGGCTTCTCGGCGGCTGCCGGCTTGGGGGCCGGCGGGCGCGGGGCGGCCGGACGGGCAGCCTGCGCCGGAGAGGGGGCGCCCGGCTTCGCCGGGGCAGCCTTGCGGGCGGGGGCGGACTTGCCGCCTCCGTTGCCCTGCTGGAGGGCGTCCGTCAGTTTGCGTACAACGGGCGCTTCGATGGTCGAAGACGCCGAACGGACGAATTCACCGAGTTCCTGGAGCTTGGCCATGACGACCTTGCTCTCGACGCCGAACTCCTTGGCGAGTTCGTAGACCCGGACCTTAGCCACTTCGCTCCTTTGAGGTCCGGGTTGCGTCCGGACCGTCGCTAGTTCATGGGCGTACTCATCGCGTACTCATCGAGTGCTCATCGCAATCTCGACCTGCTTTCGACTCGCGAGGTACCTAGCCGCACGGGGTTCCGTACGGCACGTCTTACCGTGTTGCCTGCTCGGCAACTGTCGTCTGCTCGACGTATCGGCGCAACGCCTTTGTGTCGAGCGCTCCCGGGGCGCGCAGTGCCCTCGTGAACGCCCGACGGCGTACCGCCTGGTCGAGACAGACCAGGGCGGGGTGAACGTACGCACCCCGGCCGGGCAGCGTACCGCGTGGATCAGGGACGCATGCATCCTTGATCGCTACGATCCGCAACAGTTCGGCCTTGGCCGCTCGCTCCCGACACCCCACACAAGTGCGTTCAGGGCATGCGCGGGCTCGCGTCCGGCCAGACACTGCTAAGTCTACCTCCCCGTACGCTCCTCACCCCTTTGGGGCAGGATTCGAACAGTTGCCGCGCGGGAACCTGTCGTGATCTGAACGGCACGCGGCTTGGATCTATTCCCCGGAGTCGTTCCCGGCCGGCTCCGTGTCCGGGCGGATGTCGATCCGCCAGCCGGTCAGCCGGGCCGCGAGGCGGGCGTTCTGCCCCTCCTTGCCGATGGCCAGGGAGAGCTGGTAGTCCGGCACGGTCACCCGGGCCGACCGGGTCGCCATGTCCACGATCTCCACCTTGGAGACCCGGGCCGGGGACAGCGCGTTCGCCACCATCTCGGCCGGGTCGTCCGACCAGTCGACGATGTCGATCTTCTCACCGTTCAGCTCGCCCATCACGTTGCGCACCCGGCCGCCCATGGGGCCGATGCAGGCGCCCTTGGCGTTCAGACCGGACCGGGTGGACCGTACGGCGATCTTCGTGCGGTGACCGGCCTCACGGGCGATCGCGGAGATCTCCACCGACCCGTCGGCGATCTCCGGCACCTCCAGGGCGAAAAGCTTCTTCACCAGGTTGGGGTGCGTGCGGGAGAGCGTCACGGACGGGCCGCGGACGCCCTTGGCCACCCGGACGACGTACGACCGCAGCCGCATGCCGTGCGGGTAGGTCTCCCCCGGCACCTGCTCCTGCACCGGCAGGATGGCCTCGAGCCTGCCGATGTCGACGAGTACGTTCTTCGGGTCGCGGCCCTGCTGGACCACGCCGGTGACGATGTCGCCCTCACGGCCGGCGTACTCGCCGAGCGTCGCGTCGTCCTCGGCGTCGCGCAGGCGCTGCAGGATGACCTGCTTGGCCGTGGTGGCGGCGATACGGCCGAAGCCGGACGGGGTGTCGTCGAACTCGCGGGGCTCCTGGCCCTCCTCGAGGTCGTCGGGGTCCTCCTTCGCCCACACGGTCACGTGACCGGTCTCCCGGTTGAGCTCCACGCGCGCGTGGCGGCGGCTTCCCTCGGTGCGGTGGTAGGCGATGAGGAGGGCCGACTCGATCGCCTCGACCAGCAGGTCGAAGGAGATCTCCTTCTCCCGAACCAAGCCCCGCAGGGCACTCATGTCGATGTCCACGGCTACGCCTCCTCTTCCTTCTTGTCCTTGCGGCTGAACTCGACCTGGACGCGCGCCCGGACGATGTCGTCGAAGGCGAGTCTGCGCGATGTGGCCTTGCGGCCCTTGACCCCGGGCACCTCGGTGTCGACGCCCTCGTCGTCGACCTTGAGGATCCGGGCGACCAGCTCGCCGCCCTCGGCCAGCTGGAACCTCACCAGCCGGTCCGTGGCGCGGACGTAGTGCCGGTGTTCCGTGAGGAGGCGCTCCGCGCCCGGGGTGCCGACCTCGAGGGTGTACTCCCCCTCGCCCATCGCGTCCGTCTCGTCGAGCTTCGCCGAGAGCGCGCGGCTCACATCGGCGATCTGGTCCAGGTCCGCACCGGTGTCCGAGTCGACGACGACGCGCAGCACACGCTTCCGGCCGACGGAGTCCACTTCGATCTCTTCGAGATCCAGTCCCTGAGAGCTGACGAGCGGTTCCAGTAGTTCCCGCAGCCTCTCGCTCTGGGTGGTGCTCATCCGGGTGACTCCTCGGCCGCGTGTGCTGTTGTGGGTTGGGGCGCGTGTCTGGTCAAAGGGTATCCGGTCGCAGGGAGTGTTGCCGTCCACCCGGTGACGAACGGTGCCGCTGAGTGGTCCCGGGCGAGGGCCCGGGTACCGTGATCACGGGCGTGCAGCCCTGGAAGTCGCTTCCTTCTCGAATGTTTCTCGAAACGAGCCCCCCGAGGACGTCTGACGTGCCGTTCCCCTCATCCCCGCGCGCCCGCTCGGGGCCGCGCAGAAGGAGCCTGCTCGCCGTCGGCTCGACGGCCCTCGTCCTGGCGGGCTGCACCGCCGGCTCCGAGGACCGGGCCGACCCGGGCGACGGCCCGTCGGCCGCCGAACGCAGGGCACGCGCGCGTGCGGCACGGGACAGCGAGGAGCTGGTGGAGCGGTACGACGCGGTGATCGCCGCCCGGCCGGCCCTCGCGGAGCGGCTGCGTCCGCTGCGGGAGGAGGCCGTCCGGCACGCGCAGGCGTTCGGCGGCGGCCGGAAGGCGTCCCCGTCGGGATCGCCCTCCTCCGCGCCCGTGGTGCCGGAGAGCGACAAGGACGCCCTGGCCGCGCTCGCGACGGCGGAGCGGGGGCTCGCCGACCGGCGGACGAAGGAGCTGCTCGGGGCGCCGGGCGAGCTGGCGCGGCTGCTCGCCTCGGTGGCGGCGGCCGGGGCGGCGCACGTGTACCTGCTGACGGAGGGGAAGGCGTGAGCGAGGAGAAGGACCGGGAGCTGCGGGCCCTCCAGGCGGCACTGGCGGCCGAGCACGCCGTGGTCTACGGCTACGGCCTGGTCGGCGGGCGGATCGGCGAGGGGCAGCGCGCCGAGGCCCGGACGGCGTACGACGCGCACCGGACGCGACGGGACGCGCTGGTGCGCGAGGTGAAGGACCTGGGCGGCAAGCCGGTGGCCGCGGCCGCCGGGTACGCGCTGCCGTTCCAGGTGCCGGACGCGGCGGCGGCCGTGCGGCTCGCCGCCGAGCTGGAGGACCGGGTGGCCGGGGTGTACGCGGATCTCGTGCGGGCGGCGGGCGGCGGGCGGCGGGCCCTGGCCGCCGAGGCGCTGCGGGAGGCGGCGGTGCGGGCGGTGCGCTGGCGCGGCGAGAGCGTAGCCTTCCCTGGGCTCGCCGAGCGGGCCGGCACGGCCCCGCCCTCGGCGGCGCCGACGGCGTGACCCCGCGCGGGGCACGCACCGCGGACAGCACGAAGGGAACGACTCGCGCATGGTTTTCGAACCGCCGACGCGTCTGGTCAGGGCGCTCGGTGAGACGGCACCGGACGGTGACGACTGGCTGGAGAAGCTGCCCGAGGCGGCGCAGCAGGCCGTCGCGCTACGCGAGTTGACCGTGGAACGGGTTCAGGTGCCCGGCGGGCGCAGCAGCCTGGTGGTGCTGGTGCGGACGGCCGACGGGACGCCCGCGGTGCTGAAGCTGGCGCCGGGCCGGGCCCGCCCGGGGGCGGAGCGGGCCGCGCTCGCGCACTGGGCCGGACGGGGTGCCGTGCACCTGCTCGAACCTCCCCCGGACTCTCGGCTTCACGCCGGCGGGGAGGCCCCCCCACCGGCCGAGGGGGTGCTGCTGCTGGAGCGGCTGCATCCGGACGTGTCGGTGCGGTCGCTGCCGGAGGCGAAGGCGCTGCTGGAGGCGGCGGGGACGCTGCGGCGGCTGTGGGTCGAGCCGCCCGCCGGCTTCCCCTTCGAGACCGTCGCCGAGCGGACCGGGCGGCAGGCGGAGGCGATGCGGGCGCGTGCGCGGGCCGCTCCCGAGGTGGCCCCCCTGGTCGAGGTGGCGCTCGAGGCACGCGCGGAGCTGCTGGCCGCGCCGCCCGAACACCGGCTGCTGCACGGCACGTTCCGGCAGAGCAAGGTGCTCGCCGGGGAGCGGATGCCGTGGCTGGCCGTGGGACCCGACCCGGTGGTCGGCGAGTGCGCGTTCGATCTGGCCCGGCTGGTCCGCGACCGGGTGGAGGACCTGATCGCGCAGCCGTCCGGCGCGGCCACGACCCGGCGCCGGGTGAAGCGGCTGGCCGAGTCGCTGGACGTCGACCAGGAGCGGCTGCGCGGCTGGACGCTGTTCCGGGCCGTGGAGTCGGGCGTGCGGGCGGGACGGGTGGGACGGCCCCGGGACGCGGAGCTGCTGCTGGAGTTCGCCGGCTGGCTGTGAGCGCCCCGGCCGACCGGGGCGCTCACACCGCCTCGGGCCCTACGCGGTGAGGCGGGCGACGGCCTCCTCGACCGTCAGTTCCTCGCGCTCGCCGGTACGGCGGTCCTTCAGTTCGACCACACCGTCGGCCGCGTGCCGTCCGGCCACCAGAATCTGCGGTACGCCGATCAGCTCGGAGTCCGTGAACTTGACGCCCGGGGAGACGCCGGGGCGGTCGTCGACCAGGACGCGGACGCCGGCCGCGGCCAGCTTCCCGGAGATGTCGAGGGCGAGTTCGGTCTGCAGGGCCTTGCCGGCGGCGACCACGTGGACGTCGGCCGGGGCGACCTCCCGGGGCCAGCACAGGCCCTTGTCGTCGCCGGTCTGCTCGGCCAGAGCGGCCACCGCGCGGGAGACGCCGACGCCGTAGGAGCCCATGGTGACGCGGACCGGCTTGCCGTTCTGGCCGAGGACGTCGAGCTTGAGGGCGTCGGTGTACTTGCGGCCCAGCTGGAAGATGTGGCCGATCTCGATGGCGCGGTCGAGGACGAGGCCGGTGCCGCACGTCGGGCAGGGGTCGCCCTCCCGCACGACCACGACGTCGACGTAACGGTCGACCTCGAAGTCCCGGCCCGCGACGACGTTCTTCGTGTGCGTGCCGGCCTTGTTGGCGCCGGTGATCCAGGCCGTGCCGGGAGCCACGCGCGGGTCGGCGAGGTACGCGACCTTGTCCAGGCCCCGCGGTCCGACGTAGCCGCGGACCAGGTCGGGCCGGGCCGTGAAGTCCGTCTCGGTGACGAGCTCGACGACGGCCGGGGCGAAGTGCGCCTCGACCTTGCCCATGTCGACCTCGCGGTCCCCGGGGACGCCGACGGCGACGATCTCGCCGTCGACCTTCACCAGGAGGTTCTTCAGCGTGGCCGAGGCCGGGACGCCGAGGGAGGCGGCGAGGGTCTCGATGGTCGGGGTGTCGGGGGTCGGGATGTCCTCGGCGGCCGGGACGCCGGCGGCGTCGACGGGCTTCAGCTCGTACGTGATCGCCTCGGTGTTGGCGGCGAAGTCGCAGTTCGGGCAGTCGGCGAAGGTGTCCTCGCCGGCCTCGGCCGGGGCCAGGAACTCCTCGGACTTGGAGCCGCCCATCGCGCCGGCGGTCGCGGCGCAGATGCGGTAGTCGAGGCCGAGGCGCGCGAAGATCCTCTGGTAGGCCTCGCGGTGCAGGGCGTAGGACCGGGCGAGGCCCTCGTCCTCGGTGTCGAAGGAGTAGGAGTCCTTCATCAGGAACTCGCGGCCGCGCAGGATGCCCGCGCGGGGCCGGGCCTCGTCGCGGTACTTGTTCTGGATCTGGTAGAGGATCACCGGCAGGTCCTTGTAGGAGGACGCCTGGTCCTTCACCAGGAGGGTGAAGATCTCCTCGTGGGTGGGGCCGAGGAGGTAGTCGCCGCCCTTGCGGTCCTGGAGGCGGAACAACTCGGGGCCGTACTCGTCCCAGCGGCCGGTGGCCTCGTAGGGCTCACGGGGCAGGATGGCGGGGAGCAGCACCTCCTGGGCGCCGATGGCGTCCATCTCCTCGCGGACGATGCGCTCCACGTTGGCCAGGACCCGCTTGCCGAGCGGCAGCCAGCTCCAGATTCCGGCGGCGGTGCGGCGCACGTACCCGGCGCGCATGAGGAGCTTGTGGCTGAGGACCTCGGCGTCCGCCGGGTCGTCGCGCAACGTCTTCGCCATCAACTGTGACATGCGCTGGACCGGTGCGTTCGCCATGGTTCCTCTGCTCCTGCTGCTGGGGGTCCCCCCGCTCGAGCGGAGCCGAGAGTGGGGGAAGGTGATGGCAGGAGGTTAGCCGGGGGGCGCGCGGCGGTGGAAATCGGTTAAGGGGTCCTTTCACTATGAGCGACCTGATCGGACGCTCATAGTGAAAGGACCCTAAGGCTCTTCTGGTGGATCTCCGCGGGAGGAGGAGCGGCGTCCGGTGCGTGCCGCGGCACCAGCCGCTAGCCGCGGCGCAGCGGCAGGGGGGCGCCCATCACGGCGTACGGCTTCGGTGCGCTCGGGAAGAGGACCTGGCGGGCCAGGTCCTGGTAGCCGAGGGAGCGGTAGAGGGCACGGGCGGGGCTGTCGGTGTCGATCGCGGAGAGGATCGAGCGGGGTTCGGCGGCTCCGTCGGTGATGGTGGTGATCAGGGAGCGTCCGATGCCGCGGTTCTGGTAGGCGGGGTGGACGTGCAGTTCGGTGATCACGAAGGAGTCGTCGAGCCAGTGGTCGTGGCCCTGGGCGCGGAGGTAGGGCTCGACGACGGTGGACCACCAGTGGGTGCGGTCGTTGGGCATGCCGTAGACGAAACCCACGAGGCGTTCGGTGGTGCTGGCGCCCAGGGCCCTGGCGCCCGGGTAGGTCATGTGGCGCAGGACGATCTGGCGGCGGACGGCGACTTCGTCGGGACCCAGGCCGAAGGCCACGGCCTGGACGGCCAAGGCCTCGTCTACGTGCGAGGAGAGGTCGAGGGGGCCGATCACCAGGTCCATGGCGGGGAGCCTACAGGGGGGTGCGTGTTGTCAGAACAGCACGCTCATGAAGGCGCCGACCTCTTGGAAACCCACCCGCTGGTACGCCTTGCGGGCCGCCGTGTTGAAGTCGTTGACGTAGAGACTGACGACCGGGGCGACGTCGGCCAGGGCGTAGCGGAGGACCGCCGCCATGCCGGGGGCCGCCATACCGGTCCCCCGGTACTCGGGGGCCACCCATACGCCCTGGATCTGGCAGGCCCGGTCCGTCGCGGCGCCGATCTCCGCCTTGAAGGCGACCTTGCCGTCCGCGTCGAAGCGGGCGAAGGCGCGGCCCGAGCCGACGAGTTCGGCGACGCGGGCCTGGTAGAGGAGGCCGCCGTCGCCGGTCAGCGGGGAGACACCGACCTCCTCGGTGAACATGGCCACGCACGCCGGCATGATCGTCTCCATCTCGTCCTTGCGGACGCGGCGGACGTAGGGGTCCGGGGTGACGTCGGCCGCCGGGCGGTCGGTGACCATGAGCGGCTGGTGGCGGCGGACCTCGCGGGCCGGGCCCCAGTGGGGCTCCAGCAGCCGCCACAGGTCGGCGGTGGCACCGGCGGGGCCGACGATGGAGGAGCAGCGGCGGCCGGCCCGGCGGGCCCGGTCGGCGAAGGCGCGGACGGCACGCGGGCCGGCGCAGATCGGGACCAGGTTGGCCCCGGCGTAGCAGAGGGAGGTCAGGATGCCGTCCTCGTACCAGCCCCACATCTCTCCGCCGAGCCGCCAGGGGTCGAGGCCGGCGATCTGCACCCGGGACGCCACGAAGGCGTTCGCCACCGGCTCGCGGTCGAGTACGGCGAGCGCGGCGTCCAGGTCGCTCGGTTCGAGGACCCGTGAGGTGGTCTGCGTCAACACGTGCGGGGCCTCACACACTGGGGCGGCTGATCCCCGCACTATAGCTGCGCTGCTGGGGCGGGGCGCCTGGGAGCTCGGGAGGAAGGGTTCGCCGGCGGGTGGGTCTGCTGTGGCTGGTCCCGCCCACGCGGCGGAGCCGCATGTCGACGACAGCCCCGCGCCCCTGAAAAGACAGGGGCGCGGTTCGGCCGACGAGTCCGGACGACTCAGCCCGCTACCGCCACCGACGGTTCGCCGGAGGCGACGCCGTCCTTCTCCATCTGCTCGGCCAGCTTCATGGCCTCTTCGATGAGGGTCTCCACGATCTTGGACTCGGGGACGGTCTTGATGACCTCTCCCTTGACGAAGATCTGGCCCTTGCCGTTGCCGGAGGCGACGCCGAGGTCGGCCTCGCGGGCTTCGCCGGGGCCGTTGACGACGCAGCCCATGACCGCGACGCGCAGCGGGACGTCCATGCCGGTCAGACCCGCCGTGACCTCCTCGGCCAGCTTGTAGACATCGACCTGGGCGCGGCCGCAGGACGGGCAGGAGACGATCTCCAGACCGCGCTGCTTGAGGTTGAGCGACTCCAGGATCTGGTTGCCGACCTTGACCTCCTCGACCGGCGGGGCCGACAGGGAGACGCGGATCGTGTCGCCGATGCCCTGGGAGAGGAGCGCGCCGAAGGCCACGGCCGACTTGATGGTGCCCTGGAATGCGGGGCCCGCCTCGGTGACGCCGAGGTGGAGCGGGTAGTCGCACTGGGCGGCGAGCTGCTTGTAGGCCTCGATCATCACGACCGGGTCGTTGTGCTTGACGGAGATCTTGATGTCGCGGAAGTCGTGCTCCTCGAAGAGGGACGCCTCCCACAGGGCCGACTCGACCAGGGCCTCGGGGGTCGCCTTGCCGTACTTCTGCAGGAGGCGCTTGTCGAGGGAGCCCGCGTTGACGCCGATACGGATCGGGGTGCCGTGGTCCCGGGCCGCCTTGGCGATCTCCTTGACCTTGTCGTCGAACTGCTTGATGTTGCCGGGGTTGACGCGGACCGCCGCGCAGCCGGCCTCGATCGCGGCGAAGACGTACTTCGGCTGGAAGTGGATGTCGGCGATGACCGGGAGCTGCGACTTGCGGGCGATGGTGGCGAGGGCGTCGGCGTCGTCCTGGGTCGGGCAGGCGACGCGGACGATCTGGCAGCCGGAGGCGGTGAGTTCGGCGATCTGCTGGAGGGTGGCGCCGATGTCGGACGTACGCGTCGTGGTCATCGACTGCACCGAGACCGGGGCGTCCCCGCCGACGGCCACGGACCCGACCTGGATCTGGCGGCTCTTCCGGCGCTCGGCGAGCTTGGTCGGAACGGACGGCATGCCGAGAGAAATCGCAGTCATCTGCTGTGCAACCCCAAGTCGTGGATCAAGGTCCGGTCCCGTGAGCAGCGGGCTCCGAGCTTCGAGATTACGGCACATGGCTTGGCGCGGGCACATCCCGCTCGGGTTGCCACCCGATGGGAGGCGGCCCGCCACACACCGTGCCGGGCCGCCGCGAACTCCGTGTGACTAGGAGATTCTCACCGGGTTAACCACGTCGGCGATCAGGACCAGGATCGTGAAGCAGATGAAGATCCCGGCGACCACGTATGCGACGGGCATGAGCTTCGCCACGTCGAAGGGGCCCGGGTCCGGCCGGCGCAGCACCTTGGCCGTGTTGCGGCGCAGGGACTCCCACAGGGCGCCCGCGATGTGGCCGCCGTCGAGCGGCAGCAGCGGGAGCATGTTGAACAGGAACAGGGAGAGGTTGAAGCCGGCGACCAGCATGAGGGCCATGGCCAGCTGCTGGGTCGGCGGGATGTCGAGCGTGAAGATCTCGCCGCCGACGCGGGCCGCGCCGACCACGCCCATCGGGGAGTCCGCCTCGCGCTCGGCGCCGTCGAAGGCCGCGTTCCACAGGGCCGGGATCTTGCCGGGGAGGGCGGCCAGGGCGTCGACGGCGTCGACGAGCCGGTCGCCCATCCAGGTCACGGAGTCGCCGAAGTCCTGCTTGACGACGCCGGTGGCGGCGCTGAAGCCGAGGAAGCCGGCCTGGACGTACTGGCCCTCGACGATCTGGCCGCTCGAGTCCTTCTTGGCGACCTGGTTGGTGGCGATCTCCGCGTGCAGGGTGACGTCCTGGCCCTTGCGCTCGACGACGATCGGCACCTCCTTGCCGGGGGTGGCGCGGATGAGGTCGGACAGCTCGTTCCAGTCGTCGGTCCGGACGCCGTCGAAGGAGACGATCTTGTCGCCCGCCTTGAGGCCCGCCGCCGCGGCCGGGGCGGCCGGGTCGCCCTTCTCGCACTTGTCGCGGTTCTCGCTCTGCGCGATGACGCACTGGGAGACGGAGCCGACCGTGGTGGTCTGCTGGGCGATGCCGAAGCCCATCAGGACGGTGAGGAACAGCGCCACCGCCAGGACCAGGTTCATGAAGGGGCCCGCGAACATGACGATCACGCGCTTCCAGGGGGCGCGCGTGTAGAACATGCGGTTCTCGTCGCCCGGCCTGAGTTCCTCGTACGCGGCGGTGCGGGCGTCCTCGATCATGCCGCGCCACGGGGAGGTGGAGCGGGCCTCCATCCGGCCGTCGGGGCCGGGCGGGAACATGCCGATCATGCGGATGTAGCCGCCGAACGGGATGGCCTTGACGCCGTACTCGGTCTCGCCCTTGTGGCGCGACCAGAGCGTGGGGCCGAAGCCGACCATGTACTGCGGCACGCGGATGCCGAAGAGCTTGGCGGTGGACAGATGCCCCAGCTCGTGCCACGCGATCGAGGCGAGGAGGCCGACCCCGAAGAGGACTATGCCGAGGATGAACATCAGGGTCGTCATGCACGGGCCTCCGCCGTCTGTGCCGCAAGTTCCCGGGCCCGGGTCCGCGCCCAGGTCTCCGCTTCGAGGACGTCCGACACGGTGAGTGAGGTTCCCGTACGCGGGGTGCCGTGCTCCTCGACGACCCGGGTGACGGTCTCCATGATCCCGTTGAAGGGCAGTGCGCCCTGGCGGAACGCCTCCACGCACTCCTCGTTGGCCGCATTGAACACCGCCGGGGCGGTGCCGGCGAGCTCGCCGACGTGCCGGGCGAGGTTAACCGAGGGGAAGGCCTCGTTGTCGAGCGGGAAGAACTCCCAGGTCGACGCCTTGCTCCAGTCGAAGGTGGGCGCCGCGTCGGGCACGCGCTCGGGCCAGCCGAGGCCGATGGCGATGGGCCCGCGCATGTCGGGCGGGGTCGCCTGGGCCAGTGTCGATCCATCCGTGAACTCAACCATCGAGTGGACATACGACTGGGGATGCACGACGACCTCAATGCGGTCGAAGGGAATGTCGTAGAGGAGGTGCGCCTCGATGACCTCCAGGCCCTTGTTGACGAGGGTCGCGGAGTTGATCGTGATGACCGGGCCCATGGCCCAGGTGGGGTGCGCGAGGGCGTCCTCCACCGTCACGCCCGCCAGCTCGGCCTTCGTACGGCCGCGGAAGGGGCCGCCGGAGGCGGTGACGACCAGCTTGCGGACGTCGGCGCGGGTGCCGGCTGCCAGGGCCTGGAAGAGTGCGGCGTGCTCGGAGTCGACCGGGATGATCTGCCCGGGCTTTGCGAGGCCCTTGACCAGCGGGCCGCCCACGATGAGCGACTCCTTGTTGGCGAGCGCGAGGGTGCGGCCCGCCTCCAGGGCGGCCAGGGTCGGGGCGAGGCCGATGGAGCCGGTGATGCCGTTCAGGACGGTGTGGCAGTCGGACGCCGCCAGCCGGGTGGCCGCGTCCGGGCCGGCGAGGATCTCGGGGAGCGGGTCCGTGCCGTACCGCGCGGTGAGCGCCTCGCGCAGGGCGGGTACGACGTCCTCGCGGGCCACCGCGACCGTGCGCGCCCGCAGCCGGTGTGCCTGCTCGGCGAGCAGGGCGATCCGGCCGCCGTTGGCCGAGAGGCCGGTGACCCGGAACCGGTCGGGGTTGCGCAGCACGAGGTCGATGGCCTGGGTGCCGATGGACCCGGTGGACCCGAGGATCACCACGTCCTTCGGGCCGTCGCCCGCGACCGGGTCGTAGACGAGGTGCGGGTCGGCGAGGGGGGCTGGACTGTCGCTCATTCCTCCATTGTTGCCGTAAGGCTCGTGTGTGAGGACAGCGCATCCCCTTCATGGGGGCGCGCGCCGCATGGGTCCGCGCCCCCTGAGGACCGGGTCTACCGGATCGGCCGGTGGACGTTGTCCATCCTCGACGGGCCAGGGGTCGCGTCCGCGATCCAGGGGCCCTCGCCCGAGGGGTCGACGATGCCCTGCTCCAGCCACTCGTAGGTACCGGACAGGACGCCCTTGACGACTTTGCGGTCGAGGTCGTCGGTGTTGGTCCACAGGCGGGTGAAGAGCTCTTCGATCCGGATGCGGGACTGGCGGCAGAAGACGTCGGCGAGCTGGTAGGCCTCGCGGCCGTGGTCGCCCTGGCTGCGCAGGAGTTCGGCGCGCACGCAGGCCGCGCTCATGGCGAACAGCTCGGCGCCGATGTCGACGATCCGGCCGAGGAAGCCCTGCTTGGACTCCATGCGGCCCTGCCAGCGGGACATGGCGTAGAAGGTGGAGCGGGCGAGCTTGCGGGCGGTGCGCTCGACGTAGCGCAGGTGCCCGGAGAGGTCCACGCCGTGCTTGAACTCGCCGTAGGAGGTGGGGAGCCGGCCCGGGCCCGCGACCAGTTTGGGGAGCCACTTGGCGTAGAAGGCGCCCGCGTTCGCGCCCGCCTTCGCCTTGTCGCCGAGCGACTTCTCGGGGTCGATGAGGTCGCCGGCGACCGAGAGGTGGGTGTCGACGGCCTCGCGGGCGATGAGGAGATGCATGATCTCCGTCGAGCCCTCGAAGATGCGGTTGATGCGCAGGTCGCGCAGCACCTGCTCGGCGGGGACGCCGCGCTCGCCGCGGGCCCGCAGGGACTCGGCCGTCTCGAAGCCGCGGCCGCCGCGGATCTGGACGAGTTCGTCGGCCATCGTCCAGGCCATCTCGGAGGCGTAGAGCTTGGCGAGGGCGCCTTCGATGCGGATGTCGTTGCGGTCCTCGTCGGCCATCTGCGAGGCCAGGTCCGTCACGGCCTCCAGGGCGAAGGTGGTGGCCGCGATGAAGGAGATCTTGGAGCCGACCGCCTCGTGGTGCGCGATGGGCTTGCCCCACTGCTCGCGGGCCGCCGACCACTCGCGGGCGATCTTCAGGCACCACTTGCCGGCCGCCACACAGGACGCGGGCAGGGAGAGCCGCCCGGTGTTGAGGGTGGTCAGGGCGATCTTCAGGCCCTGGCCCTCCGCGCCGACCCGGTTGGCGGCGGGGACGCGGACCTGGTGGAAGCGGGTGACGCCGTTCTCGATGCCGCGCAGGCCCATGAAGGCGTTGCGGTTCTCGACGGTGACACCGGGCGCGTTGGTCTCCACGACGAAGGCGGTGATGCCGCCCTTGTGGCCCTCGCTCCTCGGCACCCGGGCCATGACGACCAGCAGGTCGGCGACGACGCCGTTGGTGGTCCACAGCTTCACGCCGTCGAGGACGTAGTCCTCCCCGTCGGGCACGGCCGTGGTGGCGAGGCGGGCCGGGTCGGACCCGACGTCGGGCTCGGTGAGCAGGAAGGCGCTGATGTCCGTGCGGGCACAGCGCGGCAGGAAGCGCTCCTTCTGTTCCTGCGTGCCGAACAGTTTGAGCGGCTGGGGCACGCCGATCGACTGGTGCGCGGAGAGCAGCACACCGATCGCGGGGCTGGCGGACCCGGCCAGGGAGAGCGCCTTGTTGTAGTACACCTGCGTGAGGCCGAGACCGCCGTACTTGGTGTCGATCTTCATGCCGAAGGCGCCCAGCTCCTTCAGCCCGTCGATCACCTCGTCGGGGATGCGGGCCTCGCGCTCGATGAGGGCCGCGTCGACCTTCGTCTCGACGAAGTCACGGAGCTTGGCGAGGAACTCCTCGCCGCGCTGGGCCGCCTCGCCGGCCGGCAGGGGGTGGGGGTGGATGAGGTCGAGCCGGAAGCGGCCGAGGAACAGCTCCTTGGCGAAGCTGGGCTTGCGCCAGTGCTGTTCCCGGGCGGCCTCCGCCACCTCGCGGGCCTCCCGCTCGGTGACGGCGGGACGGGAAGAGGGGGTGGTGGAAGCGGACATGAGGGCCACCTCGCCGCATATAGGAATGTTGAGGACCGTACGTTACCGATCGGCGCTACTGGATCGTTGGTACCCGAAACCGGACGCTCCCACCAGTCCTCGCGCGTCCGTTCAGCCGAAGGGGGCGGAGCCCGCACGGCCCTTGCCGCGCGCCTGACGACGGTGTTGCATCAGGGTGCCGGACAGGAGGCGACCCCGCCCCAGGCGCCACTCAGGGAAATAGGTATCGAAGCGCTTCGACAACCTATGGACACCCACTCGCGCTGGAGCTACTGTCGAACCACCCTCACCCGCCCCTATCCACAATGCGCACTGTCGAAGCGCTTCACAAAGCTTGGAGAGCTGGATGGTCACCCTCGCCGAGGTCGCCCAGCACGCCGGAGTCTCGGCGAGCACGGTGAGCTATGTCCTCAGCGGCAAGCGGTCCATCTCCGTGACCACCCGCCAGCGGGTCGAGCGGAGCATCCGCGAGCTCGGGTACCACCCGAACGCCGGGGCCCGCGCCCTGGCCAGCAGCAAGTCGAACATCATCGCGCTGATGATCCCGCTGCGCACGGACATGTACGTGCCCGTGATGATGGAGATCGCCATCGCGGTGGCGACCTCCGCGCGCACGCACGGGTACGACGTGCTGCTGCTCACCGGTGAGGAGGGCCCGGACGCGGTGCGCCGCGTCGCCGGGAGCGGGCTCGCCGACGGGATGATCCTAATGGACGTCGAACTCGACGACGAGCGGCTGCCGTTGCTGCGCGCGACAGACCAGCCGGCCGTGCTCATCGGGCTGCCCGCCGACACCGCCGGGCTGACCTGCGTCGACCTGGACTTCCGGGCGACGGGCGCGCTGTGCGTGGAGCACCTGGCGAAGCAGGGGCACCAGGACATCGCTGTCATCGGGGAGGCCCCGGCCGTCTACGAGCGGCACACCGGCTTCGCCGAGCGCACCCTCGACGGGCTCCGGTCCCGAGCCCGGGAGCTGGGCGTGCGGCTGCTGCACCGGCCGTGCGAGGGCGGGTACGACGCGATGGCCGTGACCCTCGCCCGGATCCTCGACGAACGCCCGGACACCTCGGGGATCATCGTGCAGAACGAGTCGGCGGTCGAACCGCTGCTCGCGCTGCTGCGGCAGCAGGGCCGGGCCGTGCCGGAGGACGTGTCGGTGGTCGCCATCTGCCCCGACCAGGTGGCGATGCAGGCCTCGGTGCGGCTCACGTCGGTCGCCATCCCCGCGCAGGAGATGGGCCGGCACGCCGTGGAACACCTGGTCGCCAAGTTCGAGGGGCGCGGCAGCGACGAGGTCGTGCTGATCGCGCCCGAGCTGACGGTACGCGGGAGCACGGGGCCGGCGCCGAGCCGGCCGTAGGCGGCCCCTGTTCGCCGCACCGCCCTGGACCACCGCTCTCCCAGCAAGACCGCTCTCCCACAACACCGCTTTCCCTGAAGCACCGCCCGCCCTCCTCTCAGGGCACCCCCTTGACCTCTGTCTGCACTCCTCCAGGAGCACAGGAGCACGCGTGAATCAGCCTGCTGAAGCCCAGCCCCAGGTGAGCCTGGCGCAGTCCTCCCCCACGGTCGGTACGTTCCGCGAGCGGGACGGCGCGCTGGAGTGGAGCGGCCGCCAGGAGACCGTCCGGATCGAGCCGTGGGGTCCGGACGCGGTCCGGGTGCGTGCCCGGCTCGGCGGCCCGGTCCTCGAAGGGCTCCCGGGCGCTCTGCTCGACGAGGCGCCCGCGACGCCGTCCACGGTGAAGATCGAGGACGGCAGCGGCCGGCTGACCGTCGGCGCGCTCACCGTGGAGGTCAACGCCGAGGGCCTGATCCGCTTCCTGCGCACCGAGGACGACGGCGAGATCCTCGCCGAGGACCGCGCCCACTTCTGGTGGCCCGGCCCGCGCCTCTACACGGCCGTCGGCAACGGCTACAGCCGCCTGGAGCAGCGCTTCGCCGCGTACGACGACGAGAAGCTGTACGGCCTCGGCCAGCACCAGCACGGGCGCCTGGACCAGAAGGGCCTGGTCCTGGACCTGGTCCAGCGCAACGCCGAGGTCGGCATTCCGGTGCTGACCTCCAGCCGCGGCTACACCCTGCTGTGGAACAACCCGGCGATCGGCCGCGTGGAGCTGGCGCACAACGGCACGCGGTGGGTCGCCGACTCGGCCCGGCAGATCGACTACTGGATCACCGCGGGCGATCCGGCCGCCGCCCAGCGCCGCTACAGCGCGGTGACCGGCCGGACGCCGATGCTGCCTGAGTGGGCGGCGGGCTTCTGGCAGTGCAAGCTGCGCTACCGCACCCAGGACGAACTCATGGCGGTGGCACGGGAGTACAAGCGGCGGGGCCTGCCCATCTCGGCGATCGTCTGCGACTTCTTCCACTGGACGCACCTCGGCGAGTGGAAGTTCGACCCGAAGGAGTGGCCGGACCCGGCGGCCATGGTGCGCGAGTTGGAGGAGCTCGGCATCAAGCTGGTGGTGAGCGTCTGGCCGTCGGTCTCGCCGCTGAGTGAGAACCACCCGGTCATGGAGCAGCGCGGCTATTTCATCGGCACCCAGTACGGCCCGATGGCGCACGCCGACTGGCCCGACAAGGAGGTCGCCTCCACGGTCCAGGTGGCCTTCTACGACGCCACCAACCCGGACGCCCGGGAGTTCGTGTGGTCGAAGGTGAAGGAGAACTACCTCGACCCGTACGGCATCACGGCGTTCTGGCTGGACGCCTGCGAGCCGGAGCTGAAGCCGGGGTTCCAGGAGAACCTGCGCTACTGGGCGGGACCGGGCCTGGAGGTCGGCAACATCTACCCGGCCGAGAACGCCCGTACGTTCTACGAGGGCCTCGTCGCCACCGGCGAGGAGGAGGTCGTCAGCCTCAACCGCTCGGCCTGGGCGGGCAGTCAGCGCTACGGCGCCGCCCTGTGGTCCGGTGACATCGGCACGGACTTCCCGACCCTGCGCCGCCAGATCGCGGCCGGCCTCAACACGGCCCTGTCGGGCATCCCCTGGTGGAACACCGACATCGGCGGCTTCCACGGCGGCGACCCGGACGACCCGGCGTACCGCGAGGTGATGGTCCGCTGGTTCCAGTTCGGTGCGCTGTCCCCGCTGATGCGCCTGCACGGCTTCCGCGACCCGGGCATGCCCCTGGGCCCGGAGATGACCGGCGGCCCGAACGAGGTGTGGTCCTACGGCGAGGAGGCCGGGGCCGTCCTGGAGAAGTACCTGCGGCTGCGCGAGCGGCTGAAGCCGTACGTGCTGGACGTCATGCGCGCGGCCCACGAGGAGGGCCTGCCGGTGATGCGGCCGCTGTTCCTGGAGTTCCCGGACGACCAGGCGGCCTGGGGCGTCGACGACTCCTACCTCTTCGGCCCGGACCTGCTGGTCGCCCCGGTGCTGACGGCCGGTGCCACGGCCCGGACGGTGTATCTGCCGGCGGGGGCCGAGTGGACGGACGCGTGGACGGGTGAGAGGTACGAGGGCGGGCAGGCCGTGACGGTCGACGCCCCGCTGGACCGCATCCCGCTGTTCCTGCGGGACGGGGCGCGGCTGCCTGTAGCGGAGTAGCCGTGCCGGAAGGGGTGGCCGGATCGATGGAGGTCTTCCGGCCACCCCTTCCACTGTTCGGCCGACTTGTGTCCACCGCACTCGATCTCGACGGGCTAGGTTTCCTGCGTGTCCTCGTCTCCACTCGCCCTCACCCTCGCCAATGCGCTGCTGCGGCCCGCCTTCGGCTCCCGCCGTGACCCCGGCCGGATCTTCGACCGCATCGTGGTGGAGACCGGGGAGGCGCCCGGTGACCGGGAGTTCGTCGACGACTTCCGGGCCCTGCTGGGCTGGTGGGCGAAGGCCGGGAACCTGACACCGGTCGGCTGGCAGGCCGCACAGACGCACGTCCGGCGGCACCTGGCCAACCGGGCCAGGGTGCGGCGGCTGATCGCCGAGCATCCGGAGATCGAGCAGGAGCCCATCGAGAAGCCGGTGTTCGTCGTGGGCCTGCCGCGCACCGCGACCACGGTCACGCACTCGGTGCTGTCGGTCTCGGACGGGCACCGGTGTCCCCTGCTGTGGGAACTGCTCGCTCCGGACCTGGAGTTGCCGCCCCGGCAGCGGCGCAGGGCGGTCACGGCCGGGCGCCGGATGGTGCAGGGCACGGACCTCTTCGCACCCCGCTTCCGCGACATCCACGCGATGGCCGCCGAGGGGCCCGAGGAGTGCACGTTCGCGCTCCCGCACGCCCTGATGCCGTTCTCCCAGACCCGTATCCCGGAGTACCTGGCCTGGCACTGCGAGCGGGACTTCACCGCCGACTACCGGTACCTCAAGCAGGTCTACCAGGTGCTCCAGTACGGCCGTCCGCGGCGGCGCTGGACGCTGAAGTCCCCGATGCACCTGGAGAACCTGGACGCGCTGCGCACGGTCTTCCCCGACGCGACGATCGTGTGGTGTCATCGCGACCCGGTCACCGTCGTGGCGTCCTTCTGCAGCCTGATCGAGCACGGCATGGCCGTCAGCACCCGCCCCGTCGACCTGCCGGGCATCGGCGCCACCTGGCTGGACCTGCTGAGCCGCGCCATGAACCGCGGCCTCGCGGCCCGGGCCGCCATCCCCGCGGAGCAGCTGGTCGACGCCCCGTACTCCTGGCTCGGCTCCGACCCCGCCACCGGCGCGCCGAAGCTCTACGCGGCCGTCGGCGCCCCCTGGACCGAGGCCGACGCGGCCCGTCTCCCGGCCGCTGTCGCCCGTCCCCGGGGCACCCGCAAGCACACCTACGACCTGTCCCGCTACGGCCTGTCCCGCACGGACGTCGAGTCGGCGTTCGCGGAGTACAACGCGCTGCGGGCCGAGGTCGACCGCGCCTGAACGGCACGGCCGGCCCCGGCGACCTGGATCAGCTGCTGCTGACCGTCAGGTTGTTGGTGGTGAAGTTCAGACCGCCGGACGACGAGGTGATCTCGTAGCCGAACTGCACGTCACCGATGGTCTCGTTGCCCATCCACTTCTTGGTGTCCTTGATCCACTTCAGGATGGGCAGCATGTTGACGCTGCCCGAGTTGGAGTCGGACGTCCGCAGGAACGAGAAGACCTCGTTGTGGCCGTTGCTGCCCTTGTAGACGTTCCACGTGTGGCCGCCGAGGGTGACCCTGCCCTGAGAGGTGCCGATCGGGCCGACGGCGCCGTTGTAGTTCATCCAGAGCATGATCTCGTAGTCGTAGTCGGTGTCCCAGATGTCGTACGACGTGTTGTACGCGCCGGACGACGGGACGCTGACGTTGTAGTTGCTGGTGAGCGAGGAGAGGGAGGTGATCGTCTTGTTGATCACCTTCTTGGAGTTGGGGTAGGACTTGATGCCGCCGGTGTTGGGGTGGTTGGCCCAGGTTCCCCAGTTGGTGCCGGAGTTGGCCCAGGTGCACTGGCTGCCGGCGCCGGAGCCCCAGATGTTGTTGTAGAGCGCGTAGCCGTTCAGGCTCGTGTTGCCCCACTGGTCGCAGGAGTTCCAGACGGCGGCGGAGGCGGGGGCGGAGGCGAGGCCGATGGTGGCCCCCAGCGCGAGGGCCGGGGCCAGCAGGACCTTGCTGATCCTGCTCAGTGTGCGTGTTGCCATGGTGTCCCTTCCATGGGTGGGGGGAACTGCGGGGGGATTACCGGGCCCTCACGGTGAGGACGCGGTCTTCTCCGGCGACGAGGTCGAGGGGCTCGGCACCGGAGGAAGTCCTGAGTTCGACGCGGACGGTACGGTTCGGCCGGAGAGCGGCGGTCACCCGGCCGTCCGGGCTCCAGGTGAGGTCCAGCTCGGCACCGAACCGCGTGCGCACTCCGCGCAGCGTGCCGCCGGGGTACGCCGCCGGCAGCGCGGGGAGCAGCACCAGCCGGCCGGGGGTCGACTGCACGAGCATCTCGATCAGCACGGCGGGCAGGGTGTGCGCGGCGTCGGCGTTGTAGACGTCGCGCTTCGGGTAGTGCGCGCTCATCAGGGAGGCGTGGAAGAAGTCGCCGTCGAGGACCTGGCCGAGGGCGTGGGCGACGCGGCCGCCGTCCCGGAGCCGGGCCGCGATGAGCGCGTGGTGCAGGTGGCCGTGCGCGGAGTCGTTCTCGGCGCCGCGCAGTTCGAGGGCTCGGTGCGCGGCGGCCGCGAGCTCGGGGGTGTCGTAGGGGGTGATCTCGTCGAGCGGCCAGACGCCGTAGAGGTGGCTGAGGTGGCGGTGGTCGTAGGAGTCGTCCAGGCCCGGCCAGGCCCATTCGGCCAGGGCTCCGTCCGCGTTGACGCGGTGCGGCGGGAGCCGGTCGGCGAGGGCGTGCCACCGGCCGGCGTCGGGGCCCGGGTGGTAGGCGGCGGCCGTGCGCAGGGCGTGGCGGGCCGCGGAGAGATCCATGGCCGCGTTGAGGGTGCCCCAGCTCGCGTTGGCGGGACGGTTCTCGGGTGAGTAGGACGGGACGACGACGAGGTGGCCGTTCTCGTCCGTCCTGGTGAGGAAGTCCTCGTAGAACAAGGCGACTTCGGCGAGTGCGGCGGCGGTGCGCGGGTCGCGGGTGCCGTGGGTCTCGTCGTGGTCGACGAGCGGCTTGAGCAGCCAGTCGGCGCCCGCGGTCCACAGGTGCAGCGGGTACTCGCGGTTGTAGTGGTACGCGTGCCCCGACTCGCCGTCGGTGTGGGCGGGGGCGACCACGCCCCGGGTACCGAAGACGGCGCGGGCGTTGTCGCGCCAGTCGGGGAGCTGGCGGGCGATCAGGTTCGCGTGGGCCTCGGTGACCTCGGGGAGGGCGGCGGCAGCGGCGGAGGCCGTCTGGAGGTTGAGGTTGGCGTCGTTGGTGAACGCGCCCGACCAGGCGGTGTTCCAGTCGCCGGTCCACAGTCCGGTCAGGCGGGGCGGGAAGAGGCCGCTCGCGGAGAGCAGGTGGTAGCGGCCGGCGGCGAAGAGGCGCTCCAGCAGGGCGGCGCTGCGGGGCTGCTTGAGCAGCTCCGAGCCCGGCAGGGCCCGTTCGGCGGGGTCGGCGGCGAGGTCGAGGGTGACGCGCTGGTAGGCGGTGCGGTGGAGGGCGACGTGGCGGTCGAGGAGTTCGTCGTAGTCGGCGGGCAGGCCGCACAGGGCTCGGCCCTCGGCGACCACGTCGAGTTCGCCGGTGTGCCGGTGCACCCGGGTGAGCAGCAGCACGGACCGGGCGCCCTCGATGTGCACGGCCGGGGGCACGAGGGTCGTCGTGCCGCCTGTGACGGTGACCTGGGTGACGCCGGTGCAGGCCCGGTCGCCGTCCGGGTAGCGGGCGCGCAGGCTGAGCAGGGCGCCCTCGGGGGTGAGGACGGCTCCGTGGCCGATGCCCAGTCCGGCGGGGGCGCCGGGCAGCCGGTGGTCGAGGTCGATGCCGAGGGTGAGACCGGGGCCGCTGACGTGCTGGACGATCACGTCGTCGGCGCGGGAGACGAAGACCCGGCAGGTCCAGCCGGCGCAGGTCGCGCTCACCACGCCGGTGGTGAAGTCGACGTCGCGCCGGTAGTCGTGACGGGCGTCGGCGGGCCGGCCCAGCCGGACCTGGAAGGCCGGGTGGAAGGGCCGCACCCATTGGAGCGGGCGGCCGTCCGTGAAGCTCTCGGCGGCGGCGGTGTCACCCGCCAGGAGGCGGTCCTGGAGGGCGGGGAGGTCGGCGGCGAGCTGCGGGGGCCGGGTGTCGCCGCCGCCCGGCCGGACCAGGGCGTGGTGGGTGACGATGACCCGCTCGGCGTTCGGGTCGCCGAACACGAGGGCGCCGTGGTGGCCGTTGCCGCTCAGGAAGGCGTCCTCCCAGCGGGCGGCCGGGTGCGGCTCCCAGGTGCCGTGGACGGGGGCGGAGGCGGAGGCGGTCATGACCGGAGTACCGCCGCCCCGTAGCGGCCCAGGGTGATCCGGTCGGTGACATCGGTCCCGGTCAGCAGGTCCCGGTGGGTGCCGGGCACCTCGACGGTCACCGGCTCGCGGCCGTGGTTGAGCACGAACAGCACCTCGCCCCGGCGTACGGCCTCGACCTGCTCGGGGAGGCCGTCGAGCACCGGCCGGACGCCCGCGTCACCGGCGATCCGGGCCAGCAGATCGCGCAGGGCCTCGGGCTCGGGGAGCGTGGAGACGTACCAGGCCCGGCCCTTGCGCAGGACGGCGGGCATGCCGTCCAGTTCGCCGCCCTTGTAGCAGGTCGTGCCGTCGGGGTCGGCGGGCTCGATCTCCTCGGACCACAGCGTGCCCCGGAAGCCCTCGCACGCGACGGTCTCCCCCGCGTCCAGCGGCCACCACTCGTGCAGCGTGCGGATGCCGAACAGCTCCCGCAGCCGCGCGTCCATGCCGCCGGTGCGCACCCGGTCGTCCTCGTCGGCGACGCCGGTGAGGAACCCGCAGACCAGCGTGCCGCCCTGCCGCACGTAGGCGAGGAGGTTGTCGATCGCCGCGTCGGTGAGCGCGTACAGCTGCGGCACCACGACCACCGGGTACGGCGTCAGGTCGTGCTCGGGGTGGGCGAAGTCGGTGGTGAGGTGCGCCTGCCACAGGGCCCGGTGCCAGGCGCGCAGGACGTCCGGGTACTCCACCTGGCTGGACAGGCGGCCGTCCTGGGCACCGGCCCACCAGGCGTGCCAGTCGTGCAGCACGGCGATGCCGGCGGTGAGGTGCCGGCCGGTCACCTCGGGGGCGATCCGCGCCAGGTCCGCGCCGAGCTGCTTGACCTCCTGGTACGTCCGGCCCTCCTCCCCGGCGTGGCCGACCATGCCGGAGTGGAACTTCTCCGCGCCCTGCCGGGACTGCCGCCACTGGAAGTAGCAGACGGCGTCGGCGCCCCGGGCCACGGCCTGGAGGGACCACAGCCGGTTGAGGCCGCGCGGCTTGGGGTGGTTCACGCCCCGCCAGTTGACCGGCCCGGCGGCCTGCTCCATGAGCATCCACGGTCCCCGGGCCTGGGAGCGGGTCATGTCCTGGACCAGGGCACCGCTCTGGGCGCCGAGCGGGTCGCGCGGGTCCGGGTAGAGGTCGACGGAGACGACGTCCTCCTCCTCCGCCCAGCGCCACGCGTCCTGCCCGAACCACAGCGGCATGAAGTTGCTGGTGACCGGCAGGTGCGGGGTGTGGCGGCGGACGATGTCCCGCTCGGCGGTGTAGCACTCCAGGAGCATGTCGGAGGTGAAGCGCCGGAAGTCCAGGACCTGACCGGGGTTGCGCATGTAGTGCGGCAGGCGGGGCGGCAGGATGCCGTCCCAGGTGTCGTAGCCCTGGCTCCAGAAGGCGGTGCCCCAGGCCTCGTTGAGGGCGTCGAGCGTGCCGTACTTCTCCCGCAGCCAGCGGCGGAAAGCGGCCGCGGCCTCGTCGCCGTAGTCGAAGGTGCAGTACTCGTTGTTGATGTGCCACATGGTGAGGGCCGGGTGGCCGCCGTAGCGGGCGGCCAGGTCCTCGGTGATGGCGGCGGCGTAGCGCCGGTAGGTGGCGCTGGAGTGCGAGAAGTGCTGCCGGCCGCCCCACCACTCGGTGCGGCCGTCCTCGGTGACCGGCAGGGTGTCGGGGTGCAGCCGGCCCATCCAGGGCGGGGGCGCGGAGGTCGGGGTGGCGAGGACGACGCCGATGCCGCCTGCGTGCATCAGGTCCATCAGCGTGTCCAGCCAGCCGAACTCCCGTGCGCCCGGCTCCGGTTCCAGCGTCGACCAGGAGAAGACGCCGAGGGTGACCGAGTTGACGCCGGCGGCCTTCATCAGCCGGACGTCCTCGTGCCAGGTCTCCTCGGGCCACTGCTCCGGGTTGTAGTCGCCACCGTAGAGGAGACGGCCCCGGGTGGCGTCACGCAGGCCGGGCCCTTTGCGCTCCGGCATCAGGCGGGCTCCCCGTACTGGACGCCACGCCCGTTGGTGGCGACGTAGACCCGGCCGTAGACACGCGGGTCGCCGGTGATGGCCGCGCCGATCCAGCCCCACTGGTGCTGGTCGTCGTTGACCCGCACCCAGCTCTTCGCCTCGTCGTCGGAGCGGTACACGGCCGTGATGGTCTCGGTCGAGCCGACCATGTAGACCGCCGGGTAGGAGGCGCCCTCGGCGGCCTTGCCGAAGCCGAGGGTGTACGAGGACCGGCAGCTGCCGACCTTGGTGAAGGTGGCACCGCCGTCGGTGGAGCGGTACAGCCCGTTCCCCTTGAGGCTCAGCCACAGGTCTCCGGACCGCCCGGGCGCCGCGGCCAGCTGGAACTCGGTGTCGCCCGAGTTCAGGCCGGTGGCCCGGGCGGTGAAGGTCCGGCCGCCGTCGGTGCTGGCGTGGAGGGTGCCGGTGGTGGTGTCGAAGGCGTAGAAGCGCTTCGGATCGACCGGGTCCGCGACCGGGGCGGCGCCCTTCGGGTAGGAGGCGATCTCGGTCCAGGTGGCGCCGTTGTCCGCCGAGCGGTGGGCCGGGTACTTGGTGCCGTCCCAGTGCGAGAAGGACCACAGCAGCACGCTGCCGTCGGCGTTGGCGGCGATCGGCCCCGGCGCGTCCTTGGCGATGGCGGGCTGTGCCTTGAAGGGCGCCCAGGTCTTGCCGCCGTCGTTCGAGTAGGCGCCGTTGCCGTGGTCGCCCCAGCCGGACCGGACGACGTACGCCGGCTTGGCCGCGGCCTGGGCGAGTCCCGTCGCCGAGCCGAAGACCGGGTTCGACGCCATGCCGCGCGAGGGCGATGCCGTGAGCGACTCGTGGTACATCACGCCGATGTCCCCGTTCCCGCTGATCAGATGTGCCTCCCCGGTCGGAGGCGAGATCAGCTGGCGCACGGACGTCTCCTCCAGTCCGCGGATCTGCGGGGCCCAGTTCCTCAGGTCCCGCGTGCCGTAGAGAGTCGCGCCGGTGCCGTAGACGATGTGCCGCGAGTCGTAGGGGTCGAGGCCGACGGCCTGGATCCACCAGCCGAACTTGGGCTTGTCGGCGCCGAACGTGAGGAACGGCGTCTCGGAGACGTCGAGGACGGCCGTGTCCTTCAAGGACGTCCAGGTGCGGCCGCCGTTGGTGCTCCGGTACAGGGTGTCGATCAGCGACCAGCGGTTGTTGGTGGAGACGACGACCGTGCCGGGGCGACGGGCGTCGACGGCGACGCCGCCGTAGCCGAAGGAGTCGGTCCCGCCGTCGCTCGTCGGCCCGCCGGGCTTGACCGGAGTGACCTCGGTCCACTTCCCGTTCGTCGTCCGCAGTTTGTGCACACTGCCGTCGGACTGCCCGTTCGGGCCGGGAGCGTTGGCGTACGTCACGTACAGCTCGCGCGTGTGCCGGTCGTACGCGGCCCGCACCGGGACCTTGGCGGCGGTGCCCCCGGGCTGCCCGGGGACGGCCTTCCAGGTGGTGCCGTCGGAGGTTCGGTAGAGGTTCGCGGAGGTACCGTCGGAGTCGCCCCAGCCGGCGTAGACGGTGCGGCCCGCGGCGACGAGGAGCGTGATGCCCTGGCCGGTGTCGCTCGGCGCGGCCGGGAAGCTCGCGGCCTGCCACGTGGCCCCTCGGTCGGTCGACTTGAGGAGCCCGTCGTGCCGGGTGCCGAGCCACAGGGTGTCGCTGTTGCACGGGTCGACGAGCAGCCGCTCACCGCACCCGCGCCCGTCCTCGTTGGCCCCGAGCTTCACCGTGAGGTCCGTGCGCTTCCAGGTGGCGCCCCGGTCCTCGGACCGCAGCACCGCCCCGTTGCCGGCCCAGGACTGTGCGTACGTGCCGAGGGAGAGGTACAGCCGGTTCGGATGGGCCGGGTCGACGGCCATGGCCTCCACACCGAGCAGGTTCCAGTCGTCCCAGCCGATGTGGTCGGTCAGCGGGATCCACCGGTCGGTCCGGTCGTCCCAGCGGTAGGCACCGCCGATGTCGGTCCGGGCGTAGGCGAGGCCGCGGACCGAGGGGTGGAAGAGGGCACCGGTGACGAAGCCGGTGCCGCCCATGACCGCGGTGCGCCAGCGGTAGGCGGGGGTGGCGGCTCCGGGCGCGCTCTCGGCGGCGTACGAGCGCGCCGGGAGGAACGGGACGCTGGTGAGCGCGGCCGCGGCCGCGGTCCCGGCGAGAACGGCTCGTCTGCTGAGGTGGGACGTGCGCATGACATACCTCGTTGTTCTCGGAAAGGGGGGAGTGAAGCGTGCTGAGGGGGGCTGTTCCGGCAGGCGGAGCCGCATGCCGGAACAGCCACGACGCCCCCGCGGCCGGTGACAGCGGTTCCCCGCCCGTGATCCGTCAGGGCGTCAGCCCTTCACCGCGCCGGTGAGCATGCCCTTCTTGAAGTGCTTCTGGACGAAGGGGGAGAGGACGGCGACCGGCAGGAGGGCCATCACCATGACGGCCATCTGGAGGGCGAGGGCGGAGAGCTCTCCGGTGTTGACCTGGGCGGCGAGCCCGACCGGGCGTTCCTGCTTCTGGACCAGCTGGATCATCACGTTCTGCAGCGGCATCATGTCCTGGTCGGTCAGGTAGATCGACGCGTTGAACCAGGCGCTCCAGTAGCCGACCGCGTAGAAGAGCGCGATCACCGCGAGGACCGCCCGCGAGAGCGGCATCACGATCTTCCACAGGATGCGCCAGTCGCCTGCGCCGTCGATGCGGGCGCTGTCGATCAGTTCCTGGGAGATGTTCATGAAGAAGGCGCGCAGTACCAGGATGTTGAACACGCTCACCGCACTGGGCAGGATCAGCGCCAGGTAGGTGTCGGTCAGGCCGAGGGCCTGCACCAGCAGGTAGGTCGGGATCAGCCCCGCGCCGAAGAACATCGTCGCGAGCAGGGCCATCAGGATCCAGCGGTGGCCGAGCGAGCCGACGCGGGAGAGGCCGTAGGCGCACAGGACCGAGACGGTCATGCTGAACAGCGTGCCGACCAGCGTCACACCGACGCTGACCAGCGCGGCCCTCTGCACCTGGCCGCCGCTGAGGAGTTCCTGGTAGGCGATGAAGGTGATGCCCTTCGGGATCACCACCAGGCCGCCCGCCTCGTCGATGGTCTGCTTGGACTGGAGACTGGTGACGATGACGATCCACAGGGGGAAGAGGATCGAGAAGCAGGCGATGCCAAGGACGAGTCCCTTGCCCGCGAGCCCGGCCTTGGCCGGCTCCTCCTCCCAGGCCGGGCGGGGCGGGGCCGCCCAGGGGCTGGGCTTCTTCACCGGCGGCTGCTCGCCGGCCGGCTTGTCGAGGACGGCACTCATTTCTTGTACACCCCCTGCTCGCCCATGAGATGGGCGACCTTGTTCGCGGTCAGCACCAGGGCCAGGCCCACCACGCCCTTGACGAGGCCGGCGGCAGCGGCGTAGCTGAAGTCCTGGTTGCGGATGCCGTTCCACCACACATAGGTGTCGAGGACGTCGGAGGCGCCCGGTCCCACGGCTTGCCGTTGGAGCAGGAACTGCTCGAACCCGACGGTGAGGGCATCGCCGACGCGCAGCACCAGCAGCAGGGCGATCACCGGGCGCAGGGCGGGCAGGGTGATGTGCCAGATGCGCCGCCAGCGCCCGGCACCGTCCATGGCGGCGGCCTCGTACAGGTCGTTGGAGACGGACGACAGCGCGGCGAGGAAGACGATGATGCCCCAGCCGGCGTCCTTCCAGATGGTCTCGAACGTGACCAGGTACTTGAAGACCTCCGGGTTGGTCATCAGGTCGAAGCCCTCGTAGCCGTGCTGGCGGAGCGTCTGCGCGATGATGCCCGCGCCGCCGAAGATCTGCATGAAGACCGTGACGACCAGGACCCAGGAGAAGAAGTGCGGCAGGTACATGACCGCCTGGGCGACCGCCCGGACCCGGGGCCTGACCACACTGTTGATGAGCAGCGCGAGCAGGATCGGGATCGGGAAGTACAGCACCAGCTGGAGGAAGAAGAACATGAAGGTGTTCTGCACCGCGTGCCAGAAGGCCGAGTCCGCGAAGATCCGCTCGAACTGCTCGACGCCGATCCAGGGGCTCTCGAAGATGGCGACGAAGCCGTTTTCGCTGAGGTACGGGTCGTAGTCCTGGAAGGCGACCACGTTGCCGAGGATCGGTATGTAGTTGAAGACCAGTACCAGCAGCACGGCCGGCAGCGTCATCAGGAGCAGCGTGCGGTCACGCTTGAATCTGAGCCGGAGACTCAGCTTCCCGGAGACCTTCTCGCCCCGGGGCGGGGGCCCGGCGGTGCCGGACCCCTCCGGAGTCTTCGCGCTGGTCTGCGCCTCGGTCTCACTCCGAGGCACCGTGCTGTGCGACACGGCCTTCTCCTTGCTTCAGCCCCGGGTCACTTCGCCGAGCCGTTGTCGTCGAGCAGCTTCTTGTACCAGTCGCGCAGACCGTCGCCGCCCTTGCTCTTCCAGTCGGAGACCGCCTGCTGCACGTCGCTGATCTTCTTGCGGCCGCGCACGACGTCGTCCTCCAGCTGCTCGAAGTCGTCGGCGAGGTTGGCCCAGCGGTTGGGCTCGGTGACGGTCAGCCCGAAGAAGGAGGACTTCTTGGTGAAGGCGCCCATGCGCTGCTGCCACTCGACCATGCCCCGGGCGACGTCGGGGAGGTCGGGCTGGGCGATGTACGGGGCGGGGTTGCCGGTGTAGTCGAAGGCGCCGTTGACCTCGTTGATGCCCTGCTGGGTCTTGGTGGGCAGGCCGCCCTTGAACTCGTAGTCGGTGCCCTCGACGCCGTAGGCGGTGAGCATGAACTCCTTGGTGCCGTACGGGGCGGCGCAGAAGTTGCAGAGGGCGAGGAAGTCCTTGATCTGCTGCTCGGACGCCTTGTTGCTGACGAAGGTGAAGATGTTGGCCGGCTGGCTCGCCCAGAGCGTGGGGTCGCCGCCGTCGGGACCGAATATGTCGAACGCGGCCATGTCGAAGTCCGACTTCTTGGTGCCCTGCTCGGCCGTCTTCCCCCACCAGTCGGAGATGTTGTTGTTGTAGACCAGCACCTCTCCGGCGGTGAAGCGGTTGCCCGAGTTGCCTCCTGCCTTGCCGTTGACCGCGTCCGGGTGGACCACCTTGGCCGCGTAGAGCTTGCGGACCCACTCCAGGGCTTCGAGGTACTCGTCGGTCTCGATGCGGTTGATCAGCTTGTCGCCGTCCATGTTCCACCACAGCGCCTTGTCGCTGCCGGGCAGGACGCCGAAGACGTTGAACGCCGTCCACTTCATGTCGTCGCAGGCCCAGAGCTTCGACCGGGCGTCGGTGGCCTCCTTGGCCCAGGACAGGAACTCGTCCGGGCTCTTGGGGACGCTGTAGCCCTTCTTCTTGAAGAGGTCCCTGCGGTACATGGGCGCGATGTCGGTGACGTAGGAGCCGGGCATCGGGATCGCGCGCAGCTTGCCGCCGAAGATGCCACGCTGCCAGGCCTCGGTGGGGACGGCCGCGAGGTTCGGGTACTCCTTGACCTTGTCGCCCGACAGGTACGGGCCGAGGTCGGCGAACTTGGCGTTGACGGCGCTGGGGATCCTGCCGTTCAGGTTCCAGCCGGGCACCACCACGGCGTCGGGGATGTCACTGGAGGCGAGGACCGCGCCGAGCTTCTGGTCGTAGGTGACGCCGTCCTGGTTCTGCCAGGCGACCTTGACGCCGATGGCCTCGTTCATCGCGGTGTAGTAGGGGTTGTCGCCCTTCGGCGGGGTGCCCCAGAAGGGGGCCATGATCTTCAGCGTGCCGCCGCTGCCGAGCTTCTTCGGCACCGAGGTCTTCAGGTCGGCCGTCGGGATCGCCTTGGTGAAGCCGGCCGCCGAGCCGTTCTTGGCGGGGATGTCCGGCGCCACGACGCTGGACGCCACGAACGCCGGAAGGAGCTTCTCCGCGTCCTTCCCGGACGTGGCCCCGTCCTTCTGTCCTTCCTGACCACCGCCACACGCGGCAAGCAGCGGCATCCCCCCCGCCACCGCTGCGGTGGCGACCGCCGTGGAGGAGAGGAAACTTCTCCGGCTCGGTCCTGAGGAGGCGGAGGCGGCGTTCGGCGTCATTGCGTCAACCCTTCATGGCGCACCAGGACACCCGGCGGTGGGCCGTCGGCTGCGGTGTCTTGAGTGGAACTGGCTGAGCCGAAGCGATACTCCGACGCGTGAGGAGGAATGCGCACCACCTGGTGGCGGACTTCACAGTCGAAGCGCTTCGATGTTGCTGCGAGGTTAAGTGAACACCCAGGGGCGCACAAGGGGCGATTCCAAGATTCCTCCGAGGTATGCACGATCGCGACCTGACACATATGCCGCTTGGAATGCCACCGAATGGCGCGAGTTGTTGTGCCGAGGTCCCTTGACACCCGCCCCCACGTCGAATGAGCATCGAAGCGCTTCGAAAGCGCCTCGCCGCTCCATCGCAAAGGGATTCCCACGTGACCGCACACACGCCGCCCATGCCGCCGTTCCGCGATCCGCGCCTGCCGTTCGCGGAGCGGATCGACGACCTCCTGTCGCGGCTCACGCTCGAGGAGAAGACCGCGTTCCTGCACCAGTTCGCGCCCGCCGTGGAGCGGCTCGGCGTCGCCGCCTTCCGCACCGGCCAGGAGGCCCTGCACGGCGTTGCCTGGATGGGCCCGGCGACGGTGTTCCCGCAGGCGGTCGGCCTCGGCGCGACCTGGAACCCGGAGCTGGTGCGGCGCGTCGGCGACGCGGTGTCCAAGGAGGTCCGGGCGATGCGCGCCAAGGACGACCGGGTCGGCCTCAACGTGTGGGCCCCGACGGTCAACCTCCTGCGCCACCCGCTGTGGGGCCGCAACGAGGAGGGCTACTCGGAGGACCCCAAGCTCACCTCGGCGATCGCCACCGCCTACACACACGGCCTGCGCGGCGACCACCCCACCTACTGGCGCACGGCACCCGTGCTGAAGCACTGGCTGGCCCACAACAACGAGACGGACCGCTCCACGACATCGAGCTCGGTGCGTCCGCGCGTGCTGCACGAGTACGACCTGAAGGCCTTCCGCGAGACCGTCGAGGCGGGCGCGGTGGGCGGGGTGATGCCCGCGTACAACCTGGTCAACGGCCGCCCCAACCACGTCTCCCCGTACCTGGCCGAGCACCTGCGCGCCTGGACCGAAGAGGAGCTGCTGGTCTGCTCGGACGCGGGCGCGCCGAGCAACCTGGTCGACTCCGAGCACTACTTCGACACCCACGAGGAGGCCACCGCCGCCTCCCTCGTCGCGGGTGTCGACAGCTTCACCGACCACGGCACGGACTCCGCGCAGATGATCGGACGGCTGCGCGGTGCCCTGGAGCGGGGTCTGCTGTCCGAGGCCGACCTCGACACGGCCGTCCGCCGGCAGCTCTCGGTCCGCTTCCGGCTCGGCGAGTTCGACCCGGAGTACGACCCGCACGACGCGACCAGCGAGTTCGACACCCCGGCGCACCGCGCCCTCGCCCAGGAGGCCGCCGAGCAGGCGGTCGTGCTGCTCAAGAACGACGGAGCGCTGCCGCTCGCCCCGGACAGCCGGATCGCGGTGGTCGGGCTGCTCGCCGACGAGTGCAAGCTCGACTGGTACAGCGGCACGCTCATCCACCGCACGACGCCGCTGGAGGGCCTGTACGAGCGGTTCGGCGCGGACCGGGTGGAGTTCGCCGAGGGGGTGGGCCGGGTCCGGCTGAAGACCTCCGGGGGCGCGTTCCTGCACGTGCCGGTGGCCGAGGAGGCCGCCGACGAGGTGCGCGGCGCCGAGGGTGCGCTCGACCCGGCGCTCCTCGCGGGCCGCACCGACCTGCCCGCGCTCACCACCGACGCGACCGGCACCGAACTGGCGCTGGCCGACTGGGGCGAGGGCGTCCTGACGCTGCGCGCCCCCGACGGCCGCTACCTGTCGGTAGCCGAGGACGGCTACGTCCGCGCCGCCGCCGACCAGCCGGGCGGCTGGGTCGTCCAGGAGACGTTCAGCCTGGAACCGCACGGGAACGGGCACCTCCTCAAGCACCTGGGGACGGGTCGGCACGTATGTGTCTCCGCCGACGGCGTGAAGGTTGCCGACGAGGATCCCGAGGTCTTCGAGCTGGTCGTCACCGAGCGGGGCGAGGAGGCGGTGGCGCGGGCCGCCGCGGCGGCCGACGTGGTCGTGGTGGTGGCGGGCAACGACCCGCACATCAACGGCCGCGAGACCGAGGACCGTACGACCCTGCGCCTGCCCGGGCAGCAGGAGCGGCTGCTGCGGGCCGCCCGCGCGGCCAACCCGGCCACCGTGCTGGCGCTGGTCTCCGCCTACCCGTACGCCGTCGACCCGGCCGGTCTGCCCGCGGTGCTGTGGACGGCGCACGGCGGCCAGGCGGCCGGCACCGCCCTGGCCCGCGTCCTGGCCGGCGACGTCTCCCCCGCCGGGCGCCTCCCGCAGACCTGGTACGCCGCCGACACCGACCTGCCCGGCCTCCTCGACTACGACGTGATCGGCAGCCGCCAGACGTACCTCTACTTCGAGGGCACACCCCTGTTCCCCTTCGGGCACGGCCTGTCGTACGCGTCGTTCGCCTACGGCGATCTGGCGGCCCGGGTCGAGAACGCGACGGTGCGCGTCTCCTTCTCCGTCACCAACACCGGTGAGGTCACGGCCGACGAGATCGCCCAGCTCTACACCAGGGCCGTCGACCCGTCCGTGCCGCGTCCCCGCCGCGAGCTGCTGGACCACCGCCGCGTCACCCTCGCCCCGGGCGGGACGGCCGAGCTGAGCTTCGAGGTCCCGCTGTCCGCCTTCGCGTTCTGGGATGTCGCCCAGGACCGGTGGCGCGTGGAGCCGGGCGCGTACGAACTGCTCGCCGGGGCCTCCAGCGAGGACGTCCGGCTGCGGACAACCGTCACGCTCGACGGCGAGCCCACCCTGCCGCGCCCGGCCGTCACGGGCGGTCTGGCCCCGGCCGGCTTCGACGAGCAGAGCGGCATCGAGATCGTCGACCGGACGAAGGTGTCGGGCGACGCGGTGACGCCGACGGACGCGACGGCGGGCGAACTGCTCTACCGCGCCTGCGACTTGGGGCGCGGCATCTCCGGCGTGACGGTGGAGGTGGCCGGTGAGGGCTCGGTCGAGCTGTCCCTCGACGACGGCCCGGCGCTCGCGGTGCTGTCGACCGCCGCGCCCACGTCCGGCCCGTACGACTACGTCTCGCTCGGCGCGGCCGTCGCCGCCGCGGGCGTCCACGATGTGCGCCTCAGGCTGCGCGGCCCGCTGCGGCTCGCGCACGTCGGCTTCTCCGGTTGAGGGTCCGGAACAGGCCGGCATGAAGGAGAGGCCCGGCACCGGAAGGCATCGGTGCCGGGCCTCTCCGCGGAGACTATATGAAAATGGTTCCCATGAGCTAGAGGTGAGTCAGAGGTCGATGCCGGTGAGGACCAGCACGCGCTCGTACGTGTAGTCCTCCATGGCGAAGCGCACGCCCTCGCGGCCCACGCCGGACTGCTTGACGCCGCCGTACGGCATCTGGTCGGCGCGGTAGGACGGGACGTCGCCGATGACGACACCTCCGACCTCCAGGGCGCGGTGTGCGCGGAAGGCGGTCTGCAGGTCGTGGGTGAACACGCCCGCCTGGAGGCCGTACTTGGAGTCGTTGACGGCGGCGAAGGCCGCCGCCTCGCCGTCCGCCTTCTGCACCGTGAGGACCGGCCCGAAGACCTCCTCGCAGGAGAGCGTGACGTCGGCCGGGACCTCGGCCAGGACGGTCGGCGCATAGGAGGCGCCGTCGCGCTTGCCGCCGGTGAGCAGCCGGGCGCCGGCGTCGACCGCCTCCTGGACCCACGTCTCGACGCGCTGGGCGGCGTCCTCGCTGACCAGCGGCCCGACGTCGGTCGTGTCGTCGCTCGGGTCGCCGGTGACCTGGGCCTCGACGGCGGCGACGACACGCGGCAGCAGCCGGTCGTACACCGAGGCGTCGGCGATGACCCGCTGGACGGAGATGCAGGACTGCCCGCCCTGGTAGTTGGAGAAGGTGGCGATGCGGTTCGCCGCCCGGTCCAGATCCTCGTCGCTCGCCCAGTCGGCGAGGACGACGGCGGCGCCGTTGCCGCCCAGCTCCAGGGTGCAGTGCTTGCGCGGCACCGAGTCCATGATCGCGTAGCCGACCTTCTCGGAGCCGGTGAAGGAGATGACGGGCAGGCGCTCGTCCCGCACGAGGGCGGGCATCCTGTCGTTGGCGACGGGCAGGATGCTCCAGGAACCCGCGGGCAGCTCGGTCTCGGCCAGCAGGTCGCCAATGATCAGGCCGGACAGCGGGGTGGCCGGGGCCGGCTTGAGGATGATCGGGGCGCCGGCGGCGATGGCCGGGGCGACCTTGTGGGCGCAGAGGTTCAGCGGGAAGTTGAAGGGCGCGATGCCGAGCACGACGCCCTTCGGGAAGCGGCGTGTGAGGGCGAGCCGGCCCTGGCCGCCGAGGTCGGTGTCGAGGCGCTGGGCCTCGCCGCCGTTGAACCGCCGGGCCTCCTCGGCCGCGAACCGGAACACCGACACGGCACGCCCGACCTCGCCGCGCGCCCACTTCAGGGGCTTGCCGTTCTCGGCGGAGATCAGCCGCGCGATCTCCTCGGTGCGCTCGGCGAGGCGCTTGCTGACGTGGTCCAGGGCAGCGGCGCGCACGTGCGCCGCGGTGGCGGCGAACTCGTCCCGCACGGCGTAGGCGGCGGCAACGGCCTCCTCGACCTGCGCGTCCGTCGGCACGCTCACCGTGCCGACGAGCCGCCCGTCCCACGGGGAGGTGACGTCGAAGGTGTCCTCGCCGGTGGCCTGGCGGCCGGCGAGCCAGTAGGCGTGGGTGGCTGCCACATCGTTCTTCGGCATGGGGGTTTCCGGCCCTTCGGCGTCGGGGGTGGTCCTGTGCTAGTGCCGCGGGGCGCAATCTTTGCCCGTCAAGGAGCGGCGTCCGGTGCGTGCTCTCGGTGTGCCGGCCGGAAGTCCTCGTACTGGATGTACCTGGGCTTTCGGCCGGTGCGGCGAGTGGGGGTCCCCCCTGCTCGAAGAGCTTGGGGGAGCGTGCCGGGCGTCGCGACGGGGCGAACGTTGCCTGTCGCGGCACTAGGGATCAACGGTAGGCGCGGGGTGACCGAAGGGCGTTTGTCCGGGGCGTAGCAGTGACGGCCGGGGACACTACGGTTTGGCCAGTGCCGCGGCAGGCAACGTTCGCCCGTCAAGGAGCGGCGTCGTGGGGTACCTCCCACGCCTTTCGGGCAGTGGGGGAGCGTGCCGGGCGTCGCGACGGGGCGAACGTTGCCTGCCGCGGCAATACAACTAGTCTGCCGAGGTCGCCTTGAGGGCCAGCCACAGCTCCATCCGGACGTCCGGGTCGTCCAGGGAGCGGCCCAGGATCTCCTCGACCCGGCGCATGCGGTAGCGCAGGGTGTGGCGGTGGACGCCGAGTTCGGCCGCCGCCGCGTCCCACTGGCCGTGCTTGGACAGCCAGGCGCGCAGCGAGGCGACGAGGTCGCCGCGGCCGGTGGCGTCGTGCTCGTACAGCGGCCGGAGTATCCCGTCGGCGAACGCCCGTACCGCGTCGTCCGCCAGCAGCGGCAAGACGGATCCGGCCGCCATCCGCTCGTGCTCCACGAGGACGCGCCCGCGCCGCCGCGCCACCGACAGCGCCTGCTCGGCCTGCTTGTACGCGGCGGACGCGGCGATGGGCCCGGCCGGGGCCGACAGGCCCACGACCAGCTCGTCCCCCTCGCCGCCCGGCACCTTCTCGCGCACGCCGGACCGGGCCGTCTCCAGGGCGGCCGCGTACTCCGCGGCGGCCGCCGCCGCGGCACCGCCGTCCGCGGCCAGCACCACCAGCCGCTCCCCCTCCGGCACGACCAGGACGGCCTCGCCGGCCCGGGCCGCAGCGGACTCCATGACGTCGGCGAGCGCCGCGAGGGGGTCGCCGTTCGTGTCGGCCGCGGCGAGCGCGGCGGCGGAGGGCCGGTCGACGGCCGGGGCGCCCGCCCGGGCCTCGGCACGGGCCAGCGCGGCCGACACCGGCACCCGCTCCGCGACCATCATCCGGAACGGCGCGTCCAGCAGCCCGCCGTAGAGACCCCCGGCGACGGTACGCGCGTGGTCCGGTTCCCCGGCCAGCAGCATGCGCAGCACCGCCGCGCCGATCCGCTGCTCGGCCGCCTGGAGGGAGCGGGAGCGTTCCGTGGTCAGGGTCAGCAGCGCGATGGCCGAGTGGACGGCGTAGCGCTCGGCGGTGCCCGGGGCGGCGGCCGTGCCCACGGCGAGAGCCGCGCGGGGGCGGCGGCCGGTGCCGATGGTGTGCAGCTCGACCCGGTCCTCGTTCTCCGGGCCGCCGACCACGGACGAGGCGGGCGCGGGCCGGTCCCGCAGCCGCTGCACGTCACCGGTGAGCCGCGCGGCGCGTCGGCCCGCCCAGTCCGGTGCCGTGGCGACGACGGCGCCCGAGGCGTCGTACAGCGCCGCCCAGCCGTCGACCTGCGCGGCCAGCGCGGCCAGCAGTCCCTCCGGCCCGCCGGTCTGGGCCTGCCGGGTCAGTTCGCGCTGGGCGGCGAACCCCGCGGTGACGGCCCGGTACTGGTCGGCCGCGATGGCCGCGGACACGGCCTTGCTGATGGCCAGGAAGGGCGTGCGGCGCGGCACCTCCAGCAGCGGCAGGCCCTCCTCCCCGGCCGCGTCGACGAGCGCCTCGGGAATCTCCTCGTAGTTGACGCCGACGGCGAAACCGAGCCCGACCACACCGGCCCCGGCCAGCCGCCGGACGTAGCGGCGCATGGCCTCCGGGTCCTCGGCGTCCAGCTTGAGCGCGGTGATCAGCAGCAGTTCCCCGCCCTCCATGTAGGGCACGGGGTCGGCGAGCTCGCTGACGTGCGCCCAGCGGACCGGCACGTCGAGGCGGTCTCCGCCCGCCCGTACGGTCAGTTTCAGCGCGGAGTGGTGGACGAGCGAGGCGAGCGTCGGGGGCATGGGGCCTTCCGCGTCAGAGCGGTGTGATCTTTATGGTCTTTTGGCCGCCGCGTATGAACGACCTGTGACGATTCTGCCTCACCGTACGGTCTCCGCGTACCGGTACCGGCGGGAAGGCGCCACGGTGCACCGGGAGACGCTCAGGCCGCCGCGGCTCCCGGCGATGTTCAGGCCCGTCGGCTCGCTGGGCCGCACGACATCCGCGCCGGCCGGGCCACGCCGGGCACCGCCGGCCCCGCCGACACGGGAGTCCGTCAGCCCCGCAGGTCCACCAGCAGCGGCGGCGCGTGCTCGCCCTTCACGTCGGTCAGCGACAGCACCGCGTGCCCCGCCGGCACCCCGTGGGCCAGCTCGGAGGCGGACCAGCGCTCCCGCTCGACCTGGCGTACGGTCACCGCCCGCGCGGTCGGCGCCTTGCCGGTGATCACCCGCCGTACCGCGTGCAGTGCCTTGCCGGCCGGGGTCTCGGCGATGATCTGCCGGTCGGTGACGTCGCGCGCCTCGGTCCACTCCTTGCCCCACACCTCGGCGAAGTCCTGCCCGTCCCAGGGTGTGAGCCCCGACAGGGCCATCCGGCACCCGGTGGCGCCGAGCAGCGGCCCGCGCAGCGGCCGGGCCACGTCGTCCAGCGACCGCAGGGTGAGCACGACACCGGCGTTACCGGACCGCAGCCGCTGGATGCCGCGCACGGCCTCCGGCGTCACGACCCCGGTGGCGTCGTCGAGCACCAGGCAGGCGAACAGGGAACGGTCCTCCCGTACCGCGACACTCGCCGTGAACTGCGCGAGCACCAGCCGCGCCAGCATCCGGGAGGCGTCGGCGTGCCCCCGCTCGGGCAGGTCGACGCGCACGCGCACGGGATGGTCGAGGGCCTTGAGCGTGAAGGGCCGCGACTGCCCGGAGGTGTCGAAGAACCCGGCGAAGGCGGGCCGGTCGAGCAGGGCGACGCGGTCCGCGAGGACCCCGCCGACGTCCCCGGGCTGGCCCATCTGCCGCTCCCGGGCGTCGAGCTCCCGCAGCAGCGACTCCCGCCCCGCCTCCTGAAGCCCCTGCCGCAGCGCGGCGAACGGCCCCGGCGCACCGTCGAGCAGCTGCCGCAGCTCCGGTACGGAGGGAAAGCGCCCGTGGACGGCGCGGAACGGCCCGAGCAGCTGGGCGAGGACGGTGGTGGACCGGCGGCTGTCGCTGCCGGGATGCGGATCGGCGAGATCCCCTACGAGCGCCTCGGCCAGCACGGCCGCGGCCTCGTCCGGGTCGCCGGTCCCGCCGTACAGATCGAGGTCGTACTCGGACTCCTGGTTCCCGATCCGCACGACGACGTCGTACGCGTCGGCCGGCCCGAGCCCCGCCCCGGCGGCCCCGACGACCACCACGGCGGCGCGCCCGGCGAGGGCGTGCAGACAGAGGGACTCGGCGAGGGGGCGGACGACGGTGCCGGTCTTGCCGGAGCCGGCGGGGCCGACGGCCACGAGGGAGGTGCCGAGCAGGTCCGGGCCCAGGGCGAGCCCCGCCCCGCGGTAGGCGTAGGGGTTGCGGACGTCGTCCACGGTGGTCCCCAGCCGCACCTGCCCGGTGACCAGGTCGTGCCGGGCGAGCCGGGCCGGCAGGTCACGCTCGCCGGACGGGTGGAGGCAGGCGGCGGCACCGTCCTTGAGCACGGCACCGCTGAAGGTGGCCAGACTGTGCCGCCCGGTGCGCACGCCCTGCCAGGCGCGGAGGATCCGGGCATGGTCGACGTCCCGCATCAGCCCGCAGCGGGCCTCGGCGGCGAGCCGCTCGGCGGCGTCGACGGCTCCGGCGGCGCGCAGTTCGTTCCACTCGGCCGGGTCGTCCTGGGGGGCCGGCTGGGCCGCCTGGTGCTCCGGCCGGCGCAAGCGGGGGGTGACGAGGCGGCGCCACACCTCGCCCCAGCGGCCGAGCCGGGCCACCCCGACCATGATCGCCAGGGCGACGAGCAGCTCGTACCCCCGGTACACCACGAACGTGCCCATCTCGCCGAGATCACTGTCGGCGCCGCGCCAGGCATCGGGGACGATCAGGTCGAACGGCACCCACCACCAGGTGCCGAGGTACCCGTTCTGCAGCAGCGACCAGATCAGCCAACCCACCAGGAAGGCGATCAGCGCCCCGCTCAGCAGCTGCCGGGTGGGGACCTCGTCGAGCTCCTCGTCGGGCCGCGGCCGGTGCCCGAACCGCCACACGCCCGGCGCGGCGTCGGGGCGCGGCGCGCGCAGCCAGGCGAGGAAGGCCGACCCGTCCGGCGGCGGTGTCACCGGTGCCTGGGGCGGCCGGGGAGGCATCGCGGGCACCTCCGGCGGCCCCGCCGGACGCGGCACGGGATGCGCGTGCGTACCCCGGGCCTCCTGCGTCCCGTCGCTGTCCATCGCCCTTGCCCCCTGACCAGCCGCGCCGTCCACCATCAGCGAGCCAATCTAACGCCCTCTCCTGGGGAGTTCACCGCTTACGCGGCCGGGGCGTGGGCAGCAGCCCCCGAGACCGCCATGTCCACCCCGGACAAGCCGCTGCGCCGACAACGCCCACATGGAGCATGCCCACCCCCCTCCCCCCGCCCTAGCCTGCGAGAAAAGAAGCCAAGCGTCCGTATGTCACCCTCCGCACCACTCCAGGAGCCCCGCATGACCGCACTTCCGCAGGAGCGCCGCGTCGTCACCGCCATCCCCGGTCCGAAGTCGCAGGAGCTGCAGGCCCGCCGTACCGCCGCGGTCGCGCAGGGTGTGGGGTCCGTGCTGCCCGTGTTCACGGCGCGGGCCGGTGGCGGGATCATCGAGGACGTCGACGGGAACCGGCTGATCGACTTCGGGTCGGGCATCGCCGTGACGTCCGTCGGCGCCTCCGCCGAGGCCGTCGTACGGCGGGCGTCGGCACAGCTCGCCGACTTCACCCACACCTGTTTCATGGTCACGCCCTACGAGGGGTACGTCGAGGTCGCCGAGGCGCTCGCCGAGCTGACCCCGGGTGACCACGCCAAGAAGAGCGCGCTGTTCAACTCCGGCGCCGAGGCCGTCGAGAACGCCGTGAAGATCGCCCGGGCGTACACCAAGCGGCAGGCCGTCGTCGTGTTCGACCACGGGTACCACGGGCGCACCAACCTGACGATGGCGCTGACGGCGAAGAACATGCCGTACAAGCACGGCTTCGGGCCGTTCGCGCCCGAGGTGTACCGGGTGCCGGTGGCGTACGGCTACCGCTGGCCGACCGGGGCCGAGAACGCCGGCCCCGAGGCAGCCGCGCAGGCCGTCGACCAGATCAGCAAGCAGGTCGGCGCGGAGAACGTCGCCGCGATCATCATCGAGCCGTTGCTCGGCGAGGGCGGTTTCATCGAGCCGGCCAAGGGCTTCCTGCCGGCGATCCGCGAGTTCGCCTCCGCCCACGGCATCGTCTTCGTCGCCGACGAGATTCAGTCCGGCTTCTGCCGTACGGGCCAGTGGTTCGCGTGTGAGGACGAGGGCATCGTCCCGGACCTCATCACCACCGCCAAGGGCATCGCCGGCGGTCTCCCCCTGGCCGCCGTCACCGGTCGCTCCGAGATCATGGACGCCGCGCACGCCGGCGGCCTGGGCGGCACCTACGGCGGCAACCCGGTCGCCTGTGCCGGTGCGCTGGGCTCGATCGAGACGATGAGGGAGCTCGACCTCAACGCGCGGGCGAAGAGCATCGAGGCCGTCATGAAGGCCCGCCTGTCGGCCATGCAGGACAAGTTCGACATCATCGGCGACGTCCGCGGGCGCGGTGCGATGATCGCCATCGAGCTGGTGAAGGACCGGGCCACCAAGGAGCCGAACCCGGAGGCGACCGCCGCACTCGCCAAGGCCTGCCACGCCGAGGGCCTGCTGGTCCTGACCTGTGGCACCTACGGCAACGTGCTCCGCTTCCTGCCCCCGCTGGTGATCGGCGAGGACCTGCTGAGCGAGGGCCTCGACATCATCGAGCAGGCCCTCACCCGCGTCTGAACCGCCGCCGCGCGTATCTGAGCCCCCGTCGGGGCAGGTGAGCCGCCCCGGTTCCGCTCCCGGGGCGGCGAGCGACAGAGCGTGTGAAGAAGGTGTGCGAGGTGGATGGCAGGGAGCCCGGCGGCCTGTCCTCCGCCCCGCCCCTGTCGTAGGTTCTACCCAGATGAGAGATACACCCCGCCCACAGGGGACTGTGGGCGACATCAGGCCGGGGCCTCCCCAGCTTCGACCTGGTCGTGCCCTCGCGCACACAACCGGAGCCTGAGGCTCTGGATCTCCTCACCGATCGGACGGTCGCCCGCCCCAAACCCCCCGGGGCGCGCGACGTTCCGGTCCGTACGGCCGCCTCGGAGCCACCCCCCCTTGTTCCGGGGCGGCCGACCTCCCTCCCGTGCGTCCGCGCGCGTGCCAAGCTGTGCCACATGCCGATCCCCGCGAGCCAGGAACGCGCCGCGTCCACCGCGCGGGCCAGGAGAACACACCCGGGAGCGCTGACCCTCCTGTTCGGCCTTCCCGCCCTGCTGTTCGCGCTGATCACCTGGCAGGTCGTCGCCGACGGCCCGCTCGTCCGGCTCGACGAGCGCGTCAGCCGCGGCCTCGTCCACCCGGACGGTCTCTCCGAGTTCCTCTCCGACCTCGGCAACGTCCAGGTCGCGGTCCCGGTCCTCGCGGTCGCCCTCGGGTACGTCGCCGTACGCGTCCGCCGCGGCGGCGGCGACCGCTGGTGGTCGCCGGTGGCCGTCGCGGTCCTGCTCATGGCCCTGGTCCCGGCGCTGGTCATCCCGCTCAAGGAGCTCACGGACCGCCCGGGCACGCCGGCCGTCCCGCCCGGCACCGGCTACTACCCGTCGGGCCACACCGCCACGGCCGCCATCGCCTACGGCTCCGCGACCCTGCTGCTGCTCCCCCGGCTCCGCACGCCCCTCGCCCGCCGCACCCTGGTCACCGCCTGCCTCGTCCTCGTCCTCGGCGCGAGCTACGGCCTGGTCCGCCGCGGCTACCACTGGCCGCTGGACGTGGTGGCCGGCTGGTGTCTGTGCGCGGTGCTGCTGTCGTCGCTGTGGCTGTCCCTCAGGCGGACTGCGCCGCCCGAGCAGCCCGAATAGCGCCTACGCGCCGTTCTCCGTGGCCAGCCCCGCCGCCGCCTCGTGCATCGCCAGTTCCAGCAGGGCCGGGTCCGTCAGCAGGCCCGACCCGTCCGGGGGGACCAGCCAGCGGACGCCGCCCGGTGAGGAGCGGCCCGGGTACGGTACGACGATCCAGGTGCCGGCGCCCGCCGTGCGGATGCCCGTGCCGAGCCAGCGTGCCGCGGTGCCCGGCGGCACGAAGAAGCCCATGCGCGCGTCACCGAAGTCCACGAGCACCGGCCCCGGCCGGTCGAGAACCCGGCTCAGCACGTCGAGCGTGGCGTAGCCGAGTTCGCCGGGCAGGATGAGCACGTCCCAGGCGCTGCCGGCCGGCAGCAGCGCCACCCGGAGCAGGCTGCGCTCCCACTTCCAGCGGCAGGCCTCGGGATCGGGTGCGACGGATGCGAGCCACTCCACCGCCGTCTTCGCCCCTTTCATCAGGAAGACCCCCATCTCTCTCGTGAATCTCGCGGACGCGCAGCGCGTCACGAGGGAGAGGGGGTGTCCTGGTGGTCATTACGCGGGTTGCGGCCCCTCGTTGGAGTGAACCGGCTCACGCCCGTGCGTCAGCTGTCGAAGCCGAGGCCCAGCTTGTCCATCGTCCGCAGCCACAGGTTGCGGCGTCCGCCCCGCGCATCCGCGCGGGCCAGGGACCACTTGGTGAGGGCGATGCCCGTCCAGGCGAAGGGCTCGGGCGGGAACGGCAGCGGCTTCCGGCGGACCATCTCCAGCTCCGTGCGCTCGGTGCGCTCCCCCGCCAGCAGGTCCAGCATCACCTCGGCGCCGAACCGGGTGGCACCGACCCCGAGTCCGGTGTACCCGGCCGCGTAGGCCACCTTGCCCTGGTGGACGCTGCCGAAGAACGCCGAGAAGCGGGAGCAGGTGTCGATCGCGCCGCCCCAGGCGTGGCTGAAGCGGACGCCCTCCAGCTGCGGGAAGCAGGTGAAGAAGTGCCCGGCGAGCTTGGCGTAGGTCTCGGGGCGGTCGTCGTACTCGGCGCGGACCCGGCCGCCGTAGGGGTAGATCGCGTCGTAGCCGCCCCAGAGGACGCGGTGGTCGGCGGACAGGCGGAAGTAGTGGAACTGGTTGGCGCTGTCGCCGAGACCCTGGCGGTTCCTCCAGCCGATCGAGGCCAGTTGAGCGGGGCTGAGCGGCTCGGTCATCAGGGCGTAGTCGTAGACCGGGACGGTGTAGGAACGGACGCGTCTGACCAGGTTCGGGAAGATGTTCGTGCCGAGGGCGACCCGGCGGGCACGGATCCGGCCGTAGGGCGTGCGGACCGCCATGCCGGCGCCGTACGGCTTCAGGTCCAGCGCCGGGGTGTGTTCGTAGACGCGCACGCCCAGGTCCACGCACGCCCGCTTCAGGCCCCAGGCGAGCTTCGCCGGGTTCAGCATCGCCACGCCCCGGCGGTCCCACAGGCCGGCCTGGAAGGTGGGTGAGTTCACCTGCTCCCGTACGGCTTCGGCGTCCAGGTACTCGATTCCGTCGGCGAGGCCCCGGCGGGAGGTCTCCTCGTACCACTCCCTCAGTTCCCGCGCCTGGTACGGCTCGGTGGCGACGTCGATCTCGCCGGTGCGTTCGAAGTCGCAGTCGATGGCGTGCCGGGCGACCGCCGCCTCGATCGCGTCGAGGTTGCGGGCGCCCAGCTCCTGGAGCTTGTGGATCTCCTCGGGCCAGCGGGCGAGGCCGTTGGGCAGGCCGTGGGTGAGGGAGGCGGCGCAGAAGCCGCCGTTGCGGCCGGAGGCGGCCCAGCCCACCTCGCGGCCTTCCACCAGCACCACGTCCCGCTGCGGGTCGCGCTCCTTGGCGACCAGCGCGGTCCACAGTCCGCTGTAGCCGCCGCCGACGACCAGCAGGTCGCAGGTCTCGGAGGTGGTGAGGGCGGGTGCGGGACGGGGCCGGCCGGGGTCGTCCAGCCAGTACGGGACCGGCCGGGCGTCGGAGAGCGAACGGGTCCACTGATTCATGGCGCTCGGGGCCATGATGTCAACTCCCTACGGTGATGCCTTGTGTCTGTTGCGGCGGTTTCCGACAGCCATGGAAACCAGGACGAACAGGACGGCGACGACGAACATGGCCGTGCCGATGACATTGATCTGAACGGGCGTTCCGCGCTGCGCCGATCCCCAGACGAACATGGGGAAGGTGACGGTCGAGCCGGCGTTGAAATTGGTGATGACGAAGTCGTCGAAGGAGAGGGCGAAGGCGAGCAGCGCCCCCGCCGCGATCCCCGGCGCCGCGATCGGCAGGGTGACCCGGACGAAGGTCTGGAACGGGCCCGCGTACAGGTCCCGCGCCGCCTCCTCCAGTTGTGGGTCCATCGACATCACACGCGCCTTGACGGCCGTGACGACGAAACTCAGGCAGAACATGATGTGCGCGATGAGAATTGTCCAGAAGCCGAGCCGCGCGCCCATGTTGAGGAACAGGGTGAGCAGTGAGGCGGCCATGACGACCTCGGGCATCGCCATCGGCAGGAAGATCAGCGAGCTCACGGCGCCGCGGGCGCGGAACCGGTAGCGAACCAGGGCGAAGGCGATGAGCGTGCCGAGGAGGGTGGCGCCGAGGGTCGCCCAGAACGCGATCTGGAGGCTGACCGACAGCGAGCCGCACAGGTCGGAGACCCCGCAGGGGTCCTTCCAGGCGTCCAGGGAGAACTGCTGCCACGCGTAGTTGAAGCGCCCCTTCGGTTTGTTGAAGGAGAAGACCGTGACGATGACGTTCGGCAGGAGCAGATAGCAGAGCGTCAGCAGTCCCGCGATGACGACGAGATTTCTCTTGAGCCAGTTGACGAAGGGCATTCAGACCAGATCCTCCGTCCCGGACCTGCGGATGTAGAAGGTGACCATGAGGAGGATGGCCGCCATGAGGATGAAGGAGAGCGCCGCGGCCGTCGGGTAGTCGAGCACTCTGAGGAACTGCGCCTGGATGACGTTTCCGACCATGCGGGTGTCAGTGGAGCCGAGCAGATCGGCGTTGACGTAGTCGCCGGTCGCCGGGATGAAGGTCAGCAGCGTGCCGGAGACGACACCCGGCATCGACAGCGGGAAGGTCACCTTGCGGAAGGTCGTCCAGGGCCGGGCGTACAGATCACCGGCGGCCTCGTGGAGCCGGCCGTCGATGCGCTCCAGCGAGGTGTAGAGCGGCAGGATCATGAACGGCAGGAAGTTGTACGTCAGGCCGCAGACCACCGCGAGCGGCGTGGCCAGGACGCGGTCGCCCGCGGTCCAGCCGAGCCAGCTGGTGACGTCCAGGACGTGCAGCGTGTTGAGCGCGCCGACGACCGGGCCGCCGTCCGCGAGGATCGTCTTCCAGGCCAGCGTGCGGATCAGGAAGCTGGTGAAGAACGGCGCGATCACCAGGATCATGATCAGGTTCCGCCAGCGGCCCGCCCGGAAGGCAATCAGGTACGCGAGCGGGTAGCCGAGCAGCAGGCAGAAGATCGTCGCGGTGCCGGCGTAGAGCACGGACCGGACGAACTGCGGCCAGTACCCGGACAGCGCGTCCCAGTACGTGGCGAAGTGCCAGGTGACCCTGTATCCCTCCTCCAGTGAGCCCGTCTGCACGGACGTGGAGGCCTGGTAGATCATCGGCAGCGCGAAGAACACGAGCAGCCAGAGGATGCCGGGGAGCAGCAGCCAGTACGGGGTCAGGCGGCCCCTGCGCTTCGGGGGCTTCGGCCCGGGGGCTTCCGGTGCGAGCGGCGGTGGCGCCTCGGTGAGTGTGGTCATCAGGCGGCCTCTTCCACTCCGGCCTCGATGTCCTGGGCCGCGTCCAGGCCGAAGGTGTGGGCCGGGTTCCAGTGCAGGACGACCTCGGCGCCGGGCACCAGGCGGGGGTCGCGGTCGATGTTCTGGGCGTAGACCTCGAAGTCGGCGCAGACAGGGCTGTCGACCACGTACTGCGTCGAGACGCCGATGAAGCTGGAGTCCGCGATCCGGCCGGTGATGCGGTTGCGGCCCCCGGGTATCTCGCCGGCGTCGTCCGCGTGGGTGAGGGAGATCTTCTCCGGGCGGACGCCGACCAGCACCCTGCCCCCGGCCGTCGTGGGCGCGCCGCACCGCGCCCCGGGCAGGACGAGCTTGCCGCCACCCGCCTTCAGCACGATCTCCTCGCCGCTCTTGTGGTCGACCTCGGCCTCGATGAAGTTCGAGGTGCCGAGGAAGTTGGCGACGAACGTGGTGCGCGGGTTCTCGTAGAGATCGGCCGGCGAACCGAGCTGCTCGACGCGGCCGGCGTTCATCACGGCGACCGTGTCGGCCATGGTCATGGCCTCCTCCTGGTCGTGCGTGACGTGGATGAAGGTGATGCCGACCTCGGTCTGGATGCGCTTGAGCTCCAGCTGCATCTGGCGGCGCAGCTTCAGGTCGAGGGCGCCGAGCGGCTCGTCGAGCAGGAGCACCTTGGGGTGGTTGATGAGCGCGCGGGCCACGGCGACGCGCTGCTGCTGGCCGCCGGAGAGCTGGTGCGGCTTCTTGCGGGCCTGCTCGCCGAGCTGGACCAGGTCGAGCATCTCCTCGACCTGCTTCTTCACCGACTTCCATCCCCTCCGACGCAGCCCGAAGGCGACGTTCTCGAAGATGTCGAGGTGCGGGAAGAGGGCGTACGACTGGAAGACCGTGTTCACCGGCCGTCTGTACGGCGGGAGGGCCGTCACGTCCTGGTCGCCCAGGAAGACGGTACCGGCGGAGGGCTCCTCCAGGCCGGCGATCATGCGCAGGGTGGTGGTCTTGCCGCAGCCGGAGGCGCCGAGCAGGGCGAAGAACGAGCCCTGCGGCACGGTCAGGTCGAGCGGATGGACGGCGGTGAAGGCGCCGTAGGTCTTGGTGATACCCGTCAGGCGGACGTCACCGGTGGGGTCCGTCTTGGTCGTCATGGTGGTCACGCCCCCGTCAGCTTCGCGAACTTCTCTTCGAACTCGGTCTCTTCCTTCGAGCTCAGCGAGCGGAAGGCGTGCGACTTGGCGGCCATGGCCTTGTCGGGGATGATCAGCGGGTTGTCCGCCGCGTCCTCGTCGATCTTCGCCAGCTCGGCCTTCACCCCGTCGACGGGGCACACGTAGTTGATGTACGCGGCGAGTTCGGCGGCCGGCTTCGGCTCGTAGTAGAAGTCGATGAGCCGCTCGGCGTTCGTCTTGTGACGGGCCTTGTTGGGGATCAGCAGGTTGTCGGTCGACGTCATGTAACCGCTGTCCGGGATGAGGAAGTCGATGTCGGGGCTGTCCGCCTTGAGCTGGACGACGTCCCCGGCCCAGGCGACGCAGGCCGCGAAGTCGCCGCTGGTCAGGTCCGAGGTGTAGTCGTTGCCGGTGAAGCGGCGGATCTGGCCCTTGTCGACGGCCTTCTGCAGCCGGGCGATGGCGGCGTCGTAGTCGTCGGCGGTGAAGTCCGCCGGGTCCTTGCCCATGTCGAGCAGCGTCATACCGACGCTGTCGCGCATCTCCGACAGGAAGCCGACCCGGCCCTTGAGCCTGGGGTTGTCGAGCAGGTCGGATATCGACGTCACCTCGACTCCGTCGAGGGCCTTCTTGTTGTACGCGATGACGGTGGAGATGCCCTGCCAGACGTACGAGTAGGCGCGGCCCGGGTCCCAGTCGGGGCTGCGGAACTGGGCCGACAGGTTGGCGTAGGCGTGCGGCAGGTTGGCCGGGTCGAGCTTCTGCGCCCAGCCCAGGCGGATGAGGCGGCCGGCCAGCCAGTCGGTGAGGACGATCAGGTCGCGGCCGGTGTCCTGGCCCGCGGCGAGCTGCGGCTTGATCTTGGCGAAGAACTCGTTGTTGTCGTTGATGTCCTCGGTGTACTTGACCTTGATGCCGGTGCGCTCGGTGAACTGCTCCAGCGTCGGGTGGTGCTTGCCGCTGTCGTCGACGTCCATGTACTCGGTCCAGTTGGAGAAGTTCACGGTCTTCTCCTCGGCCGAGCGGTCCTCTGCGGAGACGCCGCCCTGCGAGGTGCCCGCCGCCGGGATGCCGCAGGCGCTCAGTGTCCCGAGTCCGCCGGCCGCGAGTGCCCCGCCCGCGGAGGCGCGCAGCAGGGACCGCCTGGTGAGGGCGGCCCGGCCGTTGGTGAGACTGCGCCGCATTGCGGCCACTTGGGCCGGGGACAGGCGGTCGGGCTCGTACTGCTCCATGCGCGTGGTGCCCTTTCGGAGGGTGGGCGGCCGCGGGTCAGGCGGCCTGCATACGGCTATCGGTCCCCGAAGACGGTGCGGTGCCAGTCCTTCGCGGCCACTGCGGTGTTGTCGAACATGACGTGCTTGATCTGGGTGTATTCCTCGAACGAGTACGCGGACATGTCCTTGCCGAAGCCGGAGGACTTGTAGCCGCCGTGCGGCATCTCGCTGATGATCGGGATGTGGTCGTTGACCCACACGCACCCGGCCTTGATCTCGCGCGTGGCCCGGTTCGCCCGGTACACGTCCCGGCTCCACACGGAGGCTGCCAGCCCGTACGGGGTGTCGTTGGCGAGCGCGAGGCCCTCGTCGTCGGTGTCGAACGGCAGCACGACCAGGACCGGCCCGAAGATCTCCGACTGGACGACCTCGCTGTCCTGGGCCGCGTCGGTGATGAGGGTGGGCCGGTAGTAGGCGCCCTGGGCGAGCTCACCCGCGGGTTCCTCGCCGCCGGTCACCACGCGCGCGTAGGCCCGTGCCCGGTCGACGAAGCCGGCGACCCGGTCGCGCTGGGCGTGCGAGATGAGCGGGCCGAGGTCGGTGCCGGCAGCGAAGGGGTCGCCGAGCCGGACGGTCTCCATGAGCGCGGCCGTCCGTTCCACGAAGGCGTCGTGGAGCGGTCGCTGCACGTACGCGCGCGTGGCGGCCGTGCAGTCCTGCCCGGTGTTGATGAGGGCGCCCGCGACCGCGCCGTGGGCGGCGGCCTCCAGGTCGGCGTCGTCGAAGACCACGAAGGGCGCCTTGCCGCCGAGCTCCAGGTGGAGGCGCTTGACGGTGGCGGTGGCGATCTCGGCGACGCGCCTGCCGACGGTGGTGGAGCCGGTGAAGGAGGTCATGGCAACGTCGGGGTGGCCGACGAGGTGCTCTCCGGCCTCCTTGCCGGTGCCGGTGACGATGTTGATCACGCCGTCCGGGATCCCGGCGTCCGTGGCCGCCCGGGCGAAGAGCAGTGAGGTCAGCGGGGTGAGTTCGGCGGGCTTCAGGACGATGGTGTTGCCCGCGGCGATCGCCGGGAGGATCTTCCAGGCGGCCATCTGGAGGGGGTAGTTCCAGGGCGCGATCGACCCGACGACCCCGATGGGCTCGCGCCGGACGTACGACGTGTGGTCCCCGGAGTACTCACCGGCGGACTGCCCCTGCAAGTGCCGTGCGGCGCCGGCGAAGAAGGCGGTGTTGTCGATCGTCCCAGGGACGTCGAACTCGCGGGTCAGCTTCAGCGGCTTGCCGCACTGGAGCGACTCGGCCCGCGCGAAGTCCTCGGCCCGGTCGGCCAGGACCGCGGCGAACCGGTGCAGGGCGTCGGACCGCTCGCCCGGGGTGGCCCCCGCCCAGCCCGGGAAGGCCGCCCGGGCGGCGGCGACGGCCCGGTCGACGTCGGCCGTGCCCGCCAGCTCGTAGGTGAGGACCTCCGCGCCCGACGCCGGATCGACGACCGTGTGCGTGCGGCCGGAGGTGCCCCTGGTGAGGTGCCCCGCGATGAACTGCGCGCCCTGCGCGAAGCGCTCCTCGGCCGGGGATCGGTCCGGGGTGACAGTGCCCGGGTTGTGCATGTCGCTCTCCTCCGTGCCCTTGATGGGGCCGGCGTGGCTCAGGCTCGATTTGAGTGCCGATCCTGACAGAGGTATGCCACTCCAACAAGGGATTCCGTTGTTGATTTTTGGTTACGCGACGGAATCTGTCGACCAGGTGTCGAGTTGACCGGGAAAAGGCAGGACGCTGTGTCAGTGGTGCGTGCCAGACTCACGTGCATGAAGGAGATCACGGGGGCGGTCGGCTCGCGGGAGGCCCTGATCAGGGCGGTCCAGGCGGGGGCCAGGATCAGGTATCTGCTGTTCTGGGGCCACCGGCCGCGGCCGGACGGCCGGATCGGGGCGAGCTGTCTGAGCCAGTGGTGGCCGGCGCCGTTCACGGTGGACGAGGTGGAGTACGCGACGGCCGAGCACTGGATGATGGCGGGCAAGGCCCGGCTCTTCGAGGACCCGGCGGCGGAGCGTGCCGTGCTGGACGCCGGGCATCCCGCGGAGGCGAAGAAGGCCGGGCGGCTGGTGCGCGGGTTCGACGAGGCGGTGTGGCAGCGGGAGCGCTTCCGGATCGTCGTGGAGGGCAGCGTCCACAAGTTCGGGGCGCATCCCAGGCTGCGGGAGTTCCTGCTGGGCACCGGTGACCGGGTGCTGGTCGAGGCGAGCCCCGTGGACCGCGTCTGGGGCATCGGACTGGCCGCGGACGACGATGCGGCGATGGATCCGCAGCGGTGGCGGGGGCCGAATCTGCTGGGCTTCGCGCTGATGGAGGCGCGGGAGCGGCTGCGTTCGGCGGGTGCATGAGTGAGGGGGCCGGTCCGCGGACCGGCCCCCTCCTCGATGCTTCGTCCGGCCCAGGCGCGGTTCACAGGCCATGACTCGGCTCGGGCCACCGCTGCGCTCAGGCTTCGGCTCCGCTCAGGAAGCCGCGCCGATCCCGCCCATGATGCTGGCGAAGAGCAGGAAGCCCAGCAGCGGAAGGATCACGGTGGCGATGATGCCGCAGACCAGGCCGGCGGTCGCCGCACCCTTGTTGGTGGCCTCCCCGCGGGTGGCCTTGCCCCGGCCGACGGCGCCGAAGATGATCGCCAGAATGCCCAGGATCACGCCGAAGAACCACAGCACCAAGGTCACGCTGCACACCACGCCGATGATGCCCAGCACCAGACCCGTGGTCCCCATGCCGTTGCTCGGCTGCGCGGGCATCGCGTAGCCCGGGGCCTGCGCATAGGCCGGGGCCTGCGGGTAACCCGCCGTCGGCGCGGCGGGGTAGCCGGGGCCGCCCTGGGGGTAGCCGTAGCCGGGGCCGGACTGCTGCGGGAAGCCGTAACCCGGAGCTGGCTGCTGCGGGGGCTGGGACGGCGGGCCGAAACCACCGGGCGTGGGGTTGGTGCTGGACATGGACGATCTCCCCTCCGTTGTCAGACCAGGGAATCGTAGTGGCCAAGTCCCCCGCGGAGTACGGCAGTTTCAGCGGTGGGACCAGGCGGTGGCGACCGGGGCGTGCGCGCCGTAGTACGGGTCGTCGTAGGAGTCGTCGCTGTTGATCGCGGCCGTGATGCCGACGGCGATCAGGACGATCACCGTGATGCCGAGGATGATCCCGATGATGCCCATGATCAGACCGGCCTGGGCCTGGCCGTGGTTGGTGGCCACCCCTGCCTCGGCGCGCTTACGGCCCTTGATGCCGAAGACGACGGCGAGGATGCCGGTGACCAGGGAGACCACGCCGTAGAGACAGAACAGGGTGCAGGAGATGATGCCGAGCACCATCGCCGCGACACCCATGCCGTTCTGGGGGGCCATGGGCATGCCGGGCCAGCCGTGTCCCGCCGCGGGGTAGCCCGGGTAGCCGGGGTGGCCGTAGCCGCCGGTGGCGGGACCGCCGGGTGCGACGGGCGGGGGCGGGACCGCGCCGGTGCCGGTGTTGCCGTACTGCGGCGTGCCGGTGGGCGGAGTGAAGCCCGGCATCGAGGTGACCGTGGCCTGGTCGTGCACCGAGGGGGGACCTGCGGCGGGGGGCTGGTTCTTCTCGAGCGACGGCCTGTTCTCCGGGGGCGCCCACGGGTCGTGGCCGCCGCCTCCGCCGGGCTGCGTCGGGTCCGTCATGATGTTTCCCCCCTGGGTCGATCGTGCCGCCATGCTACGGGGCCGCTCGGTGCGGGCCACAGGGCGGGGGCGTGGGGACGGCTCGGTCCCACGCGGCGAAGCCGCACGTCGATGCCGCCCCCGTGCCCCCAGCGGAAGGCGCCGCACCACGGCCTACGATGAACCCGAGTCACCGATCAGCCGATCACCCGCGCCCCGCCCGCCGCGAGCCGGCAGGGGCGCCGTTCCGGGGAGGAACCCTTGACCGAGCATCTCGTCGACCCCCGTGCCCCACGCGACCTGAAGGACTTCGTCGCCGGGCTGCCCAAGGCCGAGCTGCATGTGCACCACGTGGGCTCCGCCTCCCCCCGGATCGTGTCCGAGCTGGCCGCCCGGCACCCCGACTCGAAGGTGCCGACCGACCCCGAGGCCCTGGTCGACTACTTCACCTTCACCGACTTCGCGCACTTCATCGACGTGTACCTGTCGGTCGTCGACCTGATCCGCACCCCGGAGGACGTCCGGCTGCTGACGTACGAGGTGGCCCGTGACCTCGCCCGGCAGCGGGTGCGGTACGCCGAGCTGACCATCACGCCGTTCTCGTCCACCCGTCGCGGCATCGACGAGCTCGCCTTCATGGACGCGATCGAGGACGCCCGCAAGGCGGCCGAGTCCGAATTCGGGACCGTGCTGCGCTGGTGCTTCGACATTCCCGGCGAGGCGGGGCTGGAGGCCGCCGAGGAGACGACCCGGCTCGCCACCGACGACCGGCTGCGCCCGGAGGGCCTGGTCTCCTTCGGCCTCGGCGGGCCGGAGGTCGGCGTGCCCCGGCCGCAGTTCAAGCCCTACTTCGACCGCGCGATCGCCGCCGGGCTGCACTCCGTGCCGCACGCCGGCGAGACCACCGGCCCGGAGACGGTCTGGGACGCGCTGACGCACCTGCGGGCCGAGCGCATCGGGCACGGCACCAGCTCCGCCCGGGACCCGAAGCTGCTCGCGCACCTCGCCGAGCACCGGATCCCGCTGGAGGTGTGCCCGACCTCGAACATCGCCACCCGCGCGGTCCGCGTCCTCGACGAGCACCCGATCAAGGAGTTCGTGCGTGCCGGGCTCATCGTGACGATCAACTCCGACGACCCGCCGATGTTCGGCACCGACCTCGACAACGAGTACGCGGTCGCCGCCCGGCTCCTCGACCTCGACGAGCAGGGCCTGGCGGGCCTGGCGAAGAACGCCGTCGACGCGTCCTTCCTGGACGCGCCGGGCAAGGCCCGGATCAAGGACGAGATCGACACGTACACCGCGGGGTGGCTCGGCCGGTGAAGCCCTCCGCACAGCGCCCCGGGCGGGCCGTGACCGCAGTGGCCCACCGGGGCGACCCCTACCGGGTCCGCGAGAACACCGTCGCCTCGCTGCGGTCCGCCATCGGCCGGGGCGCGGACGCGGTGGAGATCGACGTACGGCTCACCCGGGACGGCGTGCCGGTGCTGCTGCACGACGCGACGCTGAAACGGCTCTGGGAACACGAGAGGCCGGTGCTCGCGCTGTCCTCGGACGAGGTGCGCGGGCTGACCGGCGGCGGCGTGCCGACCCTGGCCGAGGCGCTCACCGCGACGGACGGGCACCGGGTGCTGATCGACCTGCCCGGCTCGCCCGACGTGCGGGCGGTGCGCCGGGTGATGGACGCCGTACGGGAGTCGGAGGCGGCGGACCGCGTCTACTACTGCGCGGGCGCCGACGCCATGCTCGCCGTGCGCGCGGCGGACCCGGCCGCCGAGATCGCGCTCACCTGGACGACCCTGGCCCCGCCCCGGCCCGTCCTGCTGGAGGCGATCCGCCCGCGCTGGCTCAACTACCGCTTCTCCCTGGTGGACCGCGCCCTCGCCGACCGCGTCCACCGCGACGGCTTCCTGCTGTCCGTCTGGACCCCCGACACCCGCCGCTCCATGCGGCGCCTGCTCGACGCGGGCGTGGACTCGGTCACGACCAACCGCGTCGACGTGCTGTGCTCTACACGCGCGAGCGCTGCGGCACCGTCGCCGGATCGGCCGGGGTCGCGCGCGTGAGGTACTGCGGCACCGGCGCGGCGTCCGTGCCGGTGTCGCGGACCAGGCCGTAGCGGATGGCGCCCTGTGCGGGGCCTTGGTTGACGTCATTGTCCACGGCCTCCCAGCTCGACGGGGAGACGGCCACGCCGTAGTCGCAGCCGCGTTCGTTCTGGGTGAGGGTGACCGTGCCGTCGAGATAGAAGTACTCGTTCTGCCACATCTGCTGGGTGCCGGGCGGCAGCACCGCGTAGCCGATGTCCGGGCCGCCCATGCCGGTGGCGTAGCCGTTCGGGGCGCCGGGCAGCGGGTCGTCCATGCGGCGCGAGCCGCCGGAAGCCACGTGGAACAGCTTGCCCTTCAAGCCGGTCCAGGTCGGCATGACGACCGCGCCGGGCCGGGCGTGCGGCGAGATCTGCCAGCGGACCTGGACATAGCCCTGGCCGCTCAGCGTCACGCTGTCGCCACGGTGCTGCATCACGGCCCTCGGGCCGCCGGTGCTGGTGATGCCGGACTCGGGGCGGCGGGGCAGGGCGGCGGGCCGGGTGTTCGGGGCGGGGGCGCGGTCGACGGCGTCGACGACCGTGCCGTACAGGTCGGCCTTCTTCGTCGCCGGCGGGGAGGGCGTCGGGGTGGGGGTGGGCGGGGCGGCGGACGTCGGGGCGGCGGACGTCGGGGCGGCGGGCGGCGGGGCGGAGCGGGCCGTCACCGTGGGGGTGGCCGCGGCCCGGGGCGGCGAAGCGTCCTGGGGCTGGGTGACGACGTAGGCGCCGCCCGCGACGATCGTCGCGCCCGCCGTCATCGCGACGGCCGGTTTGGTGAGCGCGCCCAGCAGCTTGGCGGACCAGCCGGCCGAGGTGGCGGCGGAGGTGGCGGCCACCGCCGTCTTGCCGCCGAAGGCGAGCGACAGCGTGAACCCGACGGGCAGCGGGACGAGCGCGATGCCGACGAGGAGGCGTTCCGCCGGTACGACCGCCTCGTGAGTGCCGCCGCAGTAGCCGCAGCCCCGGATGTGCCGGGCCAGCCGCTTGCGCCACACCGAGTCGGGCCGGCCGTTCCAGCGGCCGGTCAGTTCGCGCAGGCCGGGACAGGCGCCGTCCAGGGCACGGACGATGCCGCGCGAGGTCTCCAGGCGTTCCTTCATCCGCTGGACGCGCACGGCGGCGTGCTGCCGGGTGATGCCGACAGCGGCGGCCAGCTCGCGCCGGGTCAGTTCGCCCGCGACCTCCAGCCACCACAGCGACAGCAGCTGCCGGTCCTCGTCGTCCAGCCACCGCACCGCCTCGGCGACCTCGCGCCGCTGCCCCTCCAACTGCAGTCGCAGCACGCTCAGTTCGGCGAAGTCGGAGGCAGCCGCCTCCTCCAGCCGGTCCGGGGCCCGGCGCCGGGCGCGGTCGCGGATCTGGCGCATGGCGATGGCCACCAGCCAGGACCGGAAGCTGTCCGGGTCGCGCAGCGAGCCGAGGTTGCCGACCGCGCGCAGCATGGTCTCCTGGACGACGTCGTCCACGTCGGCGTGCCCGTTCAGGGCCCGTCCCACGATGTTGTAGACCAGCGGCAGCCAGCCCGCGACCAGCTCGTCCAGCGCCTGCCGGTCGCCGGCCTGCGCCGCCGTAATGGTGGCGCGCCAGTGCTGACTGTCCACGGTGACCTCTCCATGCCCGGTTTCACTGATGTTCAGCACGCACCCTCTCAGTCGGTCCCGGGGTTCTCGCCATGGCGGGGATCACACCGTGGAGACGAGGTGAAGGCTTGCGGATAACACTTTTTCGCCGTGGACGCACGAACGGCCCCGGACGGCAACCAACCGTCCGGGGCCGCTGCGGCCTGCTCGGGGGACTACGCGTCCAGGGACGTCATCACGTGCTTGATCCGCGTGTAGTCGTCGAAGCCGTAACCCGACAGGTCCTTGCCGTAGCCGGACTTCTTGAAGCCGCCGTGCGGCATCTCGGCAACCAGCGGGATGTGGGTGTTGATCCACACGCAGCCGAAGTCGAGCTTCTTGGACATCCGCATGGCGCGGCCGTGGTCCTTGGTCCACACGGAGGAGGCGAGCGCGTACTCGACGCCGTTGGCCCACTCGACCGCCTGGTCCTCGTCGCGGAAGGACTGGACGGTGATGACCGGGCCGAAGACCTCCTTCTGGATGATCTCGTCGTCCTGCTTCAGGCCCGAGACGACGGTCGGCGCGTAGAAGTAGCCCTTGTCGCCGACCCGCTTGCCGCCGGTCTCCACGCGCGCGTGCGCCGGCAGCCGGTCGATGAAGCCCTCGACCTGCGCGAGCTGGTTGGGGTTGTTGAGCGGGCCGAACAGCACGTCCTCGTCGTCCGGCTGCCCGGTCTTCGTCTCGGACGCGGCCTTCGACAGCGCGGAGACGAACTCGTCGTGGATGGACTCGTGGACGAGCACGCGCGTGGCGGCCGTGCAGTCCTGGCCGGCGTTGAAGTAGCCCGCGACCGAGATGTCCTCGACGGCCTTGGCGATGTCGGTGTCCTCGAAGACGACGACCGGGGCCTTGCCGCCCAGCTCCAGGTGGACGCGCTTGACGTCCTTGGAGGCGGACTCGGCCACCTGGATGCCGGCGCGCACCGAGCCGGTGATGGAGGCCATCGCCGGAATCTCGTGCTCGACCATCATGCGGCCGGTCTCGCGGTCGCCACAGATGACGTTGAAGACGCCCTTGGGGACGATCGAGCCGATGATCTCGGCGATCAGGACCGTCGAGGCCGGGGTGGTGTCGGACGGCTTCAGGACGACCGTGTTGCCCGCGGCGATCGCCGGGGCGAACTTCCACACGGCCATCATCATCGGGTAGTTCCACGGCGCGACCTGCGCGCAGACACCGACCGGCTCCCGGCGCACGATGGAGGTCAGCCCCTCCATGTACTCGCCGGCCGAGCGGCCCTCGAGCATCCGCGCCGCGCCCGCGAAGAAGCGGATCTGGTCGACCATCGGCGGGATCTCCTCGGAGCGGGTCAGCCCGACCGGCTTGCCCGTGTTCTCCACCTCGGCCGCGACCAGCTCCTCGGCACGCTCCTCGAAGGCGTCCGCGATCTTCAGCAGGGCCTTCTGGCGCTCGGCGGGCGTGGTGTCGCGCCAGCCGGGAAACGCCTCGGCGGCTGCCGCCATCGCGGCGTCCACGTCCGCCTGCCCGGACAGCGGAGCGGTCGCGTACGCCTCGCCCGTCGCGGGATTGACCACCTCGGTGGTCCGTCCGTCGGTGGCGTCCCGGACCTCACCGGCGATGTAGTTGCGTAGCTTGCGCAGCCGTCCCAGGTCGGTGCTCACTGCCGGCCCTCCAGTTCGAGTGTCCAGTACTTGAGACACCCACCCTAGTCGGCCGACCCACGTTTTCAACAGCCCGGCTCCCTTCGATCGTACGGAATCCGCAGGAGTCGGCTACCGAAACAACGGATTTCATCGATCGAGGCTTGCGGAAGTGTCGAGACCTCGTGCACAGTGACCCCGTGGCCAGTCGAAGCGCAGACCAGAAGGGCTCGCGGGAGCACCGCGAGTCCTCCCGTGACTCCTCCCGTGACTCGTCCCGTGAGCCCTCCCGTGAGCCCTCCCGCGAGACAAGGAACGGCAGCTCGGCGCAGCTCGACGCCGTGTCCCTCGCCATCATCGAGCAGCTCCAGGAGGACGGTCGCCGACCGTACGCCGCCATCGGCAAGGCCGTGGGCCTGTCCGAGGCGGCCGTGCGCCAGCGCGTCCAGAAGCTGCTCGACCAGGGCGTGATGCAGATCGTCGCCGTCACGGACCCGCTCACCGTGGGCTTCCGCAGACAGGCGATGGTCGGCGTCAACGTCGAGGGCGACGTGGAGTCGGTCGCGGACGCGCTGTCGGCCATGTCCGAGTGCGAGTACGTGGTGATGACCGCGGGTTCCTTCGACCTGATGGTGGAGATCGTCTGCGAGGACGACGACCACCTCCTGGACGTCATCAACAAACGCATCCGGGCCGTCCCCGGCGTGCGCTCCACCGAGAGCTTCGTCTACCTCAAGCTCAAGAAGCAGACCTACATGTGGGGAACCCGATAACCGTGAGGACCCGATAGCCGTGAGCAAGGACCTCTCCCAGACCGCGTACGACCACCTGTGGATGCACTTCACGCGCATGTCGTCGTACGAGAAGTCCCCCGTCCCCACCATCGTCCGGGGCGAGGGCACGTACATCTACGACGACCGGGGCAAGCGCTACCTGGACGGCCTCGCCGGCCTGTTCGTGGTGCAGGCCGGGCACGGCCGCGTGGAGCTCGCCGAGACCGCCTTCAAGCAGGCGCAGGAGCTGGCGTTCTTCCCGGTGTGGTCCTACGCCCACCCCAAGGCCGTCGAGCTGGCCGAGCGCCTCGCGCACCACGCGCCGGGCGACTTGAACAAGGTCTTCTTCACCACCGGTGGCGGTGAGGCGGTCGAGACCGCCTGGAAGCTCGCCAAGCAGTACTTCAAGCTGGTCGGCAAGCCCACCAAGCACAAGGTCATCTCCCGCGCGGTCGCCTACCACGGCACCCCGCAGGGTGCCCTGTCCATCACGGGCCTGCCCGCTCTGAAGGCGCCCTTCGAGCCCCTCGTCCCGGGCGCCCACAAGGTCCCGAACACGAACATCTACCGGGCGCCGCTCCACGGTGACGACCCGGAGGCCTTCGGCCGCTGGGCCGCCGACCAGATCGAGCAGCAGATCCTCTTCGAGGGCCCGGACACGGTCGCCGCGGTCTTCCTGGAGCCGGTGCAGAACGCGGGCGGCTGCTTCCCGCCCCCGCCCGGATACTTCCAGCGGGTCCGCGAGATATGCGACCAGTACGACGTGCTGCTCGTGTCGGACGAGGTCATCTGCGCTTTCGGCCGCCTGGGCACGTACTTCGCCTGCGACAAGTTCGACTACGTCCCGGACATGATCACCTGCGCCAAGGGCATGACCTCGGGCTACTCCCCGATCGGCGCCTGCATCATCTCCGACCGTCTGGCCGAGCCGTTCTACAAGGGCGACAACACCTTCCTGCACGGCTACACCTTCGGCGGCCACCCGGTCTCCGCGGCCGTGGGCCTGGCCAACCTCGACCTGTTCGAGCGCGAGAACCTCAACCAGCACGTCCTGGACAACGAGGGCGGCTTCCGCGCCACCCTGGAGAAGCTCCACGACCTGCCGATCGTCGGCGACGTCCGCGGCAACGGCTTCTTCTACGGCATCGAGCTGGTCAAGGACAAGGCGACCAAGCAGTCCTTCGACGCGGACGAGACCGAGCGGGTCCTGTACGGCTTCCTCTCCAAGAAGCTCTACGAGAACGGCCTGTACTGCCGCGCCGACGACCGCGGCGACCCGGTCGTCCAGCTCGCCCCGCCGCTGATCTCCGACCAGTCGACGTTCGACGAGATCGAGCAGATCCTGCGGGCCACCCTCTCGGAGGCGTGGACCAAGCTCTGACCCGTCGTCGCTCCGATCGTCTGCATGGATGATCAACACCGGCCTCGGTGCCGCCCGTTCGAGTGAGAAACGGCGGCCCGGGGCCACGTGCTGTCCGGCGTCCCGCCGCCTTCTGCCTAGCGTGCCCAGTGACCGATCGGCCCTGCCTTCGTTCCCCCGGACGGGGGATGGCACGGGAACTACGGATCTGAACCGAGGTGTACGCCCATGGAGGCCCCGCCGGACAACGACGTGCTCTGGACACGTGCCCTGCACTTCCAGCACGACGACGGCTCGCCCGCGCTCTGCGGCGTCTCGCTCGGCGTCCGGGAGGGCGAGATCCTCGCCCTCAGCGGCCCGCGCGGCAGCGGCAAGACGACCCTGCTGCGGTGCCTGTCCGGCCTGGTGCCCGTCCGGCGCGGCGAGGTCTGGTTCAACAGCATGCCCGTGCACACCATGGGCCCTCTCACCCGTGAGCGGCTGCGCCGCGACCGCTTCGGCTGGATCGACCCGGCCCCTTCCCTGGTGCCGGAGCTCAACGCCTGGGAGAACGCCGCCCTGCCGCTGATGCTGCGCGGCACCAGTCGGCGCCGGGCCAAGACCTCAGCCCTGGAGTGGCTGGAGCGCCTGGACATCGGCGACAGCGCCCGCAAACGCCCGCACCAGTTGGTGCAGGCCGAGCGCCAGCGAGTCTGCATCGCCCGCGCCCTCGCCCCGGCTCCGTCGGTGCTGTTCGCCGACGAGCCCACGGCGCCCCTGCACCGCGCCGACCGCGCCCATGCGCTGCGCACCCTCACCACGGCGGCCCGCTCCCACCACATCACCGTCGTCCTGGCCACGCACGACCCGCAGACCGCGGCCCTCGCCGACCGCACCGTGTCCCTGCTCGACGGGCGGCGCGTACAGACCGTGCACCTGCCGCCGGTAGTCGAGAACGCCGAGCCGGAAGGCCGGGCCGCGTGCTCGCTCTCCGTCTGACCCGCGGCGCCCACCCCGCCGTCCAGCTGCGCCGCCTCCTGGTCGCGGCGGCCTCAGCGGGCACGGGTTTCCTGTTGCTCTGCACCCTGGGCTACGCACTGGGCCACCCCGGCTCCCCGGGTGCCTCCCTGCTGCGCCTGGCCTGGTGCGCGGCCCCGCTGGCCGCCACGGTGTACTTCGCGGTCGCGGTGGCCCGTACCGACCCCGCCACCAAGCCCCGCCCCGGCCTGTCGGCGATCGGCCTCGGCCCGGTGCGCCTGATGGCCGTCTCGGCGACGACCACAGCCCTGTCCTGCACCCTGGGATCGATGCTCGCCCTGTTGTTCTTCCTCCACCTGCGGGGTGACCTGACGGGCATGCCCTTCGACGGCGCCGCCGCCGAGTCCCTCGCCGCCGGCCGGCCACTGCCGCTGCCGGGCGCCCTGACGTTGCTGGCGATCGTGCCCGGGGGCGCGTCGGTCGCGGTGGCACTGGCGCTGCGGCCCCGGGAGGCGGGGCCGGCCGGTCCCGGTGCGGCCCGGATGTACGGCCAGTTCGGCCGGCTGATCGTCCGGCCCGGGGACGCTCCCAGCACGGAGTCCGCCGCGCGGAAGAGCGGGCCGCCGGCGGCACGGGTCAGCGAGCGGACGCCAGCGACCGTCACGGACGCCGGCGGCACGGTGAGCGCGGTCGTCGAACCCGCTCAGCCGGTCGGTTCCATGAGCCTGACCGGGGAGCCCGCTCAGCAGCCCGCCCCGCACCCGGCGAGGCCGGACGCCGCGGGCGCCCTCAGTCTCGACGCGGCCCCCGCCCGCCACCCCGTGGCTCCTGACACCGCCGACGACCCCGCGGCCCTCGACGCGGCGCCGCCGGACACCCTCGACCCCGAGGCCTCCCCCACCGCCGCCCCCTCCGGTCTCCCCTGGGGCATCGCCGCCCTGGCCGCGGGCCTCGCCGTGGAGACCTACACGAGCCGTACCTCCCCCACGCCCCCCGACCTCACCTTCTCCGGCGCATCCCCCGGCATCCTGGTGGGCTGGGCGCTGTGCGCCGTGGGCCTGGCCTTGGCCGGTCCGGGCCTGACCCACCTGAGCGGGCGGCTGCTCCAGTCGGCCCGCCCCGGCGCCCTGCGGCTCCTGGCCGGCCGCATCCTCATGGCGGAGGCCACCCGCATCGGCCGTCCTCTGGGCGTCGTCTGCGCGGTCATGGCCGCCGCGTGGGCCATGACGCTCCTGCACGCCCCGGACGGGCTGTCGCTCGGTCCGCTCACCGTCCTCGGCGTGCTCCTGGTGACCGGCTGCACCGTGGCGACGCTCCTCACGGCCGCGGTCGAGGCCCGGCAGGCCCGCGCCGACACCACCGCCGCGCTGATGCGCCTCGGCGCCCCCGCGACGGTGCTGCGCAGCGCCGCCGCCCTCCGCGCGGGCGCGCTGCTCGCCCTGTTCGGCCCGCTCACGCTGACGGTCGCGGAACTGGCGGCGCTGCCGCTGGCCCGCTGAGCCCGCCCGCCGACTCCCGCCGAAGGCCCGTACGAGAAATATCCCCGGACGGCGATGAGTTCCGTGCCGGCCCCCGGTCTTATCCCGCGTAACGACAGTGACCTGACCCGATGGGAGAGACCTCCATGTACCAGCAGATGATCTTCGTGAACCTGTGCGTCAGCGACCTCGGCGCCTCAAAGAAGTTCTTCACGGAGCTGGGCTTCACGATCAACGAGCAGTTCAGTGACGACACGACCGCCTCGGTCGTGATCAGCGACGCCATCGTGGTGATGGTGCACACCAAGGAGAAGTACTCCCAGTTCACGAAGAAGAAGATCGCGGACCCGACGAAGACCAGCGAGGTGCTGATCGCACTGAGCGCCGAGAGCCGCGAGAAGGTCGACGAGCTGGTCGAGAAGGCGGTCGCGGCGGGCGGTTCCGTCTCCGGCGAGACCCAGGACCACGGCTTCATGTACGGCCGCGCCTTCGACGACGTCGACGGCCACACCTTCGAGGTCGTGTGGATGGACCCGGCGGCCGTCGAGGGCTGAGACGCGCTGTGCCAGCATGGGCGGGTGCAGACGATGCCCGCCCACGCGGCCCACCATGACGACCGTGAGATAGAGACCCTCGAGGAGTTCGACGCGACCGTCTCGGCGCGCGGCACGCTCGCCGGACACCGTGTCCAGGCCGTCGATCTGACGGACCGCACGCGCGAGTTGCTCACCACGGACACGTCGGGCGCGGTCTTCCTCGGCTGCGCGATGCGCGAGGACGCGGCCGCGAAGATCCGCGGCGACGGCGCCCTGGTCTTCCCGCCGGTCCCGGACCTGCCGTTCGACCCGTACCGCGGCCTGCTCTACTCGCCCGACGAGTTGTTCGCGTCCCTGGCCGACGGCTACGAGGCCACGCCCGACGCCCTCGCCTACGCCTGGTTCCAGCGCACCAAGGCGGACCGGGACATCTACGCGTCCCTGCTGCGCGCGGTCCACGACGACTCCGTCTCGGACGCGCTCGACGAACTCCTGTCCGGTGCCCGGGTGGTGGGCGTGATGGGCGGCCACGCGATGGCCCGCGGCACGGAGGAGTACGCGGGCGCCGCACGCCTCGGCCGGGAACTGACCCGGGCCGGTTTCACGGTCGCCACCGGCGGTGGCCCCGGCGCGATGGAGGCGGCCAACTTCGGCGCGTACGCCGCCCCGTTCGGTGACGAGATGCTCACCGAGGCGCTGGAACTGCTCGGCAGAACACCGCGCTTCACCCCGTCGATCACGCCATGGGCGGCAGCCGCCTTCGAGATACGCGCCCGCTGGCCCCGGGGCGGGCGTTCCGTCGGCATCCCGACCTGGTTCTACGGCCACGAGCCGCCGAACGCGTTCGCCTCCCACATCGCCAAGTACTTCGCCAACGCCACCCGCGAGGACGGCCTGCTGGCCCGGTCGGGCGCGGGTGTGGTGTTCCTGCCGGGCGCCGCCGGGACGCTGCAGGAGATCTTCGACAACGCGACGCCGAACTACTACGAGTCGCGCGGCGAGCCGACGCCCATGGTGCTCGTGAACCGCGCGCACTGGACGGAGCGGCTGCCTGCCTGGCCCCTGCTCCGTTCACTCGCCGAGGGGCGTTCCATGGAGGCGCGCATCGCGCTGGTGGAGCGGATCGAGGAGGCGCCGGAGGCGTTGAAACGTCTCGGCGGTTAATAAGCTGGCAAAGCAAGTGCTTGCATCCTGCATATGCGTTGACACTACTTATGCCGCACTTATAGACCTGTGAGTCTCCTGGTAGTGCTGATGTCCCGTCAACACTGCCTCAGCCCCCCGCATTTACGCATCCCGTAAAGGACAAACGTGGCAGTTCTGTCCGTATCACCCCGTACGGCCTCGCGTCGTACCGTCGCACGTTCCGTGCGGATCCTCGGTGTCGTCTCCGCCTCGGCCGCGCTCGCGCTCGGCGCCGCGGGCAACGCGCTCGCCTGCAACATCAACGAGTTCTCCGCCGAGGCGAAGTGCGATGGTGACAAGGGCGTCATCACCGTCACCGACGTGGACCCGGCCGGCGTCCCGGCCACGGTCACCGTGTACCTGGAGAACAACGGCGCCGACGTGAAGAAGGTCGGTGAGCAGGTGGTCAGGGGCTCGCGCGAGGGCACCACCATCACCTTCGCCGAGGACTGGAAGCCGAACGCCGAGTACCGCATCCACGTCAAGGCCATTCCGTACGTCGACGAGGACATCAAGCCGAACCTCGTCACCCCGGCCACGGCCTGCAAGAAGGAGGAGGAGAAGCCCCCGGCTTCGACTCCGCCGGCCACGCCGACCCCGTCGGCCTCCCCGTCCAAGCCCGCCGAGGAGACCGAGACCCCGGCTCCGACGCCGTCGGAGAGCCAGAGCACCTCGCCGGCGGCCAACGCGCCCGCTCCGGCCGGTGACTCCAACCTCGCCGAGACCGGAGCCAACTCGAGCACCGGCATCATCGCCGGCGTCGCGGCTGCCCTGGTCGTCGTCGGGGGCGGCGCGGTGTTCTTCGGCATGCGCCGCCGCGGGGCCAAGGCCGACAGCTGACGAGTCCGCACCCCGCGATGTGGCCCGCCCCTGATCCGGGGGCGGGCCACGTCCCGTCTCACCCGAACGTCGCCCGCCGCAGCCAGAACTCCAGCAGCTCCCGGTCACCGAGCACTTCCAGCTCCCCGGCGTCCAGGGGCAGCCGGCGGTAGAACGCGAGCAGCACGGAGGTGAGGGGTCCGCGCAGGGCGACGGTGGCCTTCTCGTGGCCACGGCGCCAGGTGACACCGTCCTCGGTGAGTTCGACGAGCCACTCGGCATTCAGGCCGGGACCGGTGTCGGTGGCGTGCAGATGGATGCTGCGGGCCGGGCCGCGCAGTTCGCTCACCGTGTCGTCCGGGTCCGTCCGCTGTACGTACGCCACGATCTGGAGCCACTCGTCGATCGCGTCGGCGGCCACCTCGGGCGCGACCTCGTACGGCAGTCCCGCGGCGAGGGTGGCGTCCGCGCGGTGCACGGTGATCTCGTGCGTCACCCGGCGGGCCCAGAACCCGGAGTCGGGGATCCCCGCCCAGCTCCACACCTTCGTGTCCGGCCCCGCCTCCCGCAGCGCTGCGACGACCTGCTCGCCGCTCTCCGCGAGCCACGCGTCCAGTGCGGCGGCGTCACCCCGGGCCCCGGGTCCGGCGAAGTCCGGCACCCGCTCCTCGGGCACCTCCTTCTGGGCCCGGGTCCGCACGATGAACTCCACCCAGCGCAGGGCACCGCCCAGGTGCCGGACCAGATCCTCCAGCGACCAGTCCGGGCAGGTCGGCACGGTGGCGGACAGATCGGCACCGGACGTCACCACGGTTCTCAACTGAGCGACCTGGTGGAAGATTTCGTCGCAGTAGCGGTCATGTTCGAGCAGCGTCATGCCCCGCACCTTAGGCGGCGGACGATCAGTCGAGCACCACGATTTCGGCCGCGTCGAACTCCACACCGACCTCGTCCCCGACCTCCGGCGCCGCCCGCAGCGCGCAGGCCGCCTCCAGGCGCGGTGCGTCCGGAGGCTGAAGACGGACGGCGACGTGGGTGCCCTTGAAGGTGCGGGCGGTCACCGTGCAGCGCAGGCCCGTCCCGGCGGGCACCAGGAGCACGCCGGCGGGCCGGACCAGCAGGGTGTGCGTGCCCTGCGGGGCTCCTTCCGGCACCGGCACCTTGCCCCACGGCGTGTCCGCGGCCTCCGCCCCGACCGTCGCCTCGACAACGTTCTCGAAGCCGAGGAAGCGGGCCACGAACGCATCGGCGGGCCGCTGCCACACCTCAAGGGGCGTACCGGACTGGGCGATCCGCCCGTCCCGCATCACCACGACCCGGTCGGCCAGCGCGAAGGCCTCCCCCTGGTCGTGCGTCACGGCGAGTACGGTCGTGCCCAACCGGGCGAACAGTTCCCTCAGTTCGACGACCAGCCGCTCCCGCAGCGACCGGTCCAGCTGACCCAGCGGCTCGTCCAGCATCAGCAGCCGGGGGCTCGGTGCCAGGGCCCGGGCGAGCGCCACCCGCTGCTGCTCCCCGCCGGACAGCGCCGCGACGGCCCGGCGCTGCGCACCGGGCAGGCCCACGAGGTCCAGCAACTCCCGGACGCGCTCGGCCTGTTGACGCTTGGTTGCGCCACGCGTCCGCAGCCCGAAGGCGACATTGCCGCCCACGTCCCGCTGCGGGAACAGCTGGTGGTCCTGGAACATCAGCCCGACGCCCCTCTGGTGCGCGGGCACGCCCGCCTGGTCGCGTCCGTCGAGCGCCACCCGCCCGGAGTCGAGCGGCTGCAGCCCGGCCACCGCCCGCAACAGGGTCGACTTGCCGCTGCCGCTCGGCCCGAGCACGCACACGATCTGGTGCTCGGCGACCTCCAGATCGACGGCGTCCAGCACGGCCCGCCCGCCGAAACGGACCGTCGCACCCTCCAGGGCCAGCAGCATCAGAACTCCCCCGTCCGGTCCGTGCGGAGCCTCTCCAGCACCAGCAGGGCCACGGCGCACACCACCATCAGAATCGTCGACAGGGCCATCGCCTGCCCGTAGTTGAGATCCCCGGGCCGCCCCAGCAGCCGTGCCACGGCCACCGGCAGCGTGGGGTTGTCGGGTCGCGCGATGAACACCGTCGCCCCGAACTCACCGAGCGACACCGCGAAGGCGAACCCGGCCGCGATCAGCAGCGCCCGCCGCACCAACGGCAGGTCCACCTCCCGCCACACCCGCCAGGGCGAGGCTCCCAGCACCGAGGCCGCCTCCCGCAGCCGCACGTCCACCGCCCGCAGCACGGGCAGCATGGTCCGCACGACGAACGGCACCCCGACCAGCGCCTGCGCGAGCGGCACCAGGATCCACGAGGACCGCAGATCCAGCGGCGGCTCGTCCAGCGCGATCAGAAACCCGAAGCCGACGGTCACCGCGGACACCCCGAGCGGCAGCATCAGCAGCGCATCGAAGCCGCGCACGAACCGCCCGACGTCCCGGCGGGTGAGCGCGGCAGCGGCGAGACCGCCGATCACCACGGCGATGGCCGTGGCGGCGACCGCGTACGACAGGGAGTTGCCGATCGCCTCGATCGGCGGGACCAGGAACACTCCCCCGTCGTCGCTGGTCAGCGCCCGGTAGTAGCCGAAGCCCGGTGCGTCCAGCGACCGCTGCACCAGCACGGCCAGCGGCAGCACGAGCAGCACGACGACGGTGACGAGCACCCCGCCCAGCAGCGCCCACTGCCCCGCACCGCGCGGCCGGCGCGCGGTCACGGACGCGTCCACCAGCCGCAGCGCGGTCTCCCGCCGCCGCACGGTCCAGGCGTGCAGCGCGAGGACCGCCCCCACCGCGACGAACTGAATCAGCGTCAGCACGGCCGCCGTGGACAGGTCGAAGATCTCGGACGTCTGCCGGTAGATCTCCACCTCCAGGGTCGAGAAGGTGGGGCCGCCGAGGATCTGGACGACACCGAAGGAGGTGAAGGTGAACAGGAAGACCATGAGCGCGGCGGCGGACACGGCAGGTCCGAGGGCCGGCAGGGTCACCTGCCGCCAGGCCTTCAGAGGGGACGCGCCGAGCATCCGCGCGGCCTCCTCCTGCCGGGGGTCGAGCTGGGCCCACAGCCCGCCGACGGTCCTTACGACCACCGCGTAGTTGAAGAAGACGTGCGCGAGCAGGATCGCCCACACGGTGGTGTCCAGCCGTACGCCCCACAGCTCGTCGAGCAGCCCACCGCGCCCGACCAGCGCCAGGAACGCCGTGCCGACGACGACCGTCGGCAGCACGAACGGCACGGTCACCACCGCCCGCAGCACCTGCCTGCCCGGGAAGTCGAAGCGCGCGAAGACGTACGCGCCGGGGAGCGCGACCAGCAGCGTGAGCGCGGTGGAGACGAGCGCCTGCCAGGTGGTGAACCACAGGACGTGGCGGATGCCGGACTGGGCCAGCACCTCCCCGATCCGCCCGAGGTGCCAGGCCCCGTCGGCCTTGAGACCGCGCGCGACGATCGCGGTGACGGGGTAGGCGAAGAAGACCGCGAAGAACGCGACGGGCACGGCCAGCAGACCGAACCGCGCCGCCGCGCCCCGCTTCCGGACACCTACTTCAGTACGAGTGAGGTCCACGACTTGACCCACTGGTCACGGTGGTCGGCGATCTTCGCCGGGTCCATGGTCTCCGGGTCCTCGGCCTGCGGCCCGTACTTCGTGAACTCCGGAGGCAGTTGGGCGCCCTCGCGCACCGGGTGGACGAACATGTTGAGCGGCACGTCCTCCTGGAACTCCTTGCTGAGCAGGAAGTCGAGGAACGCCTTGCCGCCCTCGGTGTTCCTCGCGTTGCTGAGCAGCCCTGCGTACTCGACCTGCCGGAAGCAGGTGCCCTCGGCGACGCCGGTCGGGGCCGTGCTCGGCTTCGGGTCGGCGTAGATCACCTCGGCGGGCGGCGAGGAGGCGTACGACACGACGAGCGGCCGGTCGCCCTTGGCCTTCCTGCCGCTGCTTGAGCCGGAGAACTCCTGGTTGTAGGCCTGCTCCCAGCCGTCGACGACCTTCACGCCGTTGGCCTTGAGCTTCATCCAGTAGCCCTCCCATCCGGCGTCGCCGTACTTCGCGACGGTGCCGAGCAGGAAGCCGAGGCCGGGAGAGGAGGTGGAGGCGTTCTCGGTGACGAGCAGGTTCTTGTACGCGGGCTTGACGAGATCGTCGAAGCTCCGCGGCGGGTCGAGCTTGCGGTCGGCGAAGTACTTCTTGTCGTAGTTGACGCAGACGTCGCCGGTGTCGACGGGTGTGACCCGGTGCTTGTCCTGGTCGACGCGGTACTCCGGCAGGATCGTGTCGGAGCCCTTCGCCTCGTACGGCTGGAACAGGCCGTTGTCGAGGGCGCGGGACAGCAGCGTGTTGTCGACGCCGAAGAAGACGTCGCCCTGCGGGTTGTCCTTGGTCAGGATGGCCTTGTTCACGGCCTGCCCGGCGTCGCCGTCCTTGAGGACCTCGACCTGGTAACCGGACTGCTTCTCGAAGGCCGCGATGACGTCCTCGGACGCGGCCCACGAGTCGTGGCTGACGAGGGTCACGGTCGTTGAGTCGCCGGACCCCTGACCGCCGCCGGACGAGCCGCACGCGGCGAGTGTGCCGGCCAGGCCGAGCCCGACGGCCACCGCCGTCAGCCGCTTGATGTTGTTGCTCACTGGATTCCTCCTGGGGGTGACCAGGAGAAGACGCGGCCCCGCCCGGGACTTGTCGGGGGTCCCGGGCAGGGCGCAACAGCTCGAGTGATGACCGATCTCCCTACCCAGAATGACCTGGGCCAGGTTCGGAGGGTCTGCGGCCCTGTGCCGCACTCTCAGCGCTGTGGCGCTCCCCTGTCGGAATATGCAGGTGTCGAAGAGTCGAACATGAAGATGTGCTTACGGCCGCCACACTACCGTTCGGTGGCCGCGAGCTGACCACACGCCCCGTCGATCTCCTGACCACGGGTGTCCCGGACGGTCACCGGCACACCGTGCGCGGCGATGGCCGCCACGAACGCCTTCTCGTCCTCGGGCCGCGAGGCGGTCCACTTGGAGCCGGGCGTCGGGTTCAGCGGGATCAGGTTGACGTGCACGGGCCGGCCCTTGAGCATCCGGCCCAGCCGGTCACCACGCCACGCCTGGTCGTTGATGTCGCGGATCAGCGCGTACTCGATGGACAGCCGACGCCCGGACTTGGCGCTGTACTCGAAGCCGGCGTCCAGCACCTCCCGGACCTTCCACCGCGTGTTCACGGGCACGAGGGTGTCGCGCAGCTCGTCGTCGGGGGCGTGCAGCGAGATGGCGAGGCGGCATTTGAAGCCCTCGTCGGCGAACCGGTGGATGGCCGGGACGAGCCCGACCGTCGAGACGGTGATACCGCGCTGCGAGAGTCCGACACCGTCGGGCTCGGGGTCGGTGAGCCGCCGGATGGCGCCGGTGACCCGGTTGTAGTTCGCGAGCGGCTCGCCCATGCCCATGAACACGATGTTGCTGAGCCGCGCCGGACCGCCCGGGACCTCCCCGTCCCTGAGGGCCCGCATCCCGTCCACGATCTGGTGGACGATCTCGGCGGTGGACAGGTTCCGGTCCAGCCCCGCCTGCCCGGTCGCGCAGAACGGGCAGTTCATCCCGCAGCCGGCCTGCGAGCTGATGCACATGGTGACCCGGTCCGGGTAGCGCATCAGCACGGACTCGACGAGCGTCCCGTCGAACAGCCGCCACAGCGTCTTGCGCGTGGTGCCCTGGTCGGTCGACAGATGCCGCACGACGGTCATCAGCTCGGGCAGCAGCGCCTCCCGCAGCCGGCCGCGGGAGGCGGACGGGATGTCGGTCCACTGCTCCGGATCATGCGCGTACCGCGCGAAGTAGTGCTGCGAGAGCTGCTTGGCACGGAACGGCTTCTCCCCGACCGCGGCAACGGCCTCCTTGCGCTCGGCAGGAGTGAGGTCGGCGAGATGCCGCGGCGGCTTCTTGGCTCCGCGCGGGGCGACGAATGTGAGTTCTCCGGGTGCAGGCATAACCCGTCCAGTGTGGCAGATCAACTCCGGCGGCCCAGGCCAGAGCCGGGTGGGGGCGGTCACCCGTGGGTGGCGGGTCGTCGCCGGTCGGCCTCGCACGGCCCGGGGACGGCCCGGGAGCGCGTGCTCCGGGGGTGGGATGATCGCTCCGGAGGGGTGCGAGTGGACATGCTCGAGCTCATGGAGTGGCTCGCCGAGCGCGGGGTCACGACCGTCTTCAAGGCCGACGGTGACCGCATGGCCGAGCGGAGGAAGGCATGGATGGTCATCGTCAGCGGTGGGCCGCTCGGCGAGGACTCGTTCTTCCGTGCTGACCTGGCGACGGCAGACGCATGCCTTGACTCGTTGCTCGCTCACCTGGAGGACAAGGGTCTGTCGCCGTTCGCGTGATCAGGGTCTGCCCTGCAGCCGTTGAAGGGCCCTAGCCGCCCGTGTGTTCCAGCCGGTCCTTGAGGAGCTGCTCGTTGCGCGGGAGTTCCTTGCGGACCTGGGGGCGCACGACGAGCGGGACGAGGACCTTGCCCATGCCGTGGCCCTCGAAGTCGATGTCGATCGTGACGTGGGAGCGACGCCCCTCGTCGAACGGCTCGACCTCGCCGTGCACCGTGGCCCGGACGGGACCGTCGACGCCGCGCATCGCCCAGCTGTGCGGCGGGTCGTACTCGGTGACCTCCATGGTCATCGGCATCACCCGGCGGCTGCCGACGTGGCGGGTGACCCTGACGCGGGTGCCGACGCGGACGGGGCCCTCGTCGAGACGCTCCGCGGACACGGCGCTCAGCTGCCACTCCGGCAGGCGGGAGGTGTCCATGACGTAGTCGTAGACGTCCTCGGGGCGGCGGTCCACATCGATGGTCTGTCGGATGGTGGTCATGACGGCCTCCTTCGGGAGGTACCTCTGCATCGTCCCACTTCCCGCCCCGCGTCGCCGCTCGGTACGAGACGCCGCTCGATACGCCAGTGAGCTCCCGCCCGGCCGGACGAGAGCTCACTGACGATGACTGGCCCGGCTCAGCCGGACCCGACGAAGAGCACGAGCAGCAGCCACACCACCGGAGCCGTGGGCAGCAGCGAGTCCAGGCGGTCCATGATGCCGCCGTGACCGGGCAGCAGCGTGCCCATGTCCTTGATGCCGAGGTCCCGCTTGATCATGGACTCGCCGAGGTCACCGAGCGTGGCGCTGACCGCGACCGCGAGACCGAGCACCAGACCCTGCCACCAGGCACCGTCGTCGATGAGGAACTGCATGCACAGCGCCCCCACGACCATGGCGAAGGCGATCGCGCCGGCGAGGCCCTCGCGGGTCTTGCCGGGGCTGATGCGCGGCGCGAGCTTGTGCCGGCCGAACCGCCAGCCGACGGCGTAGGCACCCGTGTCGCTGACGACCGTGAGCAGCAGGAAGGTGAGCACCCGCTGCGGCCCGTCGTCCGCGGTCAGCATCATCGCGACGAACGTCGCGAGGAACGGCACGTAGAACGTCGCGAAGACGCCCGCGGTGACGTCCCTGAGGTAGTTCTCGGGCGGTTCCGTCATGCGCCAGACGAGCACGGCCAGCGCGGTGAGCGCCATGGCGACCCAGGCACCCTCGGCGCCCCGGACGTACCCGGCGACGACCATCGCGGCACCGCCGAGCGCGAGCGGCACGAGCGGCGCCCGGATGCCCCTGCGCTCCTCCAGCCGCTTGGTCAGCTCCCACAGGCCCACCACGACGGCGACCGCGACGACACCGACGAAGACGGCCTTGACGACGAACAGCGACGCGACGATCACCGCGCCGAGCCCGACGCCGACCCCTATCGCGGCGCTCAGGTCGCGCCCCGCGCTCTTCTTCTGCGGCTTGGGGGCCGGCTGCGAGGCGTCGGGCATGGGCTCCGGATTCGTGTCGTTTCGGACCGGGGGGCCGCTCAGCCGAGCGGCCCCCCGGTCGCCATCCTGGTTTCCGCCGAAGTCGGGCATGTCGGGCACGACGGGCATGGGGCGAGTCTGAGGCGCTTCATACGCATCGTATGCGGGGCCCGCCGGAGCGGCCCCCGGGACGTGCCCCTGGCCGGGGCTCCGGACGGGGCCGTGGCCCTGCCCTTGGTCGGTGGGCCCCCAGTACCCGGCCTGTGGCGGCGCCCCCCAGGAAGAGTCGTTCATCAGACCTCGAGCAGTTCCGCTTCCTTGTGCTTCAGGAGCTCGTCCACCTGCGCGACGTACTTCGACGTCGTGTCGTCGAGCTCCTTCTCCGCACGGCGGCCCTCGTCCTCGCCGACCTCGCCGTCCTTGATCAGCTTGTCGATGGCATCCTTGGCCTTGCGGCGCACGGAGCGGATGGAGACCTTGGCGTCCTCACCCTTGCTCTTGGCGACCTTGATGTACTCGCGGCGGCGCTCCTCGGTCAGCTCGGGGAACACCACCCGGATGATGTTGCCGTCGTTGCTCGGGTTGACGCCCAGGTCGGAGTCGCGGATGGCCTGCTCGATGTTGCGCAGGGCGCTCTTGTCGAACGGGGTCACCACGGCCATGCGCGGCTCGGGCACCGAGAACGAGGCCAGCTGGTTGATCGGGGTCGGCGCGCCGTAGTAGTCGGCCACGATCTTGTTGAACATCGCCGGGTGCGCACGGCCGGTGCGGATCGCGGCGAAGTCCTCCTTGGCGACCACGACGGCCTTCTCCATCTTCTCCTCGGCCTCGAGGAGGGTCTCTTCGATCACCACTTGCTCCTGCGTGTCTTGAGTAGGCCCGGCTGCGGTTCCATGTGGGGCGGCGGCCGGCTGCGTCGCGTCTTCTTCCTGCACGGTTCCCGACCGGCGGGACATTGTCCATCCCCCGGCCCGGCTCCGTCCCGTCCGTCCCCCGGACGGGGTTGTTCCCGGGGTGTCAGTCCCGGCTGCCGGGGTCCCCCACCAGCGTGCCGATCTTCTCACCCTTGACGGCGCGTCCGATGTTGCCCTCCGCCAGCAGCTCGAAGACCACGATCGGGAGCTTGTTGTCGCGGCACAGCGTCACGGCCGTGGCGTCGGCGACCTTGAGGTCGCGGGTGATGACCTCGCCGTAGCCGAGGTGGTCGAACTTCACGGCGTCCGGGTTGGTCTTCGGGTCGGAGTCGTAGACCCCGTCCACGCCGTTCTTGCCCATGAGCAGCGCCTCGGCGTCGATCTCCAGGGCGCGCTGGGCGGCGGTGGTGTCGGTGGAGAAGTACGGCATGCCCATCCCGGCGCCGAAGATGACCACGCGGCCCTTCTCCAGGTGCCGTACGGCGCGCAGCGGGATGTACGGCTCGGCGACCTGGCCCATGGTGATGGCGGTCTGCACCCGGCAGTCCACGCCCACCTTCTCCAGGAAGTCCTGGAGGGCGAGGCAGTTCATGACGGTACCGAGCATGCCCATGTAGTCGGAGCGGGCCCGGTCCATGCCGCGCTGCTGGAGTTCGGCACCGCGGAAGAAGTTGCCGCCGCCGATGACGACCGCGATCTGCGCACCGTCGCGCACGACGGCCGCGATCTCGCGGGCGATCTTGTGCACCACGTCGGGGTCGACGCCCAGGCCCCCACCGCCGGAGAAGGCCTCTCCGGACAGCTTCAGCAGAAACCGGCCGCGCACTTTGCCGTCGTCGCTCTTCTGGGCCTTGGTGGTCATGGGGGATCCCGCCTCTTTCACCTGTTGCACATACGAAGGAGGCCACTGCCGGCGGGGCGTGTTTCGCATCCCATACGGCAATGGCCTCCTCGTCAGATCTGCTGTCGCCCGCCACCCCTGTGACGGCGCACCCGGACGACTGCTGTCGACCCTATCGGGGTCGCGCGCCGATCGCGGTACGGACTCAGATGCCGACCTTGATGCGCGTGAAGCGCTTCAGGGTGACACCGGCCTCGTCCAGGATCTTCTGGACGGACTTCTTGTTGTCGAGCGCGTACGGCTGGCCGAGCAGCGTGGCGTCCTTGAAGAAGCCGTTGAGGCGACCCTCGACGATCTTCGGCAGGGCGGCCTCGGGCTTGCCCTCGGCGCGGGTGGTCTCCTCGGCGACGCGGCGCTCGGACTCGACGACCTCGGCCGGCACGTCCTCCTTGGAGAGGTACTTCGGCGCGAAGGCGGCGATGTGCTGGGCGACGCCCTTGGCGATCTCCGCGTTCGGCTTGTCCAGCTCGACGAGGACGCCGATCTGCGGGGGCAGGTCGGGCATCGTGCGGTGCATGTACGCCGTCACGTAGCCGTCGGCGAACTGCGCGAAGCGGTCCAGGACGATCTTCTCGCCGAGGTTGGCGTTGGCCTCGTCCACGAACGCCTGGACGGTCTTGCCGGCCTCGATCTCGGAGGCGAGCAGGGCCTCGAGGTCGGCCGGGGAGGTCTTGGCGACGTGCTCGGCGATGGTGTTGGCCACGGCCTGGAACTTGTCACCCTTGGCGACGAAGTCCGTCTCGCACTTCAGCTCGACCAGGACACCGGAGGAGTTGTCGTCGGCGATGATCGAGACGACGGCACCGTTCTCGGCGGAGCGGCCCTCGCGCTTGGCGACGCCCTTCTGGCCCTTGATGCGGAGCGCCTCGACGGCCTTCTCGACGTTGCCCTCGGCCTCGTCCAGCGCCTTCTTGCAGTCCATCATGCCGGCGCCCGTGAGCTCACGGAGCTTCTTGACGTCGGCGGCGGTGTAGTTCGCCATGAGTCTGTGAATCTCTCTCGAAGTCTGGAAGATCGACGATCTGCGGATGTGCCCCATGGAGTCGGGGGCACTGTCCTTCCGCTGACCTACGGATGAACGGCGGGAGCGGACTTCACCGCGCCGGAGGCGCTGCTGGCTGCCGTACCGCTCCCGCCGTCACCTCGGACTGACGGGTCAGGCCTGCTCGGCCTCGGCCGGCTTCTCGCCCTCGACCGGCTTCTCGGCCTCAGCCTCGGCGGCGGGGGCGGCCTCGGCAGCCGGAGCCTCAGCGGCCGGAGCGGCCTCGACGGCCGGAGCGGCCTCGGCGGCGGGGGCGGCCTCGTCGGCCTTCTTCTCGCCCTCGAGCAGGTCACGCTCCCACTCGGCGAGCGGCTCGCCCGCGGCCTTCTCGCCCTTGCCCTCGGTGGCGACACCGCTGCGGGCGATGAGGCCCTCGGCGACGGCGTCGGCGATGACGCGGGTGAGCAGGGTGACGGAGCGGATCGCGTCGTCGTTGCCCGGGATCTTGTAGTCGACCTCGTCGGGGTCGCAGTTGGTGTCGAGGATCGCGACGACCGGAATGTTCAGCTTCCGCGCCTCACCAACGGCGATGTGCTCCTTCTTGGTGTCCACGATCCAGACGGCGCTGGGCACCTTCTGCATCTCGCGGATACCGCCGAGGGTCTTCTCCAGCTTGGCCTTCTCGCGCGAGAGCACGAGAAGCTCCTTCTTGGTCAGACCGGACGCGGCGACGTCCTCGAAGTCGATCTGCTCGAGCTCCTTGAGGCGCTGCAGACGCTTGTAGACGGTCGAGAAGTTGGTGAGCATGCCGCCCAGCCAGCGCTGGTTGACGTAGGGCATGCCGACGCGGGTGGCCTGCTCGGCGATGGCCTCCTGCGCCTGCTTCTTCGTGCCGACGAACATGACCGTGCCGCCGTGGGCGACGGTCTCCTTGACGAACTCGTAGGCGCGGTCGATGTACGACAGCGACTGGAGCAGGTCGATGATGTAGATGCCGTTGCGCTCGGTGAAGATGAAGCGCTTCATCTTCGGGTTCCAGCGACGGGTCTGGTGACCGAAGTGGACGCCGCTCTCCAGCAGCTCCCGCATCGTGACGACGGCCATGGCCGTATCTCCTTGATTTTCTCGGTTGTGCCGCGGATGCCGGACGGCTTCCGCGCCTGACGCCCACTGCGCGCCGTGCCACGAGGGACCGAGGGGCGCTGATACGGCCCGTTGCCGGGGTGCGTATCGGGGCGTGCGAAGTCGACCCGGTGACCCGGATCGCCACCAGAAGTGTACGGGACCCGCGGGGCACCGGGTGACGCCGTTGTCCACAACCGGTGGCCGGTCCACAGCCCCGGGCGGTGCCGGCCGCGCTCCGGGACGCTTTTCCCCATGCGAGTGAAGCGATGTGTACGTGGTGGTGCGCGCCTGGTCCTGCTGCTGGTCATGACGGCGGCCGTCCTGCTGGCCCCGCCGCCGCCCCTGTTCGCGGCGAACGCACCGGTCGCGGACGTCACCGTGCCGGCGGTCGGCCGCACCTGGCCCGTCGGCTCACGCCCCCGGGTCCTGCGCGGCTGGGAGCCCCCGGCGACGGCCTACGGCCCGGGCCACCGCGGTGTGGACCTGACGGCGGTGCCGGGGGCCCCGGTGCGGGCGGTGGCGGCGGGCCGGGTGTCGTTCGCGGGCCGGGTGGCCGGCAAGGGGGTCGTCTCGGTGGAGCTGGCAGGGACGGGCGAACCACCGCTGCGCACGACGTACGAGCCGGTGACGGCGGCGGTGGAAGAGGGCGAGGAGGTCACACCCGGCGAGGTGATCGGCACGGCGGACGCCACGGGCTCACACTGCGGGACCACCTGCGTGCACTGGGGGCTGCTCAGGGGCGAGACCTATCTGAGCCCCCTGTCCCTGCTGCCACCGTGGCTGCTCCACAGGGGGCCGTCGCGCCTCCTGCCGGTCCATGGGGTTTCCTGAGACCCTTCTGACGGATCTCCCCGGCGTCATGACGCCGGGCACGCCCCCCGAGCTCCTCTTCGAGCAGGGGGACCCCCACTCGCCGCACGGCGCGAAAGCCCAAGTACGCCCAGTACGAGGGTTTCCGCGCGGCAAACCGAGAGCACGCACCGGACGCCGTCCTTCTCCGACGGAGATCCGTCAGAAGGCCCCTGGCCCCGGGCGGCCGTGCCGCTCGGGCGACGGGAGCCCTGTCCGAGCGAAGCCGAGAACTCGGGGCGGGCGCCCCGGCAGTCAGCCTCGTGCACCCCGCAGGGCCATACGGACGGCCGCCTCGGTGATCGCGCCCGGCTCCTCCGCCGCCCCCAGCTCGATCCTCCGCACGGCCGCGTCCACGACCCCCTGCACCAGCATCGCCGCGAGCCGGGGCTGTTCATGCCCCATCTCCGCGAGGGCCTCTACGATCATCGCGACCAGCCCGCCGTGCGCCGCCCGGATCTTCTCCCGGGCGCCCACGTCCAGTTCGCTCGCCGAGATCGCGACCACGGCCCGGTGCCGCCGGTCCCCGACCAGCTCCAGCTGCTGCCGCACATACGCCTCGATCTTGCCCTCGGCCGTCCGCGTCCGCTCCATCGCCGCCGACACCTCGGCCGCCCAGACCGGGAAGTCGACCTCGCACAGCTCCTCGACCACGGCAGCCCGGGACCGGAAGTACTCGTAGACGCTCGACCGCGCGAGGCCCGTCCGCTCGGCGAGGGCCGGGAAGGTCAGCGCCTCCGTACCGCCCTCGGACAACAAGGAACGAGCCGCGTCCAGCAGGGCGGCTCGCTGCATCGACCGGTGCTCGGCCACGGAGGCCGCTCGAATCCTTGGCACGTCAACACTCTACGGACGCGTCACGCCCGAGGGGAGTACCTCCTGCCGGCCCGACGTCATCCGGCCAGGTCAGCGGCCGAAGCTCGCCAGTTTCGCTCTCAGCTGCAGCACGGACTTGGTGTGGATCTGACTGACCCGGCTCTCGGTCACGCCCAGGACGTTACCGATCTCGGCCAGGGTGAGTCCCTCGTAGTAGTACAGCGTGACCACGGTCTTCTCCCGGTCGGGCAGCGTGTTGATCGCCCGCGCCAGGAACCTCCGCAGCTCCCGGTCCTCGGCGACCTCGACCGGGTTGTCGGCGGCGTGGTCCTCCAGCGTGTCCATGACGCTCAGCCCGTCGCCGCCCTCGGCCCCGCCGCCGTGCAGCAGGTCCTCCAGGGCCACCACGTTGGCCAGCGACAACTGGCTGAACACCGCGTGGAGTTCCTCGACCGCGATGCCCATCTCGGAGGCCACCTCGCCCTCCGACGGCGTCCGCCGCAGCCGCGCCTCCAGCGTGGCGTACGCCCGCTCCACGTTGCGCGCCTTCTGCCGCACCGACCGGGGGATCCAGTCCAGCGCCCGGAGTTCGTCGATCATCGCGCCGCGGATCCGGGTGATCGCGTACGTCTCGAACTTGATCTCCCGGTCGATGTCGAACTTCTCGATCGCGTCGATGAGACCGAACACCCCGGACGAGACGAAGTCCGCCTGCTCGACGTTGGACGGCAGGCCCACGCTGACGCGTCCCGCGACGTACTTCACGAGCGGCGAGTAGTGCAGGATCAGCTGCTCCCGCAGCCGCTCGTCCCCCGTCGCCTTGTACGACCGCCACAGCTCGTCGAGCGTCGAGGGAGCGGGCGGCCGCACGCTGCCACCGTCACGGGCGGCTGGGGGGATCGCCGCCCGGTCGGACCCGGAGGTGTGCTGGGGCATTCGTCGCCTTGTGCCGTTCTGCTGCGGAGTGGTGCTGCTGGGGTGGGCTGTCTGTCCGATGTCGAGTTGCCTGTCCGTGTCGGGATCCTCGTGAGCGTAGCGTGACTGCGGTGTCGCGGTGCGCGAAGGACGGAGGCCGAGGCGGGCGCAGATACGTTCATCAGGGCCTCCCGGCTGGTCCTCCCGGCCGCTCGGTGTGATCACCACAGAACCCCAACTGGGCGCATTTCCAAGGGATGTCGGGGTTCCCCCGGACGGCCGAACACGCACGGTCGTCACGGCCCGCGGCCGTCGCGGACCGACATCACCGCCTGGCGTGTCAACTTCCAGCCGTCGTCGTGTCGTTCGACGTAACCGAGTGCTCGGAGTTCGTACAGTCTCGCGATCGCGTCGTCCGATGTGGTCTGTGCGCGGCGCGCGATCTCGTCCGGCCCGGCCGCCCGGCACGCCGGGAGCGCGGCCAGCACCTGCCGGGCGGCCGGCTCGAGCAGGTCACGGGGCAGGACGGGGCCGCGCCGGTCGGGGGCGAGCTGCCCGATGTCACCGACCAGTTCGACGACGTCCGCAGCGTCGGTGACCAGGGTGGCCTCGCCGCGCAGCAGTTCGTGCACCCCGGCGGACAGGCCACTGGTGGCCGGGCCCGGCACGCCCATGGTGTGACGGCCCAGGCGCTGTGCCGCCCGCGCGGTGACCAGGGAGCCGCTGCGGAGGGCGGCCTCGACGACCACGGTGCCGCGGGTGAGCGCCGCGATCACTCGGTTCCGCAGGATGAACCGGCTCGGCGTCGGGTGGTCGCCGGGTGGCAACTCACCGACGACCAGTCCCTGTTCGGCGATTCTGGTGATCAGCTGGGTGTGCCCGCGGGGGTAGGGCCTGTCGACTCCGCAGGCGAGGACGGCGACGGTGGCGCCGTCGGCCCCGAGGGCACCGCGGTGGGCTGCGCCGTCGACCCCGTAGGCGCCACCGGACACGACGACCCACGCTTGCTCCGCGAGACCGGCGGCCAGGTCGGCCGCCATGTGCGCCCCGTACTCGGTGCAGGCCCGGGCGCCGACGACGGCGACCGACTTCAGCGCCCACATCCGCAGGCTGGGCCGCCCGCGTACCCACAGGCCGAGGGGCCGGGCGTCCCCCAGGTCGTCGAGCTGCCCCGGCCACTCCGCGTCCCCGGGGCACACGAACCGCACCCCGGCCTCCCGGGCGGCCTCCAGATCCCGCCGCGGCCGGGCGACCCCGGCCCTGGCCACCAGTCCGGCCCACCTCTTCCCGCTCACCCCGGGCAGGGCCGCCTTGCCCTCCCCCAGGCGCCGCACCACTTCCCCGACCCCGAGTTCCCGCACCCAACGCCCACCGGCCTCGTCACCGGGTTCGACGACTCGAGTGAGGAAGACTCGGCCCAGCCGCTCCTCGTCCGGTTCGCCGGCGCCGTTCACGTCAGCGCCCCGATGGCCATGGGGACGCCCCGAGGCACTCCCGTGCGCAACTGGAGCGCGAGGGCGACGTCCGTCGCGTCGGGCCGGTCGTGGCCGACGAGATCGGCGACGGTCCAGGCCACCCGCAGGACGCGGTCGAGTCCGCGGGCGGTCAGGACGCCCCGCTCCAGGTTCCGCTCGGCCTCGTCCATCGCGCCGGGGACGGCGTACCAGCGGCTGCGCAGTTCGCGGCCTGGCACCTCGCTGTTCGTGCGCCAGGGAGTGCCGGCGAGTCGCTCCGCCGCCCGTTCCCGGGCCGCCCGCACGCGCTCGGCGACCGTCGCGGTGGACTCGCCCCGGGCACCGGACGCGGTCAGCTGGGCGCGGGTGACGCGGTCCGCCTCGACGCGCAGGTCGACGCGGTCGAGCAGGGGGCCGGAGAGCCTGGCCTGGTAGCGGCGGATCGCCGAGGGCGGGCACTCGCACAGGTCGTCCCGCTGCGAGAACCGGCCGCACGGGCAGGGGTTGGCCGCGAGCACCATCAGGAACTTCGCCGGGAAGCGCACGACTCCGGAACTGCGCGCGATCACGACATGCCCCGCCTCCAGCGGCTGGCGCAGGGCGTCCAGGGCGTGACTGCTGAATTCCGGTGTCTCGTCCAGGAACAGGACGCCTCGGTGGGACAGCGACACCGCACCGGGCCGCGCGATGCCCGGGCCACCGCCCACGAGTGCCTGCATCGTGGCCGAGTGGTGCGGGGCGCAGTAGGGGGCGACGTCGATCAGCGGCTTGCCCGCGGGCAGCAGGCCGGCCACCGAGTGCACCGCGGTGACCTCCAGCGAATCCTGCCGGCCGAGCCGGGGCAGGATGGCCGGCAGCCGCTCCGCGAGCATCGTCTTGCCGGCACCGGGAGGTCCTTCGAGGAAGAGGTGATGCCCGCCCGCCGCGGCCACCTCCACCGCGGTACGCGCCGAGGTCTGCCCGACGACGTCCGCCAGGTCGTGGCCGTGGTCGTGCTGCGCGGCGCCGACGCTGTGCATGCCCGTGGCCGCGCCGGCACCGGGCATGCGCAGACCGGCGAGCAGCGGGTCCGGGCGGCCCTGCCCGTCCGGTTCCTCGTCGGGCACGGGTTCGTCGGCGAGGACGGCGATCAGCTGCCGCAGGCTGCGGACGCCCAGCACCGACACCCCGGGCACGAGGGACGCCTCGGCGGCGGCGCACTCCGGCACCACGACCTGCTCATAGCCCGCGTCCGCCGCCGCCAGCACCGCCGGCAGCACCCCCCGCACCGGCCGCACCCGCCCATCGAGCCCCAGCTCCCCGATCATCACGATGTCGGAGAGAACACGCGGGTCGATGCGCTCCGCCGCGCCGAGGACCGCCGCCGCTACGGCCAGGTCGAAGCCGCTGCCCGACTTCGGCACCGAGGCCGGGCTCAGGCCGACCGTGAGCTTCTTCTGCGGCCAGGCCGCGCCCGAGTTGACGACGGCGGCGCGCACTCGGTCCCGGCTCTCGATGAGGCTCTTGTCGGGCAGCCCCACCAGCGTGAATGCCGCGACACCCGGCTCCAGGTCGGCCTGGACCTCGACGACCACGCCCTCGACGCCCACCAGCGCCACCGAACACGTACGGGCGAATGCCATTCAGGCCACCCCCCGCACATGCTCGACCACGGCCGCGCCCCGCGCCGGCAGCAGTACGCCGACCACGTCGATGCGGACCCCGCCGGGCGGTGCGCCCCCGTGGGTGTGGATCCAGCGCTCGGCGAGATTCCGCAGCCGCTCCGCCTTCTGCGGGGTCACGGCCGCCATCGGATGCTCGAAGCGGCCCTCCCTGCGGGTCTTCACCTCGCAGACGACCAGGACGTCCCCGTCCTGGGCCACGATGTCGATCTCTCCGGTCCGGCCCGAGCGCCAGTTGCGCTCCAGGACCGTCAGTCCGGTCTCCGCCAGCCGCCGGGCCGCCAGGGTCTCTCCGTACCTGCCCATCGCACTGCGTGCGTTCATGTCGGCACCACCTCCGGCGCCAACGATCACGCGGCCGTCCCCGCGAAGTGGATCTTGGTGGACGACTCAGCGGTTGTGGATAACCCCGTCACCCACTCGGCAGCTCGAGGTCGCTCTTGTTCAGCTCCTCGATGTTCACGTCCTTGAACGTCAGCACCCGGACCTGCTTCACGAAACGCGCTGGCCGGTACATGTCCCACACCCATGCATCCGCCATGGAGACCTCGAAAAACACCTCGCCCTGAACCGAGTGCACCTGCATCTCGTAGTCATTGGTCAGGTAGAAGCGTCGCTCGGTCTCGATCACGTATTTGAACAGACCGACGACATCGCGGTACTCCCGGTAGAGCTTCAGCTCCATCTCGGTCTCGTACTTCTCGAGGTCCTCGGCGCTCATGGCATGTTCCCCTTCAGCCGTGCGATCCCCCCATTGTGCGCCAGTCCTGTGAGCCCCTAGACGATTTCCGGGTCAAGGATCACGGGCCTGGCCGGGGGACCTTCGTCGAGCAGCGTGCGCAGCAGCCCGGCGAGTCTGGTCGGATACACCGTCTCATGTGCCCGGCTCAGTTCCGGACACGTCCACCAGCGCGCTCCGGCGACACTGCGCCGTTCCAGCTCGGTCAGCGCGGTGGCGGCGACCGCCGTACGGTCCGTGCGGGCCAGGAAGTACCACTCGTCCTGGTCCCAGCGGCGCCCCGCGAACGGGAACGAGCACCTGCGCCGCCACAGCACCGGGCCGAGCTCGACCTCGGTGATGCCCGTCTCCTCGGCGAGTTCCCTCAGGGCGGCCTGTTCACGGGACTCGTCGCCCTCCACACCGCCGCCGGGGGTGAACCACCAGTCGTCGGCCGGATCGTCCGGCTCGTGCCCGTGCAGCAGCAGGATGCGGTCCCGCGGGTCGAGGAGCACGACCCGGGCGACCTTGCGCAGCCCGCCCTCGTAGGAGTCCTGGCCCGCCCGCACGGCCTCAGCGGGCACCTGCGGTCTCCGCGCTCGCCCGGCGGGCCCGGGCCGCGCCCGCGCGCTTGGCGATCGGGCCGTAGGCGCCCCCGCCCAGGACGAGCACGGCACCGGCGATCACCGAAGCGGTCATCGTCCGCAGCGGTCCGGGCGAGGAGAGGGTGCCGAGCGGCTCGAAGCCGGTGGGGCGCTCCAGCATGCCCTTCATGGGCCAGACGACGGCGTCGACGCGGGCGTCCACGGCGGAGCGCGCCACCGTGCCGCTGGCGGTGTCGGTCAGGTGGGCGGTGGAGTCCACGGAGCTTCCGCGCTCGTCGCCGAGCAGGAACAGACGCCCCTTGGGGACGGTCACGGCCGGGAAGTTGCTCATCTCGGCCGGCGTGCCCTCGGGCAGGTACGTCTCATCGATCTCCTGGCCGTTGACCTTGAGCTTGCCGTCCTGGCAGCAGGCGACCGTGTCGCCGCCGATCGCGACCACGCGCTTGACCATGGGCGCGTTGGCCCAGGTCGCGTCCTTGAAGACGACGACGTCGCCCCGGCGGACCTCGTCCCCGTCGACGCGCTGCGCCAGGATCCGGTCGCCCGCGTCGATCGTCGGTGTCATGGAACCGGTGGGCACGGTGTACGGCCGGTAGACCACCGCTGCCCAGGCGAACCCGCCGAGGAACAGCACGAGGCCCAGTGCGACGGCCAGCCCGGACAACCGCTGTCCGGTCCGGCTGCCCACCGGGCCCGTCCCCGTCCCGCCGCTGCGCGGGGTTGTGTGCGTCATGCTCTCGCCACCCATGGGTCCGCACCCTACCCGGGGGTACCGCACGGGGTCAGCCCGTGGTCGTGGTCGGGATCATGACCGACCGCGGACCGAACCGAACCGGCAAACCTCACGTCCCGAACCGGCAGGCGTCACGCCCCGGCCCGCAAGCCTCACGCCCCGGCCCGCAAGCCTCACGCCCCGGCCTGCAAGCCTCACGCCCCGGCCCGCAAGCCTCACGCCCCGGCCTGCAAGCCTCACGCCCCGGCCCGCAAGCCATGCCGGGCGACGGGCCTCACGCGCTGCTGCGCCCCGCCCCGGCCTCACTGCTTCCTGCGGCGCCACCACACAACCGGCACCACGCCGGCGAGCGCCAGCCCCTGCGGCGCGACCGTCAGACCGGCGGCGGGCTGTGCGTTCAGACCGGCCTGGTCGAAGGTGTCCGGCACGGGCAGGGTGCTCCAGCGGTTGATCGGCCAGGCGACGACGATGGCGCGGCCGACTACCTCCTTCACCGGGACCATGCCCTGGTGCTTGTCGGACTGGTTGTAGCGGGAGTCCCGCGAGTTCTGCCGGTGGTCGCCCATGACCCAGATGTAGCCCTGGGGGACCTTCAGCTTGAACTGGCCGCCCTGGTCGTCGACGCTGCACGGCGTGTTGCCGGGGTAGACGTACGAGGTCTCGTTGAGTGCCTTGCCGTTGACCGTGAGCGGGCCGGTGCCCTTGCACTCGATCGTGTCGCCGCCGACGCCGACGACGCGCTTGATGAGGTCCTTCTCCTCCGCGGACGGCATGAGGCCGATCCAGCTGAGGAACGTCTGCAGGGCGTTCGGGTCCGCGGTCGGTTCGCCGGCCAGCCAGTTGTCCGGATCGTGGAAGACGACGACCTCGCCGCGCTCGGGCTCGGAGCCGAACCAGGGGGTGAGCTTGTCGACCAGGACGCGGTCGCCCTGCTGGAGGGTGTTCTGCATCGAGTCGGAGGGGATGGAGAACGCCTGCACCAGGAACGTCTTGATCAGCAGCGCCAGTACCAGCGCGATACCGATCAGGATGGGCAGCTCCTTCCAGAAGGAGCGCGGCTTCTTCGGGGTCCGGGCCGTACCGCCCGATCCCTGGTCATCGGCTGTCGTGTGCTCGCCAGTCACCCTGTCATCCTCGGCTGCCCCGGAGTCACTCCCGGAGGTCACGGCGCTGTCCGCGGCCGGGACGGCGGATTGCGCGGGGCGTCCGCGGTGCTCCTCGCCGTCGTTTCCCGACCGTGCGCCAACCGCCACATCCCCCACGCCAACTCCTCACTCTGTGCCGCCGCCTGCCCCATACGCGGCGCAGGCCCACTACTCCCATAACGAGCGGGAGTTCCGCAGGGGTCGGGAGCTGGATCGTTCCGTTCGAATCGTAGGGGCCAACCCTATGCGACAGTTCGGGAGCTGCGGTCGACCCGGTGGCCGAGTCGGACACGGAGGCGTAGGTGTTCGGCTCCTCCAGGGTGTTCCAGTGACCGAAGGGCCAGGCGATGACCATGGCACGGCCCACGACCTCGTCCTCGGAGACCGTACCGCCGTAGTCGGTGTCCTGGTGGGCACGGGAGTCCGCGGAGTTGTTGCGGTGGTCGCCCATGACCCACAACCGCCCCTGCGGGACCGTGATGTCGAAGGGCGTGTCGGAGGGGGCGTTGCCGGGGTAGAGGTAGTCCTCGTTCAGCGGGATGCCGTTGACGGTCACACGGCCCTGTGTGTCGCAGCACTTGACGCGGTCGCCGCCGACGCCGACGACCCGCTTGATGAGGTCCTTCTCGTTCTCCGAGGGCAGCAGACCGATGAAGGTGAGCCCTTCCTTGACCTGCTTGATGACGATGGGGTCGTTCTTCGGAAGGGTGGGCTGCTCGTCCTGGAGCCAGCCGCCGGGGTCCTTGAACACGACGACGTCCCCGCGCTGCGGCTTCGAGCCGAACCACGGGGTGAGCTTGTCGACCAGGACGCGGTCGCCGATCTGGATGGTCTGCTCCATGGAGCCGGACGGGATGACGAAGGCCTGCACCAGGAACGTCTTCAGCACGAGGGCTATGAGGACGGCGACGCCGACCAGGAGCGGTATCTCCTTGACGGCGCCGCGCCTGCGGCGCCGCTTGACCTTGCGCTGGAGCTTGCGCCGCTCGGCGCGCGTACGGCCACCGGACGGGCTGGAGGCGCGCCGGGCACCGGTGGGCAGCAGGTTCTCCGCGGGGCTGGCGGGGACGCCACGCGGTTTGCCGCGGTTACCCATGGGCGCCCGCCCTTGCGGCGGCGGGCACGCGCGCGTAGGCGTCGGGACGGTGCAGCCCGGTGGCGTGGCCGAGGGGCCAGACGATCCAGTCGGCGCGGCCGATCACGACACCGGCCGGGATCATGCCACCGCCGGGTGAGCCGAGGTGGTCGCGGGAGTCGCTGGAGTCGCTGCGGTGGTCGCCGAGGAGGAACAGGCTGCCGTCGGGGACGACGACGTCGAAGGCAACCGTGGACGGGCTGTCGCCGGGGTAAAGGATGCCCGACTCGTCGACCGGCCGGCCGTTCACCTGGATCCTCCCCTCCTTGTCGCAGCAGACCACGTGGTCTCCCCCCACGCCGACAACGCGTTTGATGTAGTCCGCGTGCCCGAAGTACCCGGTCCCGTCGAACACGACGATGTCTCCCCGCTGCGGCGCGGCACCGAAACGGTATGCCAACTTATTTACGAGAACCCGGTCCCCGACCCTCAATCCCCGTTCCATGGATCCGCTGGGGATCTGGAAGGGCCGCAGCACGAAGGTGCTGAGCAGCAGCAGGAAGACCAGGCAGAGCAGCAGGGTGAGAGTGATCCGGCCGCCGGGGACCCAGGCGCTGACACGCGACACCAACGCGAAACGCGACCGTTCCTCCGGCCCTCCGGAGTCCGAGGTCGGCTCGGAATCGGAAGGGCGGGAGGAGCGGTCGCGCTCCGTGTGCTGTGCTTCGGTGTCCATCGGAGCCAGATGCTATCCGGCCCCGATGTGAACTCCGGAGAGCGCTCAGTTCTCGCGCTTCTCCTTGATCTTCGCGGCCTTGCCGCGCAGCTCGCGCAGGTAGTACAGCTTGGCGCGACGAACGTCACCCCGGGTGACCAGCTCGATCTTCTCCACGATCGGGGTGTGCACCGGGAAGGTGCGCTCGACGCCGACGGAGAAGGAGACCTTGCGGACCGTGAAGGTCTCGCGCACGCCGGAGCCCTGGCGGCGGATCACGACGCCCTTGAACTGCTGCACACGGGAGCGGTTGCCCTCGATGACGCGGACGTGCACGTTGACCGTGTCGCCCGGGCGGAAGGCGGGGACGTCGCTGCGCAGCGACGCGGAGTCGACGGTGTCGAGCAGGTGAGACATTTCGTCTGCTTTCTTCGCTGATGCCACAGGTCATCAACGGAAACTAGGTGTTTCGGATCAGGGTTGTGCGGGTCGGGACGGGCGTCGTCTCCCCCTGTGGCAGGGGCGCGCTCCGGACGGACGCACAACAGCTGGCTATTCTTCCACGCCGTCGGTCCTGCGCCAAAATCGACCGTACGGCTCCCCCGCCGGGTCCGGTGCCCAGCCCAGGATGGAGAGCATCTCGCGGTCCTTCTTGTCGAAGGCCTTGGGGTCGCACCGCTCGATGAGGTCGGGCCGGTGGGCGGTCGTGCGCTTGATGGCCTCGTCCCGGCGCCAGCGGGCGATCTTCCCGTGGTGGCCGCTGAGCAGCACGTCGGGGATGTCCCGGCCGCGCCACTCGGGCGGCTTGGTGTAGACGGGCCCCTCCAGGAGGCTGGCCATCGCCCCGGGCGCGAAGGAGTCGTCCCGGTGGGACTCGGCGTTGCCCAGGACGCCCGGCAGCAGCCGCGCCACGGCCTCGGTGACGACGAGGACGGCCGCCTCGCCGCCGGCCAGGACGTAGTCGCCGATGGACACCTCGTACACCGGCATCCGTGTCGCGTACTCGTCGACGACCCGGCGGTCGATGCCCTCGTAGCGGGCCGGCGTGAAGATCAGCCAGGGGCGCTCGGAGAGGTGGACGGCCAGCTCCTGGGTGAAGGGGCGGCCACTGGGGGTGGGCACGATGAGGGCGGGCTCGCGGGAGCCGGTCTCGTAACCGTCGGCCAGGACGGAGTCCAGGGCGTCTCCCCACGGCTCGGTCTTCATGACCATGCCGGGGCCGCCGCCGTAGGGGGTGTCGTCGACGGTGTGGTGACGGTCGTACGTCCAGGACCGCAGGTCGTGCACGTGCACGTTCAGCTGCCCACGCGCGCGTGCCTTGCCGACGAGGGAGACGTTCAGCGGTTCCAGGTACTCAGGGAAGATCGTGACGACGTCGAGGCGCATCAGGACTCTTCCCGACCGGAGGCCTCTTCCCTGCTGGAGGCGACCTCGGCACGGTCGTCGATCAGGCCCGGCGGCGGGGTGATGACGGCCTTCTGCTCCTCCAGGTCGATCTCGGCGACGATCTCCTCGACGAAGGGGATCATCACCTCGCTGCCGTCGGGGCGCTCCACGATGAAGAGGTCCTGGGTGGGCAGGTGCGAGATCTCCGTGATCCGCCCGACCTCCGTGCCGTCCGCGGTGACCACGTCGAGGTCGATGAGCTGGTGGTCGTAGTACTCGTCCTCGCCCTCGGGCAGTTCCTCCGGGTCGATCTCGGCGATCAGGAGGGTGTTGCGCAGGGCCTCGGCGCCGGTGCGGTCACTGACGCCCTCGAAGCGCAGCAGGAGGCGGCCGCTGTGGACGCGGCCCGTCTCGATGGTGAGGGGTCCCGCGGAGGCGGGATCCGTGGCGAGTACGGCTCCGGGGGCCAGCCTCAGTTCCGGCTCGTCGGTCCGTACCTCGACGGTGACCTCGCCCTTGATGCCGTGGGCGCGGCCGATCCGTGCGACTACCAGCTGCACGTGTCCATTCTCCTGTCATACGACTGCGGGCCGGGGACGGCCCTCAGGCCCTCCCCGGCCCGAGCCGGTTGCGATAAGCGTCAGCGGACGTGGTCCACGTCGACGAGGTCGACGCGGACACCGCGACCGCCGATGGCGCCCACGACGGTGCGCAGGGCGCGTGCGGTGCGGCCGTTGCGGCCGATCACCTTGCCCAGGTCGTCCGGGTGGACCCGGACCTCGAGCACGCGACCGCGGCGCAGGTCGCGCGAGGCGACCTGCACATCGTCAGGGTTGTCGACGATGCCCTTCACGAGGTGCTCGAGAGCCTCCTCGAGCATGCTCAGGCCTCGGTCGAAGCGGACTCAGCGGCGGCCTCGTCCTTCTTCTCAGCCTTCTTCTTCTGGGTGATCGCCTCACCCTTGCCCTCGTCGTCACCACCGAGAGCCTCGAACGACGGGCGCGCGGCCTTCTCGGGCCGCGTCAGCAGAGGAGCCGGGGCGGGCTCGCCCTTGAACTTCTGCCAGTCGCCGGTCTTCTTGAGGATGGCGAGCACGGGCTCGGTCGGCTGGGCGCCGACACCGAGCCAGTACGCCACACGCTCGGCGTCGACCTCGATGACCGACGGGTGGTACGTCGGGTGGTACTTGCCGATCTCCTCGATCGCACGGCCGTCACGACGGGTGCGGGAGTCGGCGACGACGATGCGGTAGTGAGGCGAACGGATCTTGCCCAGACGCTTCAGCTTGATCTTGACTGCCACGGGAGTGGGTTCTCCTGGATTTGACGTGGTTGGGCACGGCGAGAAAGCCGCGTGGGGTTGCGGTACCCGAGTGCCCGATGGACGCGTCAGCCGGAGGAGAGAGGGGTCCTGTGCGGCTGTCGAGTACAGCTAGTCATTGTGCCACACCCGGCGGGTCGCCCCGGGCCCGGGGTACGGGCCGCCGCGCGGGCATGCCAAAGCGGCACCCGGCGTGAAGGTGCCGCACGTCGGGTGCCGAACCGTCCCGGCGTCCGTCTCGACCGGCAGCCACGAGATGCCGGTGGGGGACGTCAGCCGGCCACCGCTCCCACGACCTCCGGGATCCGGAACGGCTTGCCGCAGCCGCCGCAGACGATCGGGGCCTGGGCGAGGACCGACGGGACGACGCGGACGTTGCGGCCGCAGTCGCAGACCGCCTTGACGCGGACGCCGCCGCCGGAGGAGCCGTGCCGGGCGGCCGGCCCCCGGAAGGTGCGGGAGGTGTCGGAGGAGGTCGCCGCGGTGTGGGCCTTCAGGGCCCGCTGGAGGCGCTCCATCGTCGGACGGTAGCGGCGCTTTGCCTCGGGGGTGAGCGTGACCAGGGAGAAGCCGCTGCTGGGATGCGGTTCCTCGGGATGGTCCAGGCCCATCTCCTCGGCGATGGCGAGGAATCTGCGGTTGTGGTAGCGGCCGGCCCGGGAGGTGTCGCGGACGCCGCGGGCGGCGGCGATGCCATGGACTGCCTCATGGAGCAGTCGCTCGAAGGAGAGCTCGTGACCGCACGCGGACGACGACTCCCCGATCAGGGACTCTGGCGCGGCAAGGTCGGGCAACTCGGGGTGGTACCGCTGAATATCGGCCCACGCCTGTGCCAGCTCTGCGGCGAGAACAGGTGGTGTCTGTGTCGTGCTCACGTAATGGCAACGAGCCGGGGTGCCCCAGTGTTCCGATTCCGGGGCATCCCAAATAAAATTGCACGTACCCGTCAGTTGCCTCTGATGCGTCCCGACGAGGGCGGGTGCGCTGATCTGTGGAGAAGCCTCGCAGCTCACCACAAGGTGGTGCGTAGCCCCGCCTACGCCCCGGCGCGCGGAACGTCTTGGCGCGGCCGGGGCCTCAGGGGTTCGCGAGTACGCAAGAGGGCGTTTCGGCCCCTTGGGCTCCACTCAGTAAGCGCGTGCCGCGACCGCGACGTTACCGGGTGCGTCGCCGCCGTTCGGCACCGACCCGTCCCCGGCGACCGGACACCGCACGGCCACCACGCGCCCGGCGAGCCCGGCCTCGCCCTGCCTCGGCCCTGACCATGGCGCGACGGCCCGGTCAGGTTGCCGGGATGTGAAATCTCGCCATAGGCACATGACAACTCACAAGCCCTGCCGCATTCCACTGGACGACAGGTCGAGGGGGGAGTTTCCTGGCATACGGGGGTAGTGCGAGCGCACTGTCACGGGGGCCATGGAATCGGGCAAGAGGCAACTCTCGGCGGATTGGGGCGCTTACTTATGACACCTACGCTCGTGCGGCAGCACCTGCCTCACGCCGGGGCCGCACCCCGCGTGGACCGGCGTGCACGCGCGCGTGACTGGTCCGAGATCCAGGAGCGGATGCTCGTACCGCTCTACGAGGCCGTCTACGAGCGACTGGACGTGGGTCCCGCCACGCGGCTGCTCGGCCTCGGCTGCGGTTCCGGACTCGCCCTGCTGATGGCCGCCGCCCGGGGAGCGGCGGTCACCGGTGTCGACGCTTCCCACGAAAGAATGGCCCTGGCACGGGAGCGGCTACTCCCCCAGGCGTCGGACACGCGCACGCGTCCGGACACCCGGCTGGTCGACGGCTCACCCCGCGACGCGCGGGAGCCGGGCGCTCCGGGCTACACCCTGGTGACGGCGTTCGAGCCGATCGGGTGCCTGGCGGGCGACTCGGAGGGGCTGGGCGGGCTGCTCACGGAGGCGACGCCGCTCGCCGAGCGCGGTGCGGCGGTGGTGCTGGCCGGCTGGGGCCCGCCGGAGCGGTGCGCCACGACGTCCGTGCTACGGGTGGCCACGAAACTGGCGGAGCCGCTGCGCGCCTCGGGCAGCTGGCGCCCCGCCCTCCGCGACGACCTGGAGGAGGTCGCCCAGCGGGCCGGGCTCAGGCCGGACGGCTCCGGCCGCGTGGCCTGCCCCTTCGGCTACGCCGACGTGGACAGCGCGGTGCGCGGCCTGAAGTCGACGGGCCTGTTCGACGCGGCGATGACGGCGACGGACCAGGTACAGGTGGACAAGGAGCTCACGGAGGCGCTCCATCCCCACCAGCGCCAGGACGGCACGGTGTGGATGCCGAACGTGTTCCGGTACCTGATCGCCCGGACTCCGTGAAGAGCAGGTCTTGAGTGCAGGTGTGAATGGCGTGAAGGAAAGCCCATGGGGTGCTTCTCGTTTCGCCAAGTGGATCATGAACGCATAAAGTGATCCACCGCTCGAGGGACCTACACATCTGCATACAGGAGCTGTTGTGCCGTACCGCAAGACCGCGCTGCGTCTCGTCGCGCCCGTCGCCGTCCTCACCCTCACGCTCACCGGCTGCGGTGGCGGCGGCGACAGCGCGGAGGCGAAGAGCCAGGCCACCGGGAAGACCAGGGTCTCCCCTTCGCCGGAGCCGGCTTCCGGCGGTGAGATGGGGACGGGCGAGAGCGTGACGGGCAAGGTCGCGGAGGACCCGGGCGAGGTCACCTACGACGTCGTGGCGCAGAAGGTCGAGCTGGGCACCGAGGCGGAGGCCGCCAAGGCCGTGTCCGAGCCGGACAAGGTCAAGGGCAGGGTGCTGGCCGTCGCCCACGTGAAGTACACGCACCGGAGCGGGCCCGCCCTCACCGAGGGTTCCGACGTGCACGACGGCACCACCGTCTTCGCCGACGGGCAGCGCGGCTCCGTCCTCATCGGCGCGTCCGAGGACACCGCGGGCTGCGAGGACCCGTACGACGTCGAGAGCTGGAAGCAGGGCGAGAGCCACGTCTTCTGCGAGACGTACGTGGTCCCGGCGAACGCCGAGAGCGTCGAGGTCCACTGGTCCGAGGAGGACGGCGAGCCGTACATCTGGAAGTTCCCGAACGCCTGACCGGCGCGCTGCCGACGAACCGCTGAGGGCGCCCCCTTCGGAAAAGGGGGCGCCCTCGGTGTCGTGCGGACCGAAAGCGGTCAGCCCATGAACTTCTTGAACTCGTCGGGGAGTTCGAAGTCCTTGCCGCCCTGCTGCGGCAGGCCGAACGCGTTGCCGCCCTCGGCGGCGGCCGCGCGGCGGGCGGCCTCCTCCTGCTCCTGCTGCTTGCGCTTCATCGGGTTGCCGGAGCGCTGCTTGCCCTTGGCCTGCTTCTGCTTCTTCTTCGTCCGGCCGGGTCCGCCGCCCATGCCCGGCATCCCGGGCATCCCGGGCATGCCGCCGCCCTGGGCCATGCGTGACATCATCTTGCGGGCCTCGAAGAACCGCTCGACCAGGTTCTTCACCGCGCTGACCTCGACACCGGAACCCCGCGCGATACGGGCGCGCCGCGAGCCGTTGATGATCGTCGGGTCGTGGCGCTCGCCCGGCGTCATCGACTTGATGATGGCCGCCGTGCGGTCGACGTCCCGCTCGTCGAGGTTGTTGATCTGGTCCTTCATCTGGCCCATGCCCGGCAGCATGCCGAGCAGCTTGGAGATGGAGCCCATCTTGCGGACCTGCTCCATCTGGGCCAGGAAGTCGTCCAGGGTGAAGTCCTGGCCCTTCTTGGACGCCAGCTTGGAGGCCATCTTCTCGGCCTCTTCCTGGCTGAACGTCTTCTCCGCCTGCTCGATCAGGGTGAGCAGGTCACCCATGTCGAGGATGCGGGAGGCCATCCGGTCGGGGTGGAAGGCGTCGAAGTCGTCGAGCTTCTCACCGTTCGACGCGAACATGATCGGCTTGCCGGTGATCTGCCGGATCGACAGGGCAGCACCACCACGGGCGTCACCGTCGAGCTTGGAGAGCACCACGCCGTCGAAGCCGACGCCGTCGCGGAAGGCCTCGGCGGTGTTGACGGCGTCCTGGCCGATCATCGCGTCGACGACGAACAGGATCTCGTCCGGGGAGACGGCGTCGCGGATGTCCGCGGCCTGCTGCATCATCTCCTGGTCGATGCCGAGGCGGCCGGCGGTGTCCACGATCACGATGTCGTGGACCTTGGACTTGGCGTGCTCGATGGAGTCCTTGGCGACCTTGACCGGGTCACCGACGCCGTTGCCCGGCTCCGGTGCGTAGACCGCGACACCGGCGCGCTCGGCGACGACGCTGAGCTGGTTGACGGCGTTGGGCCGCTGGAGGTCACAGGCGACGAGCAACGGCGAGTGGCCCTGCTCCTTCAGCCAGCGGCCGAGCTTGCCCGCCAGGGTGGTCTTACCGGCACCCTGCAGACCCGCCAGCATGATCACGGTGGGCGGCTGCTTGGCGAAACGCAGGCGGCGGGTCTCGCCGCCGAGGATCGTGACCAGTTCCTCGTTGACGATCTTGAGGACCTGCTGGGCGGGGTTCAGCGCCTTGGAGACCTCGGCGCCGAGGGCACGCTCCTTGACGTTCTTGATGAACGTCCGGACGACCGGCAGCGCCACGTCCGCCTCGAGCAGCGCGATCCGGATCTCGCGCGCCGTGGCGTCGATGTCCGCCTCGGAGAGCCGTCCCTTGCCGCGCAGGTTCTTGAAGGTCGCTGAGAGGCGATCGGAAAGAGTATCGAACACGGCGCTCGCGGTCCTCGGGGTCGGAGACAGACTGGGGAATCGCCCTCCAGGGTATCCCGGCGTGACAAGTCGCCGGGTCGGGCTCACCCTCGCAGTGTCTCCTCCAGCTTCCGCGCCACCGCCGCGGCCTCGTCACCGGGCAGCGGCGCGCCCTCCGGGCCGGTCACATAGAAGGCGTCGACGGCGTTGGCGCCGAGCGTGGAGACGTGCGCGCTGCGCACCCGTACGCTCGCGTCCTCCAGGGCCCGGCCGATACGGAACAGCAGGCCCGGGGCGTCCTGGGAACGGACCTCGATGACGGTGGCCAGCCGGGAGGCGGCCGGATGGACCGACACCCTCGGCGGCGGAGCGATCACGCCCCGGCGGCGCGGATAGGCCGCGTCCCGTTCGGCGAGACGGCCGGCGATGTCCAGGGAGCCGTCCAGGGCCCGGACGAGGTCCGCGCGCAGACGGGCGGCCTGCGGCAGGGAGCCGTACTCGGCGGCGACCCGCCAGTCGAGCAGCAGGACGGAGCCGTCGACGCCGTCCGGGAGGGTCAGGGACCGCAGCTCGGCGGTCCGTACGGTCAGCCGGTGCATGGCCAGCACACCGGCCACCGCGGGCAGCACCTCCGCCTGGTCGGGGACGGCGATGAGCAGTTCCACGCCCAGCGGCTCGGGATCGCCGGACGGCTCCTGTCCGGCGGGCGGCTCGGTCTGGGCCCGCAGGGCGAGGACGGGACTGCCCGTCGCGGCCGCTTCCAGGGCGAGCCGCTCCTGCTCGGCGGTCGGCGCGGCCTCCTCGGGGTCGGCCGGGTCGTCCCCGGCGAGCACCGCCGAGACCCGTCCGACCAGGTCGGCGACGAGCGAGCCGCGCCAGGAGGACCAGGCGGCCGGTCCGGTGGCCAGGGCGTCGGCCTCGGTGAGCGCGTGCAGCAGTTCCAGGGTGCCCTGGGAGCCGACGGCCTCGGCGACCGCGCGCACGGTGGCCGGATCCTCCAGATCACGCCGGGTGGCCGTCTCGACGAGCAGCAGGTGGTGGCGGACGAGGGTGGCGATGACGGTCACGTCGTGGCGGTCGAAGCCGATGCGGGCGGCCACGTCCTTGGCGATGATCTCGCCGGCCACCGAGTGGTCACCGGGCCAGCCCTTGCCGATGTCGTGCAGCAGCGCGGCGACCAGCAGCAGGTCGGGCCGGCTGACCCGGCGGGTGAACTCGGACGCGCGTACCGCGGTCTCGATGAGGTGCCGGTCGACGGTCCACAGGTGCACGGCGTTGCGCTGCGGGCGGCAGCGGACCCGCTCCCAGTCGGGCAGCAGCCGGGTGATCAGTCCCTCGGCCTCCAGCGCCTCCCAGACCTCGACGGTGGGGCGGCCGGAGCCGAGCAGGGTGACGAGTTGTTCGCGTGCCTCGGCGGGCCAGGGCGTGGGCACCGGGCGCACGGTGGCCGCCAGGCGCCGTACGGCGTGCAGGGAGAGCGGGAGTCCGGCCTGGGCGGCGGCAGCGGCGGCGCGCAGCGGCAGGACGGGATCGCGCTCGGGGCGCGCGGCGCGGGCGAGCACCACCTCGCCGTCCTGCTCCACTACGCCCTCGGCCAGCGGGGACCGCTCGGCGGTCGGCTTCCCGCCCCCCAGCATGGCGCGCAGCCGGGGCCGCACGGCGCGTGACCGCAGCACGCGTCCGACCTCGCGCCAGGTGACGTCACTGGCGTACGAGATGAGCCGCGCCGCCTCGTACACCTGCCGCAGCAGCGTGTCCGCGTCGAGCAGGCCGAGCTCGGCGGCCACCTGGTCCTGCTCCTGGAGGGCCAGCCGGTCGGTCGCCCGCCCGGTGGCCAGATGCAGGGCGTCCCGTACGTCGAGGAGCCGGCGCCGGGCGTCGGCGAGGCCCTCGCGCGGGGCGTCGGCGAGCCAGGAGGCGGCGACGGCCCGCAGGGCGGTGGCGTCGCGCAGCCCGCCGCGGGCCTCCTTCAGGTCGGGCTCCAGCAGGTACTGCAGCTCGCCCTGGCGCTCGGCGCGCTCGGCGCACAGTTCCTGCAGTTCGGGGAGGCGCTTGGGCGCCTGGTTGCGCCAGTCGGCCAGAACGGCCGTACGCAGCCCGGCCGTGAGGCCGAGGTCACCGGCGATGTGCCGGGCGTCCAGCAGTCCGAGCTGCACCTTGAGGTCCTCGCCGGCGGTCTTGCGGGCCTCGGCGGGCGTGCGGACGGAGTGGTCGAGGGCCAGGCCCAGGTCCCAGACGGGGTACCAGAGCCGGTCGGCGAGGGCGGCGACGCCCTTGGGGTCGCTGCCGTCGTGCAGCAGGAGCAGGTCGAGGTCGCTGCGGGGCGACAGCTCGCCGCGTCCGTAGCCGCCGACGGCGACCAGGGAGGCCCCGCGCAGCCCTTCCGCGCCCGCGGCGAACAGGCCGGTGAGCCAGTCGTCCGTCAGGTCGGCCAGGGCCGCACGGCGCGGCGGCCCGGACCGCGCCTCCTCGGTGAGGAGACGCAGCCGGGCCGCCGCGTAGCCGCTGGGTCCCGAGTCCTCTGCTTCTTTCTGCACGTCCGTACCCGTCACCCAGCGACTCCTGTTCTGTTTTCCTGCCTCAGAGCGCGTCGGGGCCGCGCTCGCCGGTCCGGACCCGTACGGCCGTGTCGACCGGGACGGACCACACCTTGCCGTCACCGATCTTGCCGGTGCGGGCCGCCTTGACCACGACCTCGATCAGCTGCTCGGCGTCGTCGTCCTCGGCCAGGACCTCGATGCGGATCTTGGGGACCAGATCGACGGTGTACTCGGCGCCCCGGTAGACCTCGGTGTGACCCCGCTGACGACCGTAGCCGCTGGCCTCGGTGACCGTCAGGCCGTGCACGCCGAAGGCCTGCAGGGCCTCCTTGATCTCGTCGAGCCGGTGCGGCTTCACGACGGCGGTGATGAGCTTCATGCGTCCACCTTCTTGCTCTCGGCGCCGCCCACGGCGGCCGCGACGGCGGCGGTCTTGGCGGCACCGCCACCAGCGCCGCTGAAGTCGTATGCGGTCTCGGCGTGCTCGGCCTGGTCGATGCCGGCGACCTCGTCGTCCTCGGAGACCCGCATGCCCATGGTCTTGTCGAGGATGAAGGCGAGGATCGCGGAGACGACCAGGGAGTAGGCGAGGACACCGAAGACACCGGCGCACTGCTTCCAGAACTGTTCCAGGCCGCCCCCGTAGAAGAGGCCTTCGACCTCGGACTGGCCCTTGCCGCTGGCGAAGAAGCCGATCAGCAGGGAGCCGAGGATACCGCCCACCAGGTGGACGCCGACGACGTCCAGGGAGTCGTCATAGCCGAACTTGTACTTCAGGCCGACGGCCATGGCGCACAGCACACCGGCGATGGCACCGACGGCGATCGCGCCGAGCGGGGTGACCGCGCCACCGGCCGGGGTGATGGCGACCAGACCCGAGACCGCGCCGGAGGCGGCGCCCAGGGTGGTGAAGGCGCCGTGGCGGATCTTCTCGTAGGCGAGCCAGCCGAGGACGGCGGCGGCGGTTGCGACCTGCGTGTTGACGAACATCAGGGAGCCGACGCCGTCGTCGTTGCCGAGCCAGGAACCGGCGTTGAAGCCGAACCAGCCGAACCACAGCAGACCGGCGCCGAGCATGACCAGCGGCAGGCTGTGCGGGCGCATCGGGTCCTTCTTGAAACCGACGCGCTTGCCGATGACCAGGATCACGCCGAGCGCCGCGGCACCCGCGTTGATGTGGACCGCCGTACCACCGGCGAAGTCGATCACGCCCATGTCGAAGGCCCAGCCGCCCTCACCCCAGACCCAGTGGGCGACGGGGAAGTAGACGATCGTGGCCCACAGCGCGATGAACAGCGCCCAGGCGGAGAACTTCACGCGGTCCGCGAGCGCACCGCTGATCAGGGCGGGCGTGATGATCGCGAACATCAGCTGGAAAACCATGAAGGTCAGGAGCGGGATGTTGGTCGAGCCCCAGAGCTCGCCCGTGTCCACCCCGGTGAGGCCGACCCAGTCGGAGTTCCAGCCGATGAGGCTGGCGGAGTCGGTGCCGAACGCCATGGAGAAGCCGTACAGCACCCACAGGATGGTGACGATCCCCAGGCTGATGAAGCTCATCATCAGCATGTTCAGGGTGCTCTTGACGCGGACCATGCCTCCGTAGAAGAAGGCCAGGCCCGGCGTCATGAGCATCACCAGGGCGGAACAGATGAGCATGAACCCTGTGTTGGCGGCAGACAGCTTGGGTGCTTCTGCGGCAAGGGTGATGGCTGGTGCCATCGGCGTCTCCTCGTCGTTGGTACGGCCCCGTGCGGGCGAAGCCTCGAGCGGAATGAGGGGTGGGCCGGTTATGCGCCACGAGATTGGCGCAGCGCCGTTTCGGTGGAAGCCCCTCGTTGTTTCGCGGCCGTGACGAAGGCGCCTGCTGTGTTACGGGTCGATGAACTGCCGGATAGCGGGCGCGCTGATCGTTATCGTGGCGCAACCTTCGGCTCTCGCGGCCGTGGGAACACGGACCGGCCGCGGTCGGCCTTCCGATGACCTGGCATGGGGGAGCCGAGTCGGGCAGTTCGGGAGGACCGGCCGCGGCCGGAGTTCCGGGAGGTCGTACGGCTGGTCAGACCGCCTCGGCGGTCTCGGGCAGTTCGGCGGCGAGCCGCTCGGTGAGGTCGACGACCTCGCCCAGGTCGCCGAAGTCGCGTGCGGCCGTGTCGACCGTCTTGCGGATGCGGGTGTTGACCCGCTCGGAGCGGACCTTCTTGGCGACCTGCATGGCCTCGGCGGCGAAGACCGTGCTCTGCCCGGGCTCGCGCTGCAGGAGGTGCACGGTGGCCATGCCGATCAGGTTCAGCGCGTGGGACCGCTGGTGCTCGCCGTCCGCGGCGAAGAGCTCCACGGCCCGCCTCATCAGGGGCTCGGCCAGCGAGGCGTACGTCGGGCTGCGGCCGGCGACGTAGGCCAGGTCGCGGTAGGAGTGGGAGTTCTCGCCGTACAGCTCGGCCTCGGAGAAGAAGCGGATCCAGTCGGGGTCCGGCTCGTCCCACTCGCCGGCGTCGGCGAAGGTGTCCTCGGCCATCCGCACCGCCCGCTTGCACTTGCCGGGCTGCCCCATATTGGCGTAGGCACGGGCCTCCATCGCATACAGCATGGACTGGGTCCGCGGACTCGCGCAGTCCCGGCTGCCGTACTGCGCGAGGTGGATCAGCTCCAGGGCGTCGTCGGGCCGGCCGAGGTGGATCATCTGCCGGCTCATGCTGGACAGCACATAGGACCCGAGGGGCCGGTCGCCGGCCTCCTTGGCGGCGTGCAGCGCGAGCACGAAGTACTTCTGGGCGGTCGGCTGGAGCCCGATGTCGTACGACATCCAGCCCGCCAGCTCGGCCAGTTCCGCGGCGACCTTGAACAGCCGCCGGGTGGTGGCCTCGGGCTGGGACTCCTGGAGCAGGTCGGTCACCTCGTGCAGCTGGCCGACGACCGCCTTGCGGCGCAGGCCGCCGCCGCACTGGGCGTCCCACTGGCGGAACATCACCGTCGTGGACTCCAGCAGGTCCAGCTCCGGCTTGGAGAGTCGGCCGCGGGCGCGCCCGGAACCGGCCGCGGACTCGGACTCGGACCGCGGTGCCGGGGGCGAGGGGACGAGCCAGCGCTGCATGGGCTCGATGAGGGCCGGGCCCGCAGACAGGACCAGCGAGCTCCCGAGGAAGCCGCGCCGCGCCAGCATCAGATCGCTGCGCGAGAACTCGCTGAGCAGGGCCACGGTCTGCGGGCCCGTCCAGGGCAGGTCGACGCCGGTCGCGGACGGCGACTGACGCGCGGTGCGCAGCCCCAGGTCCTCGACGGAGACGACGAGGCCGAAGCGCTCCGAGAACAGCTCGGAGAGGATTCTGGGGATCGGCTCGCGGGGGTTCTCGCCGTCGAGCCAGCGGCGCACGCGCGAGGTGTCCGTGGAGATGTGGTTGGCGCCCAACTGCCGCGCCCTGCGGTTGACCTGGCGGGCGAGCTCGCCCTTGGACCAGCCGCTGCGCACGAACCAGGAGGTGAGCAGCTCGTTCGGGCGCTTGTCAGCGTGCGTCGCGCTCGCAGCGTTCGTTCCGCTTCCGCCGTTGCCGCTCACTGGAACGCCCCCATCCCTGAGACCACTTGTCGCCGAGTGCGCCAAGCCCTATCAGCATGCCGGTTCGTACGGCCGTCCGTCCGGCCCTTGTCACCCTTCGAACGCAAAGCCGACTTGCCTCCGGCATACCCACGAGCGCATGTGCCCCCAGGACTCGTGCACACAAAGTAATCCTACGATCACCCGTCCAGCCACGGCTTGCACGGAAACGCCACCATTCGCCACCCCAACGAATGAACTCACGTACGGCTCCGCACGATTCACTTGACCCAGCACAACCAGGAGCGGGTGCAGCGATGCACCCGAGGGCGCGCAAGCCGGGCACACCACCCTGGGCACCCCCGGGCGCCGAGTACGACGACCGCCACCGGGAAGGCGGAAACAGAGAGTCACACGACGCGTCCGCTGCGTAACCACCGGTGCGTCGGACCCGTTGGAGGGGGCATGGGCTTCACGATCGGCATCAGCCGCGGCATGCGCGACATCCGGACCGGCTCGCGCCGCCGCCGCACGTCGGACGGCACGGCCGTGGCCGAGTACACCGGGCTGTGGGGCTGGGACGTCGTGCCGGGCGCCCGGGCGTCGGCGGGCACCTGCTCCTGCGGCCGCGGCGACTGTCCGGCACCGGGCGCGCACCCGCTGGACTTCGCGCCGGTGCTCCCGGCGGGGGCGACCCTCGACGACGTGACCGAGACCTGGGGCGAGTTCCCCGGCGCCTCGGTGATGCTGCCGGTCGGCCGGGCGTTCGACGTCATCGAGGTGGCCGAACCCGCCGGCTGCCGCGCCCTGGCCCGGCTGGAGCGCATGGGCCTGCCCGTCGGCCCGGTCGCGGCGACTCCGGACGGCCGCACCCACTTCTTCGTCGCGCCCGGCGCCGCCGCCGACCTGACCGGCCTGCTCTACCGCATGGGCTGGGACGACCCGGCCGCCCTCGACCTGCGCGGCCTTGGCCCGGGCACGCACATCACGGCACCGCCCTCCGACCGCGGCGGCCTCGGCCCGGTCCGCTGGCTCCGGTCCCCCGCCCTGGACTCGGCGTCCCGCCCGCCGGAGGCCCGCCTGGTGCTGGGCACACTGGCGTACGTGGCGCACCGGTCACGGGCTTAGGGTCCCGGCAGCCGCCCCGGCACCCGCACCCGCACCCGTACCCGCACCCGCACCCGCCCACAGCGAAGCGCCCGGCCCCCGACTGCACCTCGGGGGCGGGCGCTTCTCGCGCAGGTACCGAAATCGCGCGGGTACCGATCTTCGGAGGTCGTTCCTCGGCGGGTGCCGAGCTCACTCCCCGATAAGGGCGTCAACGAACGCCTCCGGCTCGAACGGCGCCAGGTCGTCCGCACCCTCGCCGAGCCCGACCAGCTTGACCGGGACGCCCAGCTCGCGCTGGACCGCGACGACGATGCCGCCCTTGGCCGTGCCGTCCAGCTTGGTGAGGACGATGCCGGTGATGTCGACGACCTCGGCGAAGACCCGGGCCTGGACCAGGCCGTTCTGGCCGGTGGTGGCGTCGAGGACGAGCAGCACCTCGTCGACCGGGGCGTGCTTCTCCACGACCCGCTTGACCTTGCCGAGCTCGTCCATGAGGCCGGTCTTGGTGTGCAGACGCCCGGCGGTGTCGATGAGCACGACGTTCGCGCCCATCTCCTTGCCCTCCTTGACCGCGTCGAAGGCGACGGAGGCGGGGTCGCCGCCCTCCGGTCCGCGCACGGTGTACGCGCCGACGCGCTCACCCCAGGTCTGGAGCTGGTCGGCGGCGGCGGCCCGGAAGGTGTCGGCCGCGCCGAGCACGACGCTCTGGCCGTCTGCCACCAGGACGCGGGCGAGCTTGCCGGTGGTGGTGGTCTTGCCGGTGCCGTTGACGCCGACGACCAGCACGATGCCCGGCTTGCGGTCCTCCGGTTCGGTCTTGACCACGCGGTCCATGTCGCGGCCGACCAGGGTGATCAGCTCCTCGCGGAGCAGGGTGCGCAGTTCCTCGGGGGTGCGGGTGCCGAGCACCCGTACGCGCTCGCGCAGGCGCTCGACCAGTTCCTGGGTGGGCTGCACGCCGACGTCGGCGGTGAGCAGCGTGTCCTCGATCTCCTCCCAGGTGTCCTCGTCGAGGTGCTCGCGGGACAGCAGGGTGAGCAGGCCCTTGCCGAGGGCGTTCTGCGAGCGGGAGAGACGGGTCCGCAGCCGGACCAGGCGGCCCGCGGTGGGCTCCGGGATCTCGATCGGGGGAGCCTCGGTGGGCGGCTCCTCGATGACGACCGGAGCTGAGCCGTCCGGAAGATCCACCTCCTCTATCGTGCGCCGCGGTTCCTCCCGCGGCGTCTCGGCCTCGTCGCCGACGTGCGGCTCGGCCGGTGGGGCGGTGATGTCGGGCGCTGCGGGCGGCGGCGGGGGCAGCTGCTTCTTGCGCCGGCTGCCGACGATGAGCCCGCCGAGCGCGACGAGCACGACCACGGCGATGACTACAGCAAGGATGACGATTTCCATAACAAGCCCAGTATGGCGTGACCCCCGCCCGGCCGTTCCTTGTCCACGCGGGGCCGCGAAAGCCCCACTGGGCCGGAAGCCCCTCGGGGCGGAGTCACAACGCGCCCGGTGCCGGCTCGGACCCGCAGGGTGCGCGTGCAGCGCCCCAGGGTGTGTCACGGCCCGTGCGGTGGGCCGTGGCACACCCTTTTTCCCGGTGAGAGCACCTAGCGGCCTGACGACCCGTCAGCTATGGTCCCCGCACAGCCGCCGATGAAGGGGGACACGCCCCATGCCCGTCACGGTCGTACGCTTCAACCTCGTCGCTCCCGGGGCGGGCCCCGCCGAGCTCGGCGCCCGGTACCGGGCGGCCCTGGAGATGGCCGCGTACGCCGACGACCGGGGCCTGACCACGGTGCAGACGGAGGAGCACCACGGGGCGGAGAACAACTGGCTGCCGTCGCCGTTCGCCTTCGCGGGGGCGGTCTTCGGCGCGACCCGGCGTGTCGCGGTCACCGTCTCGGCGATCATCGGCCCGCTGCACGACCCGCTGCGGCTGGCCGAGGAGATCGCCGTGCTTGACCTGCTGAGCGGCGGCCGGCTGGTGACGGTCGCCGGGATCGGGTACCGGCCGGAGGAGTACGACCTGTTCGGCGTGGACTTCGCCCTGCGCGGACGGCTCCAGGACGAGCTGCTGGAGACGCTGCTGCGGGCCTGGACGGGCGAGCCCTTCCCTTACCGGGGCCGCACGGTCCGCGTCACCCCGCGCCCGTTCACCGAGCCCCACCCCCTGCTTCTGGTGGGCGGCTCCTCCCGGGCCGCCGCCCGCCGCGCCGCCCGGCTCGGCCTGCCCTTCTTCCCCAGCGCGCACCTGCCGGAGCTGGAGGCGTACTACAAGGAGCTGCTCGTCGAGCACGGCACCGAGGGCTGGGTCATGATGCCCGCCGCCGAGACACCTCTGCTGCACGTGGCCGAGGACCCGGACCGGGCCTGGGCGGAGTACGGCCGGCACTTCCTGCACGAGGCCCGGACGTACGCCTCCTGGCAGTCGGGCGGGGTGCGCTCCGCGGTGAAGTCGGCCGCGACGACCGTGGAGGACCTGCGCGCGGAGGGTGTGTACCGGATCCTCACGCCGGAGCAGTGCGTGTCCCTGGGGCTGGACTCCTACGTCCTGCATCCGCTGGCGGGCGGGATGCCGGTGGAGGAGGGGTGGCGGAGTCTGCGGCTGTTCGCGGAGCGGGTGGTGCCAGAGCTGTGAGGCGGGAGACCGCCGCCCCGGCTCGGGCAGTGGCCGAACCGGGGTGACGGCGGGTTACGGGGAGAGGGGCAGCGGGAACCTCGGCCCTTCTCCCCGAGTTTCGGGGTCGGGGTCAGCCCATCTCCTCCAGGGTCTTGCCCTTCGTCTCCTTGACGAACTTCAGGACGAACGGGATCGAGAGCGCGGCGAACGCGGTGTAGATCACGTACGTCACGGAGAGGTTCCAGTCCGCCAGCGACGGGAAGCTCGCCGTGATGGCCCAGTTGGCGATCCACTGCGCGGCGGCGGCCACGCCCAGCGCGGCGGCGCGGAGCCGGTTGGGGAACATCTCACCGAGCATGACCCAGACGACCACACCCCAGGACAGGGCGAAGAAGAGGACGAAGACGTGTGCGGCGATCAGGGCGATCCAGCCCTGCGTGGCCGGCAGCCTGCCGTCGACGAGGGGGTGGGAGAAGGCCCAGGCCTCAAGCGCCAGACCGGCGACCATGCCGACCGAGCCGATGATCGCGAGCGGCCGGCGGCCGATGCGGTCGACGAAGATCATCGCGATGACGGTGCCGACGATGTTGATGATCGACGTGGTGAAGGAGTAGAAGAACGAGGCCGTCGGGTCGACGCCGACCGACTGCCACAGCGTCGAGGAGTAGTAGAACGCGACGTTGATGCCGACGAACTGCTGGAAGACCGACAGGCCGATACCGACCCAGACGATCGGCTTGAAGAAGAAGCTGCCGCCGAGCAGGTCCTTGAAGCTGGACTTGTGCTCGCTCTTCATGGCGCCCTCGATCTCGGCGACACGGGCGTTCAGGTCGACGTCCTTGCCCTCGACCTCGGTGAGGATCTCCCGGGCACGCTCGTGCTTGCCGACGGAGATGAGGAAGCGCGGGGACTCGGGGATCGCGAAGGAGAGCAGCCCGTACAGGACGGCTGGGATCACCTCGACGCCGAGCATGACCTGCCAGGCTTCCAGCCCCATCAGCGTGCCGCGCTGGTCGCCGTCGGCGGCGTTGAGCAGACCCCAGTTGACCAGCTGCGACACGGCGATGCCGACGACGATCGCGGCCTGCTGGAAGGAGCCGAGCCGGCCACGGTAGGCGGGCGGGGCGACCTCGGCGATGTAGGCCGGGCCGATCACGGAGGCCATGCCGATGGCGAAGCCGCCGACGACGCGCCAGAAGGCGAGGTCCCACAGCGTGAAGGGCAGTGCGGAGCCGACGGCGCTGACGGCGAAGAGGACGGCGGCGATCTGCATGCACCGGATGCGGCCGATGCGGTCGGCTATGCGGCCGGCGGTCGCGGCGCCGATGGCGCAGCCGATGAGAGTGATGGCGATGACCTGGGCCAGGAGTGCGGAGCCGACGTCGTACCGGTCGCGGATGGCCTCGACGGCGCCGTTGATCACGGAACTGTCGTAACCGAAGAGGAAACCGCCCATCGCGGCCGCCGCCGCGATGAAGATGACGTGCCCGAGATGATCGGGGTGAGCCGTCCTGGCTCCTGACTTGGATGCCTGCGCTGTGCTGGTCACGTGTACTCCTCGGGCCACCGGCAACGCTGCCGGAGCGGGTCAGCCCTTCGAGGTGCCACCTGAAGGTACCTGAAGGTAAAAAAGACGTCGCCGAGACTATGCCTTCAAGTCTCGAAGTCAATAGGGCAGCGGATTGGAATCTCAGGCAGGACTGTGTTAGCCGTGTGTTCAAGAAATGAATCCACTGAGGGGCGCAGATGGGACCGGTGCAGCCGCACGCATCTAGCGGAGGCGCTGGGAGATGACCTTCGACACACCGTCGCCCTGCATGGAGACGCCGTAGAGCGCGTCGGCGACCTCCATCGTGCGCTTCTGGTGCGTGATCACGATCAGCTGGGAGGCTTCCTGGAGCTCCTGCATGATCCGGATGAGCCGCTGGAGGTTGGTGTCGTCGAGGGCGGCCTCGACCTCGTCCATGACGTAGAACGGGCTGGGCCGCGCCTTGAAAATCGATACGAGCATCGCCACGGCGGTCAGCGACCGCTCCCCGCCCGAGAGCAGCGACAGCCGCTTGACCTTCTTGCCCGGCGGTCGGGCCTCGACGTCCACGCCCGTGGTGAGCATGTTGTCGGGGTCCGTCAGCACGAGCCGCCCCTCACCGCCCGGGAACAGCCGGCTGAAGACGCCCTCGAACTCCCGGGCCGTGTCCCGGTAGGCCTCGGTGAAGACCTGCTCGACGCGCTCGTCGACCTCCTTCACCACCTGCAGGAGGTCCGCCCGGGTCTTCTTCAGGTCCTCGAGCTGCTCGCTGAGGAACTGGTGGCGTTCCTCCAGCGCCGCGAACTCCTCCAGGGCGAGCGGGTTCACCTTGCCGAGCTGCTGGTAGGCACGCTCGGCGGCCTTCAGTCGCTTCTCCTGCTCGGCCCGGAGATACGGCTTGGGCCGGTTGCGCGGATGCTCCGGATCCTCCGGCAGCTCCTCGCCCTCGGCGGGGGGCGAGGGCGGCACGAGCTGATGTGGACCGTACTCCACCACCAGTCCGGCCGGTTCGACACCCAGCTCCTCCAGCGCCTTGGTCTCCAGCTGCTCGATGCGCAGCCGCTTCTCGGCGCCGAGTACCTCGCCTCGGTGGACCGAATCCGTCAACTTGTCGAGTTCTGCCTTGAGATCGCGTCCCTCGGTGCGGGCACGGGTGAGTTCCTGCTCGCGGAGGGCCTTCGCGGCCTCGGCGGCGGTGCGCTCCTCTTCGGCGCGGGCGAGCGAGACCTCGACGTGCGCGAGCAGCTGCCGGGCACCCGCGCCGACGGCCTCGGCGACGGCCGCCTCGTGCCGCAGCCGGGCCCGCCGCTGCTCGGCACGCGCGCGTGCCTCGCGTTCCGCCCGGGCGGCCCGGTCCAGCGAGTCGGCCCGCCCGGCCAGGCCCTTGACCCGTTCCTCGTGCGTACGGACCTGGAGACGGGCCTCCATCTCGGTCTGGCGGGCGTTGGCACCGTCGGCGGCGAGCCGGTCCCGTACGGAGGTGTCGGGCTCCTCCTCGATCGGCATCTCCTCGGCGACCACGAGCCGCTCGGCGAGTTCCTCCACCTCCTGGAGCGCCTTGTCGAGGGCCTCCTGGGCACGGGCCGCGGCGGCGGTGGACCGCTCGGCCTCCCCGGCCGCTCCCCGTGCCTGCCCGGCGAGCCGGCCGAGCTGCTGGGCGACGGCCGACTTCTCCCGGTCGGCGGCCCGGCGCCGCTCCCCCAGCTCCTCGACCAGCGCGGCACACTCCTTGCGCCGTGCCACGGCCGAGGCCTGGGACTCGGTGAGTTCCTCGCAGCGGACGGCCAGCTCCTCCAGCTCGGCGGCGGCCTCGTCGACGGAGGCCTGTACCTCGAGGAGGCTGGGTGCGCCCGCGGAGCCGCCGTGGGCGACATGGGAGCCGAGGAGGTCACCTTCCGCCGTCACCGCCGTGAGGTCGGGGTGGGCGTAGACGAGGTCCTCTGCGTCTTCGAGGGTGCCGACGACGACGATCCCCCGCAGGAGGCGGCGTACGGCGGGCATCAGCTCGGCGGGGCCGCGGACCAGCTCGGCGGCGAAGTCCCGGCGTTCGCCCGCGGGTGCGTCGTGGTGGTTCACGCCGTCCCCCGGGCCCTCAGGGCCGGAAGCTCCAGCCAGGAGCAGAGTCGCCCGTCCGCCGTCCTGTTTGCGGAGGAGTCTGATCGCGTCTGCCGCCGAGGCCGGGGTCGTCACGGCGATCGCGTCCGCCGCCGCTCCGAAGGCCGCTGCCAGGGCGACTTCATGGCCGGGGGTCACCGTCAGGAGTTCCGCCGCCGGGCCGAGGAGGCCGGAGAGACGATCCTTCGCCGCGAGCAGCATCCCGGTGCCGTCCTTGCGGCGCAGGCCCAGCGCCAGGGCCTCGTGGCGGGCCTGGGTGGCGGCGCGCTTGCGTTCCGTCGCCGTGGTCGCCTCGCGGGCTGCCGTGAGGGCGGCCTCGGCCTCGGTGAGCTGCTGCTTGGCGGCCTCGTACTGCCCGGCGAGTTCGACGTCACCGGCGTCGAGGCCGTCGACCTCGGACTTGAGGACCTCGTACTCCTCCTGGGCCGCGACGGCACGTTCCTGCGCCTCGTCGCGGGCGGCGGCCAGGCGTTCGATCTCGGCCTGGGCGGAGGCCGCCCGGGAGCGGGCCGCGTTGACCTGGCCGCCGAGCCGGGCCAGGCCCTCGCGCCGGTCGGCGATGGCCCGGGCGGCGTCCTTGAGACGACGTTCCTCCTGGGCCAGTGCGCGCTCCAGTTCGGCGCGGTGGGCGACCGTGTCCTCCAGGGCGCGTTCGGCCGCCTCCAGGGCCGCTTCCAGCTCGGCCTCCTGCTCGCGGATGCGGGCGGCCTCGCGCTCCATGTCCTCGGGGTCGCGTCCACGCCGCTCCTCGGGGGGCGCGGAGGTGGCGCTCTTCACGCGGGCGTCGGCCAGTGAGATGGTGCCGCGCACCCGCTCGGCGAGCTGGGAGAGCTCGTACCAGGTCTGCTGGGCGCGCTGGAGGCGCGGCGTGAGCTGCCGAACCTCGTCCTCCAGCAGCGCCTCGCGCTGGAGCGCCCTGCGCAGTTCCTGCTCGGCGGCCTCCTTGCGCTCCTTCAGCGCGGCCTCGTCGGCGACCTCGGCCTTGAGGGCTTCCCGGAGCCGGACGAGGTCGTCGGCGAGCAGGCGCAGCCGGGAGTCGCGCAGGTCGGCCTGGATGACTGCGGCCCGGCGTGCCACGGCGGCCTGGCGGCCGAGGGGCTTGAGCTGGCGCCTGAGCTCGTCGGTGAGGTCCTGCACGCGCGCGAGGTTGGCCTGCATCGCGTCCAGCTTGCGCAGCGCCTTCTCCTTGCGCTTGCGGTGCTTGAGGACGCCGGCGGCCTCCTCGATGAACGCGCGGCGGCCCATGGGGTCGGCGTGCAGCACGGAGTCGAGCTGGCCCTGCCCGACGATGACGTGCATCTCGCGGCCGATGCCGGAGTCGGAGAGGAGCTCCTGGATGTCGAGGAGTCGGCAGGTGTCGCCGTTGATCTGGTACTCGCTGCCGCCGTTGCGGAACATGATCCGCGTGATGGTGACCTCGGCGTACTCGATGGGCAGGGCCCCGTCGGAGTTGTCGATGGTCAGGGACACCTCGGCACGACCCAGGGGCGGGCGGCCTGTGGTGCCGGCGAAGATGACGTCCTCCATCTTGCCGCCGCGCAGCGATTTGGCGCCCTGCTCGCCCATGACCCAGCTGAGCGCGTCGACGACGTTGGACTTGCCCGAGCCGTTCGGTCCGACGACGCACGTGATCCCCGGCTCGAACCGGAGGGTGGTCGCCGAGGCGAACGACTTGAACCCACGGAGGGTCAGGGCCTTGAGGTGCACGCCGCCGGACTCTACCGCCCGGGTCCGTCTCACTCCATGAACCCACGGTTTCGCCGCTGAACGCGCAGGGCAGACCAGACGTTAAAGACGGTGAATGGATGCGCGGGGGAAAGAAAGAAGGGACGCCGGTGGCGTCCCTTGTACTTCTGACAACTTAGCGGTTGTGACGGGCTTCCCCATCACTGCTGTGCCGATGTGGAGCGGTGCAGTGATCAGGTGAGCGCAGGCTCCGCCTGGTGTGCGTCAACGCTCTCCATGATCCTGTCGTGAGAAGCGGCAGCCGTCAGCGCCTCGTTCTCCGCCTGGATCCGTACGAGCTCGGATTCCAGGTCCTGGACGCGCTGCTGGAGCCGTCGCATCTCGGCGAGGAGTCGCGGGTCGGAGCCGCCGACGTAACCGAGAAGCGCCTTTGCCATGATGGATGGTCCTCCACAATGAGTGACCGACCGATGCGGTGTGGGTCGTGAGGGATTCGCACCCGCGGTCTTGGCAGGGCCTGGAGTTGTACTGCCGTTCAGCCATGCCAAACAGCTAAGGTGCGCGGGGTGCTTTCAGCGTCTCACCAAAAAGTTTGACGGTCAACACGATCACGCCCCGTATTGGCGGGCAACCCGGGCGAACGCGGCCGGAAGTGGCGGCGCTGCGGCTTCTGCGGGGCCCTCGGGGCGTGGCGATCATCTTTGCGCCTGGAGTCCGCCAAGGCAAGCGATTCTTGGCAATCACCAGCAAGTTTCCGTCCGGGGCGGCTGCCCGGGCCCTGTCCGGGCAGCCGCCCCGGAGACCACCCGGCGGTGCGCGATCAGCGGATGGCGAAGCCGTCGTAGCCGCCGCGAGGTGTGTCCCAGATCTCGGTGACACCGTCCACGCGGCCGGGCGTGTCGTTACCCTCGAGCCACTCCAGCAGTCCTTCACAGCCCTCGCGCGGGCCCTCGGCGACCACTTGGACCCGCCCGTCGCCCAGATTGAGAGCAAAGCCACTCAGGCCGCCGATCTCCAAGGCCTTGGCCCGCGTGAACCAGCGGAAACCCACACCTTGGACCCGTCCACGCACCCAGGCGACCAGTCGCACATCCTCGCTCATGACTGCAACCTAACCGCCCGATCTCCCTCCGGGCACTTCCTCCACGTGCGCCATGCGGTACCGTCCCCCCTCAACGAATCTCATATGAAACTCACACGATCTGGTGAGTTTGGTGTTGATCTCGAGGACGAGTCGACCGCCAGGACGAGGAAGGCCAGGACATGGGACGCCACCGACGCTCCGCCGCCGGCCGCGCCGCCACGGGAATTACTCACCCCGACGGTTTCGCGGAGGACCACGACCCGCTGCACTCCACCGCGGACGACGCCCCGACGATGGGCATCGCGCCGTATCTGAACCCGGAGGCGCACGCCGGCACCTACGCGACGAGCGAGGCCTACCTGTTCGGTACGGAGACGTCGGCGGCGGGTGACCGCTTCGAGGACACCACTGTCTTCGCGAGCGACGGCTTCGCGAGCGACGGCTTCACGCCCGACAGCGGCGCCCGCCGCGCGGGCACGCACCGCCGCCGGAAGAAGGCCGCGCGGCCGATGCGCACCGGGCTGCTCGGCGTGTCCGCCGCCGTGGCACTGGGCACGGTCGCGGTCGCCACGGGCGCGGTGCCCGGCCTGGAGAACTACCAACTGGGTGGCAACGGCGGCGCCGACAAGGTGCAGGCCGGGAACACGCCGACGAACACCCCGATCGAGCAGGGCGGCACCTCCGGCAGCGCCGACGACCGGGACGGCGCGCCCACCAGCCGGGACGCGGAGCGCACCCTCTCGCCGTCGCCGTCCGCCTCGAAGTCGTCGGCCGCGCCGACGAAGACGCCGGAGAAGCCTGACAAGACGCCGGACAAGACGCCGGAGAAGACTCCGGAGAAGAAGAAGCCGACGGCCACCCCGAACGAAAAGCCGGACGACACACCCTCCCGTACGGCCACGAAGGCGCCGGCGAAGCCCGGATCCTCCGCCGCCCTCTCCGGGGAGTCCGCCACGGCGGCCCAGGTGCTCCAGCTCGTGAACGAGGAGCGGGCCAAGGTGGGCTGCAGCCCGGTCGCCGCGAACAGCGCGCTGGCCGGCCTGGCCCAGAGCTACAGCGAGGACATGGCCGCGCGGGGCTTCTTCGACCACACCGACCCGGACGGCCGCACGCCCTGGGACCGGGCCGAGAAGGCCGGGATATCCAACCTCGGCGGCGAGAACATAGCCCGCGGCCAGGCCGACGCCGCTGCCGTGATGGACGCCTGGATGAACAGCCCCGGCCACCGCGCGAACATACTGAACTGCGACTTCAAGACGCTGGGCGTCGGTGTCGAGTTCGGTTCCGGCGGCCCCTGGTGGACCCAGAACTTCGGCTACTGAGGTAGAGCACCTCACCGGTCTGGGCGTCTCGGGTGACAGTCTGGCCCTCCCGAAGCCGGACGAGTTCGCCACCCGAAGCAGGCCGGCCAGGGTGATCGGGTCGGTACCCAAAGAGGCCGCAGCACCAGCCACGGCCTCAGGGGCGACGGAGCGGTGTCCTCGGCGAACAGGGCGTCATCCACGGTCTGGCAGAAGGCGTCACGGGGTCCGTTCTCGTGCCGGATCGGGTAGGCGCCGATCTTGTCGCCCAGGCGCCTGTCAAGGGCCCCGGGGGTACGAGCGTCGCGGTGGGCACCAGATGTCGAAGCCGGTGGTGTCGTAACCAGAGCCGCTGAAGTCGGCGCACTCCCCCAGGCGCGGTTCGCGTCCTCGGTCGCGCACTCGGTCGGGACCGCACAACGTCGGTCACCACAGACCGGGCAGGCACGGCCACCGCGCACCAGGCGAACGGGCGCCGTGGTCGAGCCGAAGACCGGCCGAGCGCATAGGGGCTGGGGCGGTCGGCTCCACGGCTGCAACGGAGCCACTTTGGCGCGAGCCTCGAAGACCATGGCCCCAACGTCGTGCTGTTACGGGCAGGTCCACAGACTGCCCGACTCGCCGGAGGCTTACGGGCCATGATGACTCGCCCCAAAGCACTCCAGCCCAAAGCCGCTCCGCCGACCTTCGTTGCCGACAGCAGGCAGCCGGTCCGTGTCCGATGTGCCGAATCAGCACCTCATGCCACATCGCCAGACTTTTTACCCTGTTCTGAACACGGGTACGAAGTGCACTCCACGTGTGAGACGTGGCACACCGTCTCGACGCCAACTGAAACGGATGGTGAGCGTCCTGAACGGCATATCGAACGCAAGAGCCTCCAGCGCGCACCAGCAGAACGGCAGCTCAGGGCCTCGCGCGTCCCTACTGGGGTCGCTGGTGCTCACGCTGCTACTGGGCGCGCTGTCGGCGCTGGTGATGCTTCCGGCAGCCCAGCACCTACGCTCTCTCCAAGACGGCGAGCGGGCTCGTGCGACGTTGCATACGAGTGGCTCGTGCATGGCTGGCCACTGCCGGGTCAAGTTCGAGGCCGATGGACGGACCGTGGTGGCGGATCTTCCGGTAGGCAGCGGTGGCGGCAAGAGCTCCGTCGGCAGCCCACTGACCGTCCGGTACCAGGCGGACGATCCACAGGTAGTCGCCCGTGAAGATGATGTCGGGGGCGGCGGGGCAGCCGTACTGGCGGTGATGTCGGGCGGAGGCTCCCTGCTCTTCCTGATGGTCTCGGTCGTCGCGGCTATGTCCGTGGTGCGGCAGCGGCGCGCGGACTCGAGCCCGGCGGTGGGATCAGCCGGGCGGCACGCCAGTCCAGCGGCAGCCCATCCCCCTGAGCGCTGACAGGCGTCGCAGTCTTGTTGCTGCAGCACTCCGAGAAGGGGAGCTCATGGGGATTGTGGCCTGTTTTGGGTTCGTCACTCTGGGCGGGTACATGGTCCGGAGCGCCGCCATGGTGTGGCGCTACCCTGACCGGGCGCGGACGGAAGCCGCCGGGTGGGCCAAGCTCGGCAAGCACGGAGCCTGGGCAGTCACACGCGGCATCGTGCCCGTCGCCGGCATGTTCACCTGCCTGGCCGTCATGATGATCTCGTTTCTCGGCGCCGAGGCCTGGGGCACGGTTCGAGGGGCCCTGGAGACGGTCGGGACCGTGTTCTTCATCCTGATGTTGGTCTGCTGGCTCGCCATCGCCTCCATAGCCGTGTTCAACAGGCCAAGATTCCTCGTACCGCCGTACCTGCGCGACAGACGCCGTATGTAGCGACGAAACGCACAGGCCAGCGAACCAGCACGGCCCAACCCGCGTACGCGATCTTCCAAGCTGGTGCCGCGGCAGGCAACGTTTGCCCGTCAAGGAGCGACGTCGTGGGGGTGCCTCCCGCCCGAGCCGTGCGAAGCGCGGTTCGAGGGTGGGGGAGGGTGCTCTCGGCGTGCCGGCCGGAAGTCCTCGTACTGGATGTACTTGGGCTTTCGGCCGGTGCGGCGAGTGGGGGCACCTCCCACGCCTTTCGGGCAGTGGGGGAGCGTGCCGGGCGTCGCGACGGGGCGAGCGTTGCCTGTCGCGGCACCTAGCCGCGCGGGTTCGATCGCCATGCCCGCTCCATCCGACTCAAGGCCGAGCGAGCCACCCGACTCTGGGCGGCCGACGAGCCACTCAGGCGGCGGCCAGGCCCTTGAGGAAGACCCTGGCCGTCTCCGCCACCCGGCGGCCCAGCTGCTCCGCCGTGGCGATGTCGGCCTTGTGGACGGCGTCCGGGCCCTCGTCGGCGTTGGTCTGGGCGGCCGCCCCCGTGAAGACGCCGAGACGGTTCAGGTCGTGCTCGGAGCCGGTGCTGCTGTTCCAGCCCGGGAGCAGGCCGAGGTTGACCCAGTGCATGCCGAGCTGCGCGGCGAGGATCTGGAAGTACTGCAGGGTGTGCAGCTTGTCGCCGCTCTTGGAGGCCGAGTTGGTGAAGCCGGCGGCCAGCTTGTCCTTCCAGGCCTGCGTGGCCCAGCGCTTCGAGGTGGCCTCCGCGAAGACGTGGAAGGCGCCGGACGCGGTGCCCATGTAGGTCGGCGAGCCGAACACGATGGCGTCCGAGCCGTCGAGGAGCGCCCACTGCTCCTCGGTGATCTCGTCGACCTTGATCAGGTGCACCTCGGCACCGGCGTCGACGGCGCCGGCGCGGACGGCTTCGGCGAGGACGGCGGTGTGGCCGTAACCGGAGTGGTAGGCGAGGGAGACAACAGGGGTGGTCACGTACGGACTCCTGGAGTAGGCAGGTCACTGACGATAACCAAAGGAAAGCACTAACTTTTGGTTAGTGCAACCTGTTGGTTAGCGCTGCGTTGGCGTACGCTGGGCATATGACCACCACCCCGGAGTTCACGGAGGGGCTGGACGACCTCCCGTACAACGTGTTCGCCAAGGCCTGTCCCTCGCGCGGCACGCTGGAGCACGTCACGGGTCGCTGGGGCGCACTCACGCTCGGCGCCCTGTACGAGGGCTCACTGCGCTTCAACGAGCTGCGCCGCCGCGTCGACGGCGTCAGCGAGAAGATGCTGTCCCAGACGCTGCACGCCCTGGAGCGCGACGGCCTGGTGCACCGCGAGGCGCAGCCGACCAATCCACCTCGCGTCGACTACGAACTGACGCCGCTGGGGCGCGGGGTCGCCGAGCGGCTGCGAAGCCTCATCCACTTCGTGGAGGGGCAAATGGACGACGTGCTCGCCGCGCGCGAGCGTTACGACGCGACGCGCGGCGCCCGCTGACACGTCGGGCAGAAGTAGCTCGACCGGTTCATCCAGGTCCGCCGCCGCATCGGCGTGCCGCAGCGCCGGCACGGCAGGCCCTCACGGCCGTACGCGTCCAGCGACCGGTCGAAGTAGCCCGACTCGCCGTTGACGTTGACGTACAGGCTGTCGAAGCTGGTGCCGCCCACTGCGAGGGCCGCGTTCATCACGTCCCGCACATGGCCCAGGAGCTGCAGGGTGCGCGGCCGGGTGAAGGTCGCGGTCGGGCGCTCGTAGTGGACGCGGGAGCGCCACAGAGCCTCGTCCGCGTAGATGTTGCCGACGCCGCTGATCAGCGACTGGTCGAGCAGGGCCCGCTTGATCGTGGACCGCTTGCGGCGCAGCGCCGTGTGGAAGGCCTCGTCGTCGAAGAGCGGGTCGAGCGGGTCGCGGGCGATGTGGGCGATGACGTCGGGCAGCCCGTCCGGGGTGTTCTCGTGGAGCGACAGGCCGCCGAAGGTGCGCTGGTCGACAAAGCGGAGTTCGGTGTCCAGGGCGTCGGTGAAGCGGACGCGGACGCGCAAGTGCTTCTCGTCCGGGGCGGTGTGCGGCTGGACCAGCAGCTGGCCGCTCATGCCGAGGTGGGCCAGGACCGACTGGTCCGTGTCCTCCAGGGGCAGCCACAGGTACTTGCCGCGGCGGCTCGGGACGCCGATGCGGTGGCCCTTCAGGCGGTGCGCGAAGTCGTCGGCGCCCGCGAGGTGGCGGCGCACCGCGCGCGGGTGCAGGACCTCGGCCTCGGCGACGGTCCGGTGGGCGACCCACCGCTCCAGTCCGCGCCGTACGACCTCGACCTCGGGCAACTCGGGCATGGGGTCCCCCGTCACGTACCTGCGGATGACCGGAGCGCCCGCCCCGGGCAGGGGCGGGCGCTCGGGTGCGCTGTGCTGTGCCGACCGCCGGGTGAGGGCGGGCGGCTGTCAGCCGTCGACGCTGCCGTCGACGGCCGTGTGGGCGGCGTGCGCCGCCGCCGTCTGCGTCGCCTCGGCGTCCTTGGCCGCCTTGGCGCGCTCGTCCGCGGCGGCCCGGATGGACCGCCACGCTGCCTCGGCGGCCTGCTGCTCCGCCTCCTTCTTGCTGCGGCCGGTGCCGGTGCCGTACGAGACGCCTCCGACGCGGGCGGCAGCAGTGAAGGTCTTCTCGTGGTCGGGGCCGGTCTCCGTGACCAGGTACTCGGGAACGCCGAGCCCCTCGGTCGCGGTGAGCTCCTGGAGACTGGTCTTCCAGTCCAGGCCGGCTCCGAGGTTCGAGGACTTCTCGATCAGGGGGTCGAACAGGCGGTGCACCAGCTCCGCCGCCGAGTCCAGGCCCTGGTCGAGATAGACCGCGCCGATCACCGCTTCCAGGGTGTCGGCAAGGATGGACGCCTTGTCCCGCCCGCCCGTGCCCTCTTCACCGCGGCCGAGCCGGATGAAGGAGCCCAGGTCGAGCCCGCGGCCCACCTCGGCGAGTGCGCGCGAGTTCACCACCGCGGCCCGCAGCTTGGCCAGCTGGCCTTCGGGCAGATCGGGGTGAGTGCGGTACAGCGTGTCCGTGACCACGAGGCCGAGGACGGAGTCCCCGAGGAACTCCAGGCGCTCGTTGGTCGGCAGACCGCCGTTCTCGTACGCGTACGACCGGTGGGTCAGTGCTCGCACCAGAAGGGCGGACTCGACCTTGTAGCCGAGCCGCCCTTCCAGAAGCGTGTGGGACGAGGCCTGGTTGTCCGCAGAGTTTTTCTTCGGCGTAGACACAGTGCCTCTCACCAGCCGCTCAGACCTCGAGGACCTGGCGCTTGTTGTAGGTGCCGCACGACGGGCACGCGATGTGCTGCTGCTTGGGCTCGTGGCAGCGCTCGCACGCAACCAGGGTGGGGACCGCAGCCTTCCACTGCGACCGGCGGTGGCGCGTGTTGCTGCGCGACATCTTCCGCTTCGGAACAGCCACGGCTACTTCTCCTGCTTCTCGTCGGCGCGTGCTGACTGAGGCGCGCCGCCGCTCATCTCGTCCTTCTCGCCGTCCGACATGGTGTCGGCGAGTCCCTGCAAAGCCGCCCAACGGATGTCGACGGCGTCATGGTGGTGGTCCGGGTCGTCCGCCAGCCGCGCGCCGCATTCGGCACACAGACCAGGGCAGTCTTCCTGGCACACCGGCTGCATCGGCAGTGCGAGCACCACCGCATCACGCAGCACGGGCTCGAGGTCGAACAGGCCGTCCTCGAGGAAGAGCCTGTCCTCGTCGTCCTCGGCGTCGTCGCCCGGTTCCGCGATCACGCGGCCCCGGTCATCGGCGTCAGGGTACGAGAACATCTCCTGGAAATCCGCTTCGAGCTGCTGCTCCAGCGGCTCCAGACACCTTACGCACTCCCCCTCGGCCGCGGCACGGGCGGTGCCTGTGACGAGCACCCCTTCCATGACCGACTCCAGACGGAGTTCGAGCTCCACCGGGGCGCCTTCCGGCACTCCGATGACCCCCTTGATACCGAAGTCCTTGGGGGCGTCGACCGTGCGGGTCAGGCGCTGCAGCGCACCAGGCCGCCGGCCCAGCTCGTGCGTGTCGAACACGAGGGGGTTTCGGTGGTCGAGGCGGGCGTTCAGGGCCATTCCTGCTTTCGGTCTGCTGTAGCTGAGGGGGGCGCCGCCCTTCGGTGTTCCGGGCAGCGTTGATCGCGGACGTACGCGCGACCGAAGAGCCAGGATACTGGACCTTTCGCTGTCGGCCCAATCCGGTGCTCAGCCCTGGCCACGGCCCTGCTCGTAGGCCCGCAGCTGCTCGGCGCTGATCATGCTGGTGTCGAACAGGCTGGTCTCGTCGAGGCCGTATCCCTGGGGGTCCTGCTGCGGCTGCTGCTGGTGCTGGGCCTGGTTCGGCTCGTAGGCGGCCTGCTGGGGGTGGTAGCCCTGGTAGCCGTAGGGATCGGCCTGCTGGTAGCCGTACTGGTCCTGCTGGGCGGCGTAGGCCTGCTGCGGGTAGCCGCCGTAGGGGTCGGGCTGCTGCTGGACGGGGGCACCTCCCGCCGGAGCGTAGCCGGAGGTGGGGGAGTACGCCGGCTGCGGCTGCCCGTAGTCCGGCTCCTGGGCGGGCCGCTCGGCCGGGGGCTCCTGCTCCGCCAGGGCGACGAGGTCGGCGAGGTAGTCGGCGTCGCTGGAGTGCTGGACGGTGCTCGCGTCGCCGGCGAGGGCGCCGAGGTCGTCCGTGGCGATCCGGCCGTGCAGCTTCTGCCGGCCGCGGCCGACTGCCTCCAGGGTCTTGGCGAGGACCGCCTCGAAGGCGCCGAGCTTGACGTCGACGTACTCGTCGGCGCTGCGGCGCTGGGTCTCCGGGTCGTGGCTGCGCTCGGGAGCGTCCTCGTCCTCGTAGCCCTGCTCGTCGGTGCCGGGGCCGGTGCCGAGGAGCTTCTCGCGGCCGCGGCCGACGGAGCCGAGGGTCTTGGTGAGGACGACCTCGAAGTTGGCGAGCTTGGAGTCCACGTATTCGTCGGCCTCGGCGCGGATCTCCTCGGCCTCCTGGCGGGCCTCGCTGAGGATCCGGTCGGCCTCGGCCTGGGAGCGGCGGGCCACCTCGGTGCCGGAGATGAGCGAGCCGCGCTCGGCGTGCGCGCTCTCGATGATCCGCTGGGCCTCCTGGCGGGCCTGCTCGACCATCTGCTCGCGGCCGCCGATCAGCTCCTGGGCCTGGGCGAGCGAGTCGGGCAGCGCCGCGCGCACCTCCTCCAGCATCGAGAGCAGTTCGGCGCGGTTGACCACGCACGAGGCCGACATGGGCATGGACCGGGCGCCGGAGACCGCGGCGACGATCTCGTCGAGCTTCTTCTGCACGTCCACCGTGTGCTCGCCACTCTCTACAGATGCGTTGGAGACGGACGGGACGACTGTACGGCCATGGGGTCGCCGGGGAACACCGGGTGACGAGGTGTCAGTTCCCATGCGGCGCCCGGGGCGCGTTCACTCCTTCCGCAGCCGCTCGGTGAGGGCCTGGAGGACTTCGGCGGGCACCAGGTGGGAGACGTCCCCGCCCCAGGTCGCGACTTCCTTGACCAGGGAGGACGACAGGAAGCTGTAGGTGGGGTTGGTGGGGATGAAGAGGGTCTCCACGCCGGAGAGGCCGTTGTTCATCTGGGCCATCTGCAGCTCGTAGTCGAAGTCGCTGACCGCGCGCAGGCCCTTGACGATGGCGGGGATCTCGCGCTGCTTGCAGAAGTCGACGAGCAGGCCGTGGAAGGCCTCCACACGGACGTTGCCGTACTCGGCGGTGACCCGGCGGATCAGGTCGATCCGCTCCTCGATCTCGAACAGGCCTCTCTTGGCCTGGTTGATCATCACCGCGACGTAGACCTCGTCGTACAGTCTGGAGGCGCGGGAGATGATGTCGATGTGTCCATTGGTGATCGGGTCGAACGACCCGGGACAGACGGCGCGGCGCACTGGTGTTCCCTCGCTCTCCGGTCCGGTCATCGTGCGTCTTCGCACGTAGAGGCGGCGCGACCGTACCAAAACGTTCCCTCGCCATAGCGACGGGCCCGGAGGGGTTCGAAACCCTCGGGCCATCGGAACGCCCCGCCCCTGGTGCTGCGCTCCACGGTGACGAGGGCTTCTTCGGCGAGCCAGCCTGCCGAGCGGAGTGTGAGGAGGATCTCCCGAAGATCGTCGTCCGTGACGGCGTACGGGGGGTCGAGGAAGACGAGGTCGTACGGGACGCCGGGGGGTGTCGCGCGGATGATCTGCTCCGCTTTGCCCGATCTGACTTCGGCGCCGGGGAGTCCGAGGGACGTCACGTTGCCGCGGACCGTGCGGACGGCCTTGGCGTCGGCCTCGACGAGGAGGGCATGGCCGGCACCGCGGGAGAGGGCCTCCAGGCCGACGGCTCCTGATCCCGCGTAGAGGTCCAGGACGCGCTCGCCGTCCAGAGGGCCGCCGAGGAGGGACTGCCAGGTGGAGAAGAGGCCCTCGCGGGCACGGTCCGAGGTGGGACGGGTTCCTGTTCCTGGCGGGACGGCCAGGCGGCGCCCGCCGGCTGCGCCGGCGATCACGCGGGTCATCTGTGGTCCTTGGTCGTGGACGGCTTCACGTATCAGTGTGGCTGGTCGCGCCCGCGCGGCGGTAGCCGCAGCGGGACTCCGGCCCCGCGCCCCTCGGGGGCCCTGCGTCACCCCTTCTCCAGATACTGCTCCCTCTCCTCGTCCAGCAGGGCCTCCAGTGCCGTGCGCAGGCCCGGAAGGCGGGTCAGCTCCGGGTCCTTCGCCACGACAGCCGCTGCCTCCTCCCTGGCCTCCGCGATGATCTCCTCGTCCTCGATGACCGCGAGCACCCTCAGGCTGGTGCGGGCGCCCGACTGGGCCTGGCCGAGGACGTCACCCTCGCGGCGCTGCTCGAGGTCGATGCGGGAGAGCTCGAAGCCGTCGAGGGTGGAGGCGACCGCGTTGAGGCGCTGGCGGGCGGCGCTCGCCTCGGGCATCTCGGTGACCAGGAGGCAGAGGCCGGGGGCCGAGCCACGGCCCACGCGGCCACGCAACTGGTGGAGCTGCGAGACGCCGAAGCGGTCGGCGTCCATGATCACCATGGCGGTGGCGTTCGGGACGTTGACGCCGACCTCGATGACCGTCGTGGCGACCAGGACGTCGGTCTCGCCGGCGGCGAAGCGGCGCATGACCGCGTCCTTGTCGTCGGGGTGCATCCTGCCGTGCAGGACCTCGACCCGGAGGCCCCGCAGCGGGCCTTTGCCCAGCTGGTCCGCCACATCGAGGACGGCGAGCGGCGGGCGTTTCTCCGCGGCGTCCTCCGGGGATCCGGCGGGCCTCTTCTTCCCGGCCTTCTTCGGGTCGTCCTCCTCGTCGCCGATGCGGGGGCAGACCACGTACGCCTGATGGCCGTTCTCCACCTCCTCGCGGACCCGCTCCCAGGCGCGGGCCAGGAAGTGGGGCTTGTCCGCGGCCGGGACGACATGGCTGGCGATCGGGGAACGGCCGGCCGGGAGCTGGTCGAGGACGGAGGTCTCCAGGTCGCCGAAGACCGTCATCGCGACCGTGCGCGGGATGGGCGTGGCCGTCATGACCAGGAGGTGCGGGGGCTGTTTGCCCTTGCCGCGCAGGGCGTCGCGCTGCTCGACGCCGAAGCGGTGCTGTTCGTCGACCACGACCAGGCCCAGGTCGTGGAACTGCACCTTGTCCTCGATCAGCGCGTGCGTGCCGATGACGATGCCGGCCTCGCCGGTGGTGAGGTCCAGCAGGGCGTGGCGGCGGGCCGCGGCCCCCATGGAGCCGGTGAGCAGCACGACCTTGGTGGCCTGCTCGGCCCCGCCCAGCATGCCGCCCTCGGCCAGCTCGCCCATCATCTCGACGATCGACCGGTGGTGCTGCTGGGCGAGCACTTCGGTGGGCGCGAGCATGGCGGCCTGACCGCCGGCGTCGACCACGGCGAGCATGGCGCGCAGGGCGACCATTGTTTTTCCGCTTCCGACCTCCCCCTGCAGCAGCCGGTGCATCGGGTGGTCGGTCGCCAGGTCGTCGAAGATCTCCCGGGAGACCCGCTGCTGGCCGTCGGTGAGGGTGAACGGGAGGCGGGCGTCGAAGGCCGTGAGGAGGCCGTCCGGGGTGGGTTTCCGCGGGACGGCGGGGAGTTGGGCGTCCGCGTGGCGGCGGCGGGCGAGGGCGACCTGGAGGACGAAGGCCTCGTCCCACTTGAGGCGGGAGCGGGCTTCCTCGATGTCCGCCTTGGTGTGCGGGCGGTGGATCTTCAGGAGGGCCTCGGAGAGGGGGACCAGGCCGCGGCCCCGGCGCAGGGAGTCCGGGAGCGGGTCGAGGGCCTCCTGTGCGGTGGGAAGGACCGTCTGGAGCGCCTTGCCGATCTTCCAGGACTCCAGCTTGGCGGTGGCCGGGTAGATCGGGATCAGGGCTCCCGCCCAGGTCTCGACGGACTCCTCGGGGTCGCCGCGCAGCAACTCGTAGGCGGGGTGGGCGAGTTGCAGGCGGCGGTTGAAAAGGGAGACCTTGCCCGCGAACATCGCGCGGATGCCCGGCAGGAGCTCCTTGTGGGGCTTGTGAACGCCTTTGCCGAAGAAGACCAGTTGGAGGCGGCCGCTGCCGTCCGTGATCGTGACCTCCAGGCGCTGGCCCTTGCCGCGCGGGGCCTTGGCGGAGGCGAACGTGTGCAGCCGGGCGTCGGCGACCTGGGCGACCACCGTGACGTGCTCGTCCATGGGGAGGTCGGCGAGATGGGTGAGCTGGCCGCGCTCCTCGTACCTGCGCGGGTAGTGGTGGAGCAGGTCGCCGACGGTGAGCAGGCCGAGATACTCGGCCATCACCTTCGCGGTGGCGGGGCCGAGCACCGACTTCAGCGGTTGTCGCAGGGGTTCTTCCAGTGCGGGCACGAGATCCATTGCACACCACGCCACTGACAGCGGCCCGCAGGCCGCGGCCGCGGTCGTCGTAAAGATCCCGGAAATCCCTGGTCAGGCGGCTGGTTCGGGCCTTAGGATGACGCGCTCCCGGCCCTCTTTCGCGGTCACCGCCCCACCGGGACCGCCCGACCCCGCGCCGTCGCGAGTCCCCCACCGGCGCCGTGAAGATGGACTCCCAGAACTCACAGGCATCCCAGGCATCCCATTCGCCCCAGTCACCGCATACGTTCCAGGTCGACCTGCGTGGTCTGGTGGACCTGCTCTCCCATCACCTCTACTCCAGCCCGAAGGTGTATCTGCGGGAGCTGCTGCAGAACGCCGTGGACGCCATCACCGCCCGGCGCGCGACGGAACCCGACGCTCCGGCCCGGGTGCGGCTGTACGCGGAGGGCGGCGCCCTGCGTGTCGAGGACACCGGCGTGGGCCTCACCGAGGCGGACGTGCACAGCCTGCTCGCCACCATCGGGCGCAGTTCCAAGCGCGCCGAGGGACTCCAGGAGGCCAGGTCGGACTTCCTCGGGCAGTTCGGCATCGGCCTGCTGGCCTGTTTCGTCGTCGCCGAGCGGATCCGGGTGGTCAGCCGCAGCGCCCGTACGCCCGGAGCGCCGCCGGTGGAGTGGACGGCGTCCGACGACGGTTCGTACACCGTGCGGACGCTGCCGGACGCCGAGCGGACCGAACCGGGCACCACCGTGCACCTGATGGCCCGGGCCGGGGCGGCGGAGTGGCTCGCGCCCGAGCGGGTCGAGGCGCTGGCCCGGGACTTCGGGTCGCTGCTGCCGTACGACGTCCGGGTCGGCGAGGAGGCGGTCACCGACCTCCCGGCGCCCTGGGACCGTCCCTTTCCGGGCCCGGCCGCCCGCCGCGTCGCCCTCGCCCGGCACTGCCACGATCTGTTCGGCTTCACACCGCTGGACACGGTCGACCTGTCCGTGCCGCTGGCCGGCGTCCGCGGGGTGGCGTACGTGCTGCCGTCGGCGGTCAGCCCGGCCCAGCGCGCGGGGCACCGTGTGCACCTGAAGGGGATGCTGCTGACCGAGCGGGCCGAACAGTTGCTGCCCGACTGGGCGTTCTTCGTGCGCTGTGTGCTCGACACGGACAGTCTGCGGCCCACGGCCTCGCGCGAGTCGCTGTACGAGGACGAGACGCTGGCGGCCGTACGGGAGGTGCTGGGCGAGCGGATCCGCGCCTGGCTGACGGGGCTGGCGGCCGGTGATCCGGAGCGGCTCGCGGCGTTCCTGTCGGTGCACCACCTGGGCGTGAAGTCGCTGGCCCGGCACGACCGGGAGATGCTGCGCACGATGCTGCCGTGGCTGCCGTTCGAGACGACCGACGGGCGGCTGTCGCTGGAGGAGTTCGCACAAAGGCACCCGGTGGTGCACTTCACGCGGACGGTGGAGGAATACCGGCAGGTCGCGCCGATCGCGTCGGCGCAGGGCATCGGCGTGATCAACGGCGGCTACACGTACGACAGCGAGCTGGTGGAGGCGCTGCCCTCGGTACGGCCGGGGACCGTCGTCGCCGAGCTGGACGCGGAGACGGTGACCGCGCATCTGGACGCGGTCGATCCGTCGGAGGAGCTGGCCGTGTCCGGTTTCCTGGCGGCCGCGCGGGCCCGGCTGGACCCGCTCGGCTGCGACGTCGTGCTGCGGGCTTTCCACCCGCTCTCCGTGCCCGCGCTGCACCTCGACGACCGGGACGCCCGGCACGAACAGGCCCGGGCGGACGCCGAGGAGCAGGCCGACGACCTGTGGGCGGGCATTCTCGGCTCGCTGCGGGACAGCGCTCCCCGCGCGCGTCTGGTGCTCAACCACCTCAACCCGCTGGTCCGGCGGATCAGCTCGCTGCACGACCCGGAGCTGATCGGCACCGCCACGGAGTCGCTGTACGGGCAGGCACTGCTGATGGCGCAGCGGCCGCTCGGACCCGCCGACTCGGCGCTGCTCAACCGCGCGTTCATCGGCCTCCTGGAGTGGGCCACGCACAGCGAGGACGGTCAGGCATGAGGGAGATCACGGACTTCGACGCCCTGCGCCGGGCGATGGCGGAGAACTCCGACCAGCCCGAGGGACCGGCCCGCAACGCGCGCGCGGAGGAGCTGCTGACGGCGGCCGAGAAGCTGAACATCCCGCTCGCCGTGATCGAGGCGCTCGGACACCAGCTGAAGGTCTACAACTACAGCTCCGAGAAGGGCAAGATGTTCGTCCCCTTCGCGCGTCTGCTGCGCATGTGGGACGAACGGCCCGAGGACTTCGACGCATACGAGACCCACGCGCTGCACTGGGTCTTCAAGTGGGTGTCGTCCGGCATGCTCGATCAGCCGCACATCCCGCTCGCTTCGATCGAGAAGTGGCTCGGCGAGATGGAGCACCGCTACCGGCTCGCCGGGCACTCCGAGCGGGCGGTGCGCAGCGCGGAGCACCATGTGGCCGCGCATGTCGGGGACGTGGCGCGGGCCGAGCGGGCGTACGCCGCGTGGCTGGCCGCCGACCGGGACGACATGGCCGACTGCCACGCGTGCGAGCTGCACGCGCAGGGCTGGTGGCAGGCGGAGCTGGGCAGGGACGCGGAGGCCCTGGAGCTGTGGCGGCCGGTGCTGGAGGGCGAGTACACCTGCGCCCACGAGCCGCACACGGTCCTCGCGTCCTCCCTGGTGCCGCTGCTGCGGCTGGGCCGCCCGGACGAGGCCCGGGCCGGCCATCTGCGGGGTTTCCGGCTCGTACGGGCCATGGAGAGCATGCGGGGCGCGTACGCGGACCACGTGGAGTTCTGCGCGCTGACCGGCAACGAGGCGCGCGGGCTGGAGCTGCTCGCCGAGCGGCCGGCGTACTTCACCGACGACGGGCACCCGCAGAGCAAGCTGGACTTCATGAGCGTGGTGGCGCTGCTCATGGACCGCCTGACCGGGCTCGGGTTCGGCGACCGGCAGGTGCCCGGCCCGGCCGGCCGGGAGTGGACCGCCCGCGAACTCGCCGCACACGCGCGTGCGGAAGCTCTCGCGCTGGCGGGACGCTTCGACGAGCGCAACGGCACGACGCACGTCAGCGAGCGGGCACGCGCGCGTATGGCGCGGAAGCCGCTGGCGGAACGGCTGCCCCTGGGCGTGCGGTCGGTACGGCCGGCCCCGCCGCCCGCTCCCCCGGCGGTCCCGGCCCCCGCCACCGGGCAGCCGGATCTGCCCGCGCTGCTGGCCGAGGCCCGGCGCCTGTCGGACCACCTGCAGCCGAACGCCATGGAGGCCTGGGCCGCGGTCGCCGAGGCCGCGGAGGGCGCCGAGCTGGACCCGCGCGACCGGGCCGAGATCGCCGACCACGCGGCGATGGGCCTCGGCCCCGAGGGGTCGGCGTTGTTCGAGGAGGCTGCCGGGCTGTACGCGGAGGCGGGCGACCCGGGCGAGGCCCTGGCGGCGCGCTCGCGCGCGGCGTATGTCCGCGCGCTGGCCGGTGACGTGGACGGGGCGGTCGCGGCCGTGGCCGGGCCCTGCGAGGAGATCCGCGCGCTGTACGCCGCCGGCGACACGGGGATACGGCAGACGGCGTCCGTCCTGATGGGCAGGGCCCGGATCCTGGTGCGCCGGGCGCACGCGGCAGGGGGGTTGAGCGCGGAGGCGGTTCCGGCCGACGCCGGGAGCGACGGCCCCGACGGGGTGCCGGGCCACGTCACGGGCTCCGGGCCTGAGGCCATGCTCGGCGAGAGCTCGGAGGCCGGGCCGGAGATCGTGCTCGCCGAGCGCGGGGGTTCCGGGCCGGGCACCGCACGCGGCGAAGCGGGGAGCTCCGGGCCTGAGGCGATGTACGCCGACACCCCGGAAGCCGGGCCGGAGACCACGCACACCCACACCCCGGAAGCCGGGCCGGAGACCACGCACGCCGAGGCCGAAGCCGCCGTCCGGGAGGTTCTCGCGCTCGTCGACGGACGGGACAACGAGGACGTGCGACTGGCGGCGCGGGCCGCCGAGGCACAGGCGATGCTCGCCGAGCTGGCGGGGCTGGCCGGGGACCTGGAAACGGCCGCGGAGCTGTTCGCGCGGGGTGCGGCGGCGTTCGTCGCGGCGGGGCTGCCGTGGTTCGCGGTGGAGTACGAGGCCCGGCTGGCCTCCCTGGCCCACCACCTCGGCGACATGGCGGAGGCGGAACGGGCGCTGCGAGCGGCCCTGGAGCACGGCGGGCCGCATCTGGAGGCGCCCGGACGGGCCCAGTTGCACCTCCAGCTCGCCGAGCTGACGGGCGGCCGGGGCGAGGTCGTGGAGGCAGCCGAGCACGCCCTGGAGGCGGCGCACTGGGCCGACGAGGGGGGCGAGGGGGCGACGCTGGGCGCCTGGGCGCGGCAGCAGCTCGGCGGATTCCTGCTACGGCAGGGGCGGTGGGCCGAGGCCGCCGAGGTGCTGGAGTCGGCGCTGCCCGACCTGACCGCCGAGACGCACGGCGACGGGGCGGTCGTGCAGACGCTGTGGTGGCTCGGCGACTGCCTGAGCGAACTCGGCGAGCACCGCGCGGCTGCCGAACGGCGGCTGCGGGCCGCCGAGATCGCCCGTACCTGGCCCGAGCAGCACGACCACGCGACCCTCGCCCACCTGGCCGGGGAGTCCCTCGGGCAGGCCGGCATGGCCGCAGAGGCGGACCGGGCCTACGCGCGCGCGGGGGACTTGTGGCGCGAACTCGGCAACGCCCAAGGCCTGATCCGCTCCCTGCGTGCCCGTGCCTGGACGGCCTTGCGTGCACCGGACGGCCTGGCGCAGGCCCGGGGCCTGATGGCGGACGCGTTCCGGGAGTGCGAGGCGGCGCGGGGTACGGCAGCCGACGAGGAGTCGCGGCAGCAGTACGTCACCGAACTCGGCGACACTCACCGGCAGTTCGGTGACCTCCTGGCCCGATCCGTCTCAGGGGACGCCGACGACGCCTGCGTCCGGGCCGTGTTCGAGGAAGCCCTGTCCCAACTGCGCAGCTCCGCAGAGGTGTTCGCCTCCCTCGGCGACGACGCCCTGCACAGTCGTACCGGCGCCGAACTCACCGCGGGCTGGCTGGAGATCGAGCTGGACCGCCCCGCCGACGCGATGGCACGCGCGCGTGCGGTGCTGGAGGCCTACGACGGCTTCGACACCACCGGGGCCGACGGTGCGGGCCGCTCGGCGGTGCGGGCCCGGCGGGCGGAGGCGGAGCAGATGCTCCGCCTCGCGGCGGACGACTGACCGCCGGTCCCGCTCACTCCACGCCGATGAGGAGCAGCGCCCCCTGCCGTCCGCCCCGGTAGACGACCGTGTCGACGGCGAGGTACCCCTCACGGACCCGTCCCTCCAAGTGCTCGGCGACGGTGTCGGGCGCCTCGTCGCCGAGCACCAGGGTGACCATCTCGCCCCCGGCCGCGAGCATGCGGTCCAGGACGGTCTCGGCGGTGGCCGTGACGTCCGAGCCGATCACGGCCACGTCGCCGTCGATCAGCCCGAGGACGTCACCGGCCTGACAGATGCCGGCCATCGTCCAGGACTGGGTCTCGGCGACGGTGACCTCGGCGTAGCGGGTGGCACCGGCCGCCGAGGTCATCGACACGACGTCCTCGTCGAAACGGCGCTCCGGCTCGTGCACGGCCAGCGCCGCGATGCCCTGGACCGCCGAGCGGGTCGGGATGAGGGCCACGCGGATGCCCTCCGTACGGGCCTGCTCGGCCGCCGCCGCGGCGGTGTGGCGCAGCTCGGCGTCGTTGGGGAGCAGCACGACCTCGCGCGCGTGGGCCCGCCGTACGGCCTGCACGAGCTCTCCGCTCGCGGGCGGCTCCCCGGGGCGGGCGAGCACGGTCGTCGCGCCCGCCTCGGTGTACAGCCCGGCCAGCCCCTCGCCGGGCACGACGGCCACGACGGCCCGCTGGGCACGCTCCCGGGGCGGCCGCTCGGCGCCGGTGGTGTGCACGTCACCGGCGCCGAAGTGCGTGATCCGGATCCGGTACGGCCGCCCGGCCTCGATGGCGGCCTCGACGGCGGCGCCCGCGTCGTCGACATGGACGTGGACGTTCCACAGCCCGTCCCCGCCGACCACGACGAGCGAGTCCCCGAGGCCGTCGAGCCGCTCCCGCAGCCGCGTCACGGCGGCGTCCTCGGCCTCCAGGAGGTAGATCACCTCGAAGGCGGGGCCGTCATGACCGGGCTGGCCGCCGCTGTCGCCGCACTCCTCCGTCTCGCCGGCGGCCGGGGCGGGGCCTGCGACGGATTCGGCGAGGCCTACGGCGGATTCCACGCGTGCCTGCGGCTCGTCGGCCGAGCCGGTACGGGATCTTGACCCCGGGCTGTCCACCTGGGCGGGCCCCGGGCCTCCGTAGGGGCCGTCCGCCGAACCGGTACGGGGTTCCGGCTCCGGGCTGCCCGCCCCGGCGGGCGCCACGCCCCCGCTGGGGCCGTCGGCCGGGCCGGGGCGCGTGCCCGGTGTCGGCGGCCCGCCGGCCTGTCCGGGAGCCACGCGCGCGTGCGCCCCCTTCGGTCCCGGAGAGGCGACGGGCCCGGAGCCCCGGGCCCCCGGCACGCTCACTGCGGGCGCCGCGCCGCCCGCGCCCGTCACCGCACTCGCCGTCACCGCCCGCGGCCTCTCCCCCGTGAACGTCTCCACCAGCGCCCCGAGCACCGCCACCAGCCCGCGCCCGCCGGCGTCGACCACCCCGGCGCGTTCCAGGACGGGCAGCTGGCCCGGGGTCGCGGCGAGGGCCGTGCGGGCTGCCTCGTAGGCCGCACGGGCCACCGTCCCGCAGTCGCCCTCGGCACGGTCCGCGGCGTCGGCGGCGGCCGTGGCGACGGTGAGGACGGTGCCCTCGACGGGATGGGCCACGGCCTGGCGGGCGGAGTCGGCCGCGTGCCGCAGCGCGAGCCGCAGGCCCCGACCGTCGGCACGGGCGGTGTCGTCGCCGGCCAGCACCTGGGCCATGCCGCGCAGCAGCTGCGCCAGGATCGTCCCGGAGTTCCCCCGGGCACCGATGAGCGCCCCGTGCGCCATCGCCCGGGCGGCGTCGGCGAGGGTCGGACCCTCCACGCCGGAGTCAGCCACGCCCGAAGGGCCCGCCGCGTGCCCCGCGAACACCGCCTCGACCGCGCCGACCGCGGACTCCACGGTCAGATAGAGATTCGTACCGGTGTCCCCGTCCGCGACCGGATAGACGTTGATCGCGTCGATCTCCTCCCGCGCCCGCCCCAGGGTCTCGAGCGCGAGACCGCACCAGGTGCGCACCGCGAGAGCATCGAAGAATGTCTGCGGCACCTGCGCCACCGCGCCTCCCTGAGCTGCTGGACGTGGCACGCAGCGTAGACCCCGGAGCGCTCTCCACCGGAAGAGGGCCGAGGGCGGGCCCCTGAGCTGCCGTGCTAGTTTCGTTGTACGGGTGCAGCCGTTGTATGCTGCTCCGGTTGCCCGATCTGATCGGGCTTTCCCCCTGGCAGCGCCACTCAGATCTCACCGGCTCCTGGAGTCGCAGGATCTCGATCCCGGCATGCCGGGATCAACCGTAAGTGCATCTGAAGTCTTTGGAGTGACCCGTGGCTGCCAACTGCGACGTCTGCGGCAAGGGGCCGGGCTTCGGCAACAACATCTCGCACTCGCACCGCCGTACGTCCCGTCGCTGGAACCCGAACATCCAGCGTGTGCGTACCGTGGTGGGCGGGACGCCGAAGCGCGTGAACGCTTGCACCTCGTGCATCAAGGCCGGCAAGGTCTCGCGCTGACGCTCAGCTAGCGCGCGGCCACTGCTGGTTCGCTGCAGAGCCGGTCCACCCCTGGTGGACCGGCTCTTTGCGGTGCCCGGGATCAGGGGCGCCGCCCCTGGACCCCGTGCCCGGACGCTCAGGCCCGGACACTCAGGAGGCCGCCCCCTGAACACCGCGTCCGGACTCGAGGAACCGCCTCCCGAAAGCCGTGCCTCGACCGCTCAGGCCCCATCCCTGGACGCGGCACCTCGGCGCTCAGCCCCGCCCCGGAACCGCCAGCCATGATCCACCGGACCGATGCCCCCGCCGAGCGCGAACCCGGCCTCGACGGCCCCGGTGACGTACTCCTTCGCCGCCGCCACCGCCACCGGTACGCAGTCCCCCTTCGCGAGCCGTGAGGCGATCGCGGAGGCGAGCGTGCAGCCGGTGCCGTGGGTGTGGCGGTTGTCGTGCCGCGGCGCCCGCAGCCAGTGCTCCTCGGAACCGTCCGTGAGCAGGTCCACGGCGTCCCCGGAGAGATGGCCGCCCTTGATCAGCACCCAGCGCGGGCCGAAGCCCAGCACCGCCGCCGCGGCCCGCCGCATCTCCCCCTCCGACTCGACGCGCACGCCCGTCAGCTGGGCGACCTCGTCGAGGTTCGGCGTGGCGACCGTCGCCGCCGGCAGCAGCTTCGTACGGACGGCGTCCAGCGCGGACGCGGCGAGCAGGGGGTCGCCGTGCTTGGAGACGCCCACTGGGTCGACGACCGCCGGGGCGTCCGTCCCCGCGATCAAGTCGGCCACCGCCTCCACGAGTTCGGCGGAGGCGAGCATGCCGGTCTTCACCGCCTGGACGCCGATGTCGTCGACGACGCTGCGGTACTGGGCGCGCACGGCCTCCACCGGAAGTTCCCAAGCGCCCTGCACGCCGAGGGAGTTCTGCGCGGTCACCGCCGTGATGACGCTCATGCCGTGCACGCCGAGCGCGAGCATCGTCTTCAGGTCGGCCTGGATGCCGGCGCCTCCGCCGGAGTCGGAGCCCGCCACCGTGAGGACATGGGGGATCATGACTCGAGGTCCCCGAAGTGGTCCCAGCCGCCCTTGCTGGTCCACGGCGCCCCGTCGACCGTCACCTGGGGCAGTGCCGAGGGGTTGAGGACCTCGCCGATGACCTTCCAGCGGGCCGGCAGCTTCACGTCCGGCGGGAAGGTCGCCACGATCGCGTGGTCCTCTCCCCCGGTCAGCACCCACTGCATCGGGTCGACACCGACGGCCTGCCCGATGTCGTTCATCTGGGACGGTATGTCGATCGCCCCGGAGCGGACGTCGATCCGTACCTTGCTGGCCTCGGCGATGTGCCCGAGGTCGGCGATCAGCCCGTCGCTCACGTCGCACATCGCGGTCGCCCCGAGCCCGGCGGCGGCCGGACCCGCGTGATACGGCGGCTCGGGGCGCCGGTGGGCCTCCACGAACGCCCGCGGCGAGCGGAACCCCCGGGCCAGCACCGCGTAGCCGGCCGCCGACCAGCCCAGCCAGCCGGTCACGGCGACGAGGTCGCCGGGCTGTGCGCCCGCCCGCGTCACCGGCTCCTGGTTGCGCAGATCGCCGAGCGCGGTGATCGACACCATGATGGAGTCGCCGCGTACGACGTCACCGCCGACCACGGCGGCACCCGCCACCTGGCATTCGTCGCGCAGGCCGTCCATCAGCTCGCTCGGCCACGTCACCGGCAGCTCGGCCGGGACGACCAGACCGAGCAGCAGCGCGGTCGGTACGGCACCCATGGCGGCGATGTCCGCGAGGTTCTGCGCGGCCGCCTTGCGGCCCACGTCGTAGGCCGTCGACCAGTCCCGGCGGAAGTGCCGGCCCTCCACCAGGATGTCCGTGCTCGCCACCACCCTGCGGTCGGGCGCGGCCACCACGGCGGCGTCGTCGCCGGGGCCGACCCGGACCGCCGGGGTGGTGGTCAGACGGGAGGTGAGCTCCCTGATGAGCCCGAACTCACCGAGCTCACCAACAGTGCCCTTCATTGCCCTTTCTCCCCTTCTGTCCCTGTTCGTGCCCGGTCGCGAGGCATCTCAGTCCTCGCTACGGTCGAAGTGACCGTCACGTTGTGCCCGACCTGTACCCCGGCACGCAAGACCCGGTCCCCACAGGTCTCCCCGCGGTGAGCGGCGACGCGATACCGTGGCGTTCCTTTTCCCCACATGATCCTCGTGGCCGCCCTGGAGGTTCCGTGGTACAGGCGTACATCCTGATCCAGACGGAGGTCGGCAAGGCGTCGACCGTCGCCGAGACGATCAGCAAGCTCCCTGGGGTCATCCAGGCCGAGGACGTGACGGGACCGTACGACGTGATCGTGCGGGCGCAGGCCGACACCGTCGACGATCTCGGTCGCCTGGTGGTCGCCAAGGTCCAGCAGGTGGACGGCATCACCCGCACCCTGACCTGCCCGGTCGTCCATCTGTAGCCCCCGTCTACCCTGAGCCGGTGAACTCTCTCCGTCACCGGCACCCTTGTGCCTTCCGCGTGTTCCGCCTGCCCGCTCTCGCACTGTTGATCACTGCCGCGGGCTGTTCCTCAGCAGACGACGGCGCGTCGGCGGCGGTTCCCAGTCCGGGCGCGAAGGTCACGGAACTGTGCCGGAACCTGGACAAGGTACTGCCCGCGCGGGTGGACGGTGAGCGGCGCGAGGATCCCGAGCCCGCGTCGGCACTGACGGCGGGCTGGGGCAGCCCGGCGATCATACTTCGCTGCGGTGTTCCGCAGCCGCCGAAGATGGTCGATCCGAAGGTGGCCGACGGGCATGACCCGGATGCGGTCGCCGGGGGTGTGAACGGGGTCGACTGGCTGATGGAGAAGCAGGACGACGGGGGGCACGTCTTCACCACCGCCAACCGGGAGGCGTACGTGGAAGTGCGCGTGCCGGAGGGGCCGGACAGCTCCGGGGTGCTGATCGATCTGGCCGCCGCGGTCAAGAAGGCGATCCCCGAGGGGATCGCCTCCTGAGCGCCGTGCCTCAGGGCCGGTTCAGCGCAGACCCGTCGACCTGCGCAGCGCCGCCCGCACCAGCCGGTCGATGAGCTCCGGGTAGCTCACCCCGCTCGCCTGCCACATCTGCGGATACATCGAGATGGGCGTGAAGCCGGGCATCGTGTTGATCTCGTTGATCACGAACTCGCCGTCCTCGGTGAGGAAGAAGTCCGCGCGGACCAGGCCCTCGCAGGACGCCGCCTCGAAGGCGTCGACCGCCAGGCGCCGCACCTCGGCCGTCTCCTGTGGCGTCAGCGGCGCCGGCACGATGCCGGGCGTGGAGTCGATGTACTTGGCCTCGAAGTCGTAGTACGCGTGCGCCTCGGGAGCGGGGATCTCCGCGGGCACGGAGGCCCGGGGGCCGTCCTCGAACTCCAGGACGCCGCACTCGATCTCCCGGCCGCGCAACGCGGCCTCCACGAGGAACTTCGGGTCGTGCCGCCGGGCCTCGGCGATCGCCTCGTCCAGTCCGGAGAGGTCGTCGACCTTGGTGATGCCGATCGACGAACCCGCGCGCGAGGGCTTCACGAACAGCGGCCAGCCGTGCTCGCCGGCGAAGTCCACGATCTTCTTGCGGGCGGCCGTCTCGTCCTGCTCCCACTCACGCGGCCGGATCACCACGTACGGGCCCACCTTGAGCCCGAAGGAGGCGAACACCCGCTTCATGTACTCCTTGTCCTGGCCCACGGCCGAGGCGAGCACGCCCGACCCCACGTACGGGACGCCGGAGAGCTCCAGGAGGCCCTGGAGGGTGCCGTCCTCGCCGTAGGGGCCGTGCAGCACCGGGAAGACCACGTCGACCTCGCCGAGCGCCTTGGGCACCGATCCCGGCTCGCTGTAGACGACTTCGCGGTTGGCGGGGTCGACCGGGAGGATCACCCCGCCCTCGTCGGACTCGGCGAGCGCGTCGACGCTCGGCGGGCGCCGGTCGACGATCGCCATCCGCTCCGGTTCGTCCGCCGTGAGCGCCCAACGGCCGTCCTGGGTGATGCCGATCGGCAGGACGTCGTACCTGGTCCGGTCGATGGCCTTGAGGACGGCGCCGGCGGTGACCACGGAGATCCCGTGTTCGGAGCTGCGCCCGCCGAACACGACGGCCACACGCGGCTTGCGAGGCGGCTGCTCGGGGCTCTGGGGGAGGTTCTCGGTGCTCATATCGCGTTGAGAGTACCCGTTGGTAGGGCCGGGATACAGCGCCCCCGGAGCCGCGTCGCTCAGCGTCGTTCGGGCTTCGCGCTGCGCGACATCAGCTCCTTGAGGGCGACCACCGGAGGCTTGCCCTCGTGCACGATGCCGACGACCGTCTCCGTGATCGGCATGTCGACACCGTACCGGCGGGCCAGATCCAGCACCGACTCGCAGGACTTGACGCCCTCGGCGGTCTGCTTGGTGACCGCGATGGTCTCCTGGAGGGTCATGCCCTTGCCGAGGTTGGTGCCGAAGGTGTGGTTGCGCGACAGCGGCGAGGAGCACGTGGCCACCAGGTCGCCCAGGCCCGCGAGTCCGGAGAACGTCAGCGGGTCGGCGCCGAGCGCCATCCCGAGCCGGGTGGTCTCGGCGAGACCGCGGGTGATGAGCGAGCCCTTGGCGTTGTCGCCGAGGCCCATGCCGTCCGCGATGCCGACGGCGAGGCCGATGACGTTCTTCACGGCTCCGCCCAGTTCGCAACCCACCACGTCCGTATTGGTGTACGGGCGGAAGTACGGCGTGTGGCAGGCGGCCTGGAGCCGCTGGGCGACGGCCTCGTCGGTGCAGGCGACCACGGCGGCGGCCGGCATCCGCGCGGCGATCTCCCGGGCCAGGTTGGGCCCGGTGACCACGGCGATCCGGTCCGGGCCCACCTTGGCGACGTCGTCGATGACCTCGCTCATCCGCATCGCGGAGCCGAGTTCGACGCCCTTCATCAGCGAGACGAGGACCGTGCCCGGCGCGAGGAGCGGGCTCCACTCGGCGAGGTTGCCGCGCAGGGTCTGCGAGGGGACCGACAGGACCGTGAAGTCGGCGTCCGCCGCTGCTTCGGCGGGGTCCGTGGTGGCCCGCACGTTCTCCGGGAGCTGGACGCCCGGGAAGTAGTCGGGATTGGTCCGGGTGGAGTTGATCGCCTCCACGAGTTCCGGGCGGCGCCCCCACAGGGTGACCTCGCATCCCGCGTCGGCCAGCACCATGCCGAAGGCCGTGCCCCACGAACCGGCGCTCAGAACCGCCGCCTTGACCGGCTTGCTCACTTGCCCAGCCCCTCTTCCTGCGCCGGCTGCGACGCCTGTGCCGACTGCACCGCCGCCCGCCCCGGCTGCTGCCCGCTCCGCTGTGTCTGCGCCTGCGTGCGGCGCCGCTGCTCGATCCGTTCCCGCCGCGGGTCGTAGGGCGTCTCGGGCGCCTTCTCGCCGCGGATCGCCTCCAGCTGTACGGTGATGGCCGCCATGATGGCCTCGGTGGCCTCCTTCAGGACATCCGCCGTCATCTCCCGGTCGTAGAACCGTGTGAGGTCCACCGGCGGTCCGGCGAGCACGCGGTGCGTCTTGCGCGGCAGCAGATGCGGCTTCTTCGCGTACGGCGGCAGCAGTTCGTTGCAGCCCCACTGGGCGACGGGGATCACCGGGCACTTGGTCTGCAGGGCGACGCGCGCGGCCCCGGTCTTGCCGGTCATGGGCCAGCCGTCCGGGTCGCGGGTGAGGGTGCCCTCGGGATAGAACGCGACGCATTCTCCCCGGTCCACGGCGCCGATCGCGGCCCGGAAGGCGCTCAGCGCGTCAGTGCTCTCGCGATAGACGGGAATCTGCCCGGTGCCGCGCATCACGGCGCCGACGAATCCCTTCTTGAAAAGCCCGCTCTTCGCGAGGAATCGAGGAACCCGCCCGGTGTTGTACTGAAAGTGCGCGTAAGCGAAGGGGTCGATGTGCGAATTGTGGTTCACCGCGGTGATAAATCCACCCTCGGCCGGAATGTGCTCCATTCCGCGCCAGTCCCGCCTGAGCAGAACCACCAGCGGCGGTTTGCAGATCACCGCGGCGAAGCGGTACCAGAAGCCGATTCTGCGGCGGGGCACGCGGACACCTTCCTCTAGGGCCTGAAGCGGGGGGCCACGGGGGGCCGCACAAGTGTCGCCCCAGGCCGCCGGTCTGTCGAGAACACCGTACGCCCCGGCACGCCGCCCGCCCGGTGCCCCGGGTGACAATGACCGCGACAAGAGGAGGACGGAACACCTGTGCAATGGACCCTGGTCGTACCCCTGAAGCCCCTGGCCCGGGCCAAGAGCAGGCTTGCGGACACCGCGGACGACGGGCTGCGGCCGGGCCTGGCGCTCGCCTTCGCCCAGGACACGGTGGCGGCCCTGCTGGCCTGCCCCGCGGTACGGGATGTGGCAGTCGTCACGGACGACGCCCGGGCGGGCCGTGAGCTGGCCGCACTGGGCGCCGCGATCATCCCCGACGAGCCCGGGAGCGGCCTCAACGCCGCCCTGGCCCACGCGGCGGGGGTCGTACGGTCCGCCGGCCCGGCCGCTCCGGTGGCCGCGCTCAACGCCGACCTCCCGGCGCTGCGCCCCGGGGAATTGCAGCGGGTACTCGACGCCGCCGGTGAATTCCCGCGCGCATTTCTCGCGGATGCGGCCGCAATCGGCACGACCCTGCTGACCGCCGCCCCGGACCGGGAATTGCGCCCGGCCTTCGGCACCGATTCCCGGGCCCGGCACCGCGCGTCCGGTGCCGTGGAACTGTCCCTGGCCGCCGTGGATTCCGTACGCCAGGACGTGGACACCGGCGACGACCTGCGCAGCGCGCTGGCCCTGGGGGTCGGCCCTCATACGGCCGCGGCCGCCGCGCGGTTGCTGATACCCGGGCAGTAGGCTGCGGCCATGCAGGCGACCGCGTACACGTACGACCCCGAAAGCCGCTGCGGGCAGGTGCTCCTGGACGACGGCACCCCGGTGCCCTTCGACACGGCGGCGTTCGACGCGGGCGGCCTCAGGCTGCTGCGTCCGGGGCAGCGGGTCCGCATCGAGGTGGAGGGCCCGAAGGACGCCTTGCGGATCACTCTGGTGACCCTGCAGACCCTCTGACCACTCCATGAACACGCCGCGGGCCGGACTCCGTACGGAGTCCGGCCCGGCGCATGAGTACCCGAGCGCCCCTACTTCTTGCGGGCGGTGGTCTTCTTGGCGGTGGTCGTGCGCGCCGTCGACTTCTTGGCGGGCGCCTTCTTGGCCGTGGCCTTCTTCGCCGGGGCCTTCTTGGCGGTGGTCTTCTTCGCGGCGGTGGTCTTGGACGTCGCCGTGGTCTTCTTGGCGGGCGCCTTCTTCGCCGTGGTCTTCTTCGCGGCCGCCGTCTTCGAGGTGGCCTTCTTCGCCGTCGTCTTCTTGGCGGTGGTCTTCTTCGTGGTCGCCTTCTTGGCGGCGGCCTTCTTGACCGTCGCGCCGGCACCGCCGGTCAGGCTGCCCTTCGGCGCCTTCTTGACGGAGACCTCGCCGCCTCGCGGGAGCTTCTTCGAGCCGCTGACCAGGTCCTTGAAGCCCTGGCCCGCACGGAAGCGCGGAACGGAGGTCTTCTTGACCCGAACCCGCTCGCCCGTCTGGGGGTTACGGGCGTAGCGGGCCGGACGGTCGACCTTCTCGAAGGAACCGAAGCCGGTGACGGAAACCCTCTCACCTGCGACGACCGCACGGACGATGGCGTCCAGCACATGGTCGACAGCGTCGGCGGCCTGCTGGCGGCCGCCCATCTTGTCGGCAATCGCTTCTACGAGCTGCGCCTTGTTCACGTCTTCCCCTTCGGAGACATCGCCAGAACGAAAGTGTTCAAGCTTTTTCGCACGTTAGGCAGATATATACCGCAAATCAAACACGAAACGGGCTTATCACCCTTGTGCCGCAACCAACTCGGCGGTGTCGGCGGTTCAGCGTTCCTCTTCGGGGAGAAACCCCTTGTCGAGGTCCGCGGTGAACCGCTCCAGCCGCCTTGCCGCGTCGGCGAGATCGTGCTTGGCCGCGGCCGTAATGACCAGCAGCTTCCGGGTCAGCGCCATCCGTACGCCCTCCGGGACTTGCAGTGCGCGCACTCTTGCGTGCGCTTCCTTGAGTTGGCCCGCGACTGCCGCATAGAGCTCGAGTTGGCCGTCGTGTTCCATGCACAGATTGTGCCATCTGGGGCGAGTTGTCGCCTGCGCAGGGGACAACTGCCGCCTCGAACGGCCTTCCCGGCACACGTGGAAGTCACGGCTGTGCAACTCGCGTACCCCGACAACCACCGGCGTAACGTGGGCAGTTGCCTGCCCCGCGCAGGGCGGGCAGGGCCGTTCGGGTGCAGAAACGGCTGTACCCCCGATCGGGCTGATCGGGGGTACAGCGGGGGTGTTGCGGTGGCCGAAAGTCGCCTTGTTCAGGGCGGCGGATCGTGCTCCGGGTCAGACCGGGAGTGTCCGCGGCTTGAACGACGGGCGCTTCGCCTCGTACGCGGCGATGTCCGCCTCGTTCTGGAGGGTGATCGAGATGTCGTCGAGGCCGTTCAGCAGCCGCCAGCGGGCGTTCTCGTCCAGCTCGAAGGAGGCGGTGATGCCCTCGGCGCGCACCTCGCGGGCGACCAGGTCGACGGTGATCTCCGCGGTCGGGTCCTTCTCGGTGAGCTCCCACAGCGCGTCCACGACCTTCTGCTCCAGAACCACCGTGAGCAGGCCGTTCTTGAGCGAGTTGCCGCGGAAGATATCGGCGAAGCGAGAGGAGATCACGGCCTTGAAGCCGTAGTTCTGCAGCGCCCAGACGGCATGCTCGCGGGAGGAGCCGGTGCCGAAGTCGGGGCCGGCGACCAGGACGGTCGCGCCCTGCCGCTCGGGCTGGTTGAGCACGAACGACGCGTCCTTGCGCCAGGCCTCGAACAGCCCGTCCTCGAACCCGTCGCGCGTGACCTTCTTGAGCCAGTGGGCCGGGATGATCTGGTCGGTGTCGACGTTGCTGCGGCGCAACGGGACGGCCCGGCCGGTGTGGGTGGTGAATGCTTCCATGACTGATCAGACTCCAGCGGGCGTACGGACGTCGGCGTCGGACAGGTCGGCCGGGGAGGCCAGGTGGCCCAGCACGGCGGTCGCCGCCGCGACCTGCGGTGACACCAGGTGCGTACGGCCGCCCTTGCCCTGCCGGCCCTCGAAGTTGCGGTTGGAGGTGGACGCGGAGCGCTCCCCCGGCGCCAGCTGGTCGGGGTTCATCCCCAGGCACATGGAGCAGCCGGCGTGCCGCCACTCGGCGCCGGCCTCCTTGAAGACGACGTCCAGACCCTCGGAGACGGCCTGCAGACCGACCCGCGCGGAGCCCGGGACGACCAGCATCCGTACCCCGTCGGCGACTTTGCGGCCCTCGAGCAGCTCGGCGGCGGCGCGCAGGTCCTCGATGCGGCCGTTGGTGCAGGAGCCTACGAAGACGGTGTCCACCTTGATGGAGCGCAGCGGCTGACCGGCCTCCAACCCCATGTATTCCAGGGCCTTTTCGGCGGCGTAGCGCTCCGATGCGTCTTCGTACGAAGCAGGATCGGGGACGGACGCCGAAAGCGGTGCGCCCTGTCCGGGGTTGGTTCCCCAGGTGACGAACGGCGACAGTTCGGCGGCCTCGATGACGACCTCGGCGTCGAACTCGGCGTCCTCGTCCGTCTTCAGCGTCTTCCAGTACGCGACGGCGGCGTCCCAGTCCTCGCCCTCGGGGGCGTGCGGGCGGCCCTTGAGGTACGCGAAGGTGGTCTCGTCCGGGGCGATCATGCCCGCGCGGGCGCCGGCCTCGATCGACATGTTGCAGATGGTCATGCGCGCTTCCATCGAGAGCTTCTCGATGGCCTCGCCGCGGTACTCCAGGACGTAGCCCTGGCCGCCGCCCGTGCCGATCTTCGCGATGATCGCCAGGATCAGGTCCTTGGCGGTGACGCCCTCGGGCAGTTCGCCGTTGACGGTGATCGCCATGGTCTTCGGGCGGGACATCGGCAGCGTCTGCGTGGCCAGCACGTGCTCCACCTGGGAGGTGCCGATGCCGAACGCCAGCGCGCCGAAGGCACCGTGCGTGGAGGTGTGGGAGTCGCCGCAGACGACGGTGGTGCCGGGCTGGGTCAGGCCCAGCTGCGGGCCGACGACGTGCACGACGCCCTGCTCGACGTCGCCCAGCGGGTGCAGGCGCACACCGAAGTCGGCGGCGTTCTTGCGCAGCGTCTCCAACTGCACCCGGGAGACCGGGTCCGCGATCGGCTTGTCGATGTCGAGGGTCGGGGTGTTGTGGTCCTCGGTGGCGATGGTGAGGTCGAGGCGGCGCACGGTGCGGCCGGTCTTGCGCAGCCCGTCGAAGGCCTGCGGGCTGGTCACCTCGTGCAGCAGGTGCAGATCGATGAAGAGAAGGTCGGGCTCGCCCTCCGCGCGCCGGACGACATGGTCGTCCCAGACTTTCTCCGCGAGTGTCCTACCCATCGCTGTTCCCTCCGGCCGGCTACGGTCCGCCGACCCAACTAGAGATCTTGAGGAAGCGGTGCCCGTTTCCCCTGATTCCGGGCACACACCACCAGGCCCTTACGTCACGGGCCGTTGTGACTTCGTGATTCCAGGGTGGCGGGTTCCACGGAAATTTGAACTTGCGTTTCACAGAGTGAGACGCGAGTATCGTTGCATGGACAACAGTAGCGGCGTCGGCGTTCTGGACAAGGCGGCCCTCGTCCTGAGCGCTCTGGAGTCCGGTCCGGCCACCCTCGCGGGCCTGGTCGGCGCGACCGGACTGGCACGACCCACGGCTCACCGCCTGGCCGTGGCCCTGGAACACCACCGCATGGTGGCGCGCGACATGCAGGGCCGTTTCATTCTCGGCCCCCGCCTGGCCGAGCTGGCCGCGGCCGCGGGTGAGGACCGTCTCCTCGCCACCGCCGGCCCGGTGCTCACGCACCTGCGTGACGTCACGGGCGAGAGCGCGCAGCTCTACCGCCGCCAGGGCGACATGCGCATCTGCGTCGCAGCGGCGGAGCGGCTGTCCGGACTGCGGGACACGGTCCCGGTCGGTTCGACGCTCACGATGAAGGCCGGCTCCTCGGCGCAGATCCTCATGGCCTGGGAGGAGCCGGAGCGGCTGCACCGCGGACTGCAGGGCGCCCGCTTCACGGCGACGGCCCTGTCGGGCGTACGGCGCCGGGGCTGGGCCCAGTCGATCGGCGAGCGGGAGCCGGGCGTCGCGTCCGTCTCCGCGCCGGTGCGCGGCCCGTCCAACCGCGTGGTGGCGGCCGTGTCCGTGTCCGGGCCGATCGAGCGGCTGACGCGGCACCCGGGGCGGATGCACGCGCAGGCCGTGATCGACGCGGCCGGGCGCCTCTCCGAGGCGCTGCGGCGCACCGGCTGAGCCGACTGATCGTCCCGGGGAGAGCAGGCCTCAACGCCGCGGCGGGCTCTCCACGGGCAGGCGCACACAGCCCCGCGCCCCGGGAAGGGGCATACAGAAGAGGCCCTCCACCGAAGTGGAGGGCCTCCTGCGTTCAAGTACCCCCGACCGGATTCGAACCGGCGCTACCGCCTTGAGAGGGCGGCGTGCTAGGCCGCTACACAACGGGGGCCTGGACACTGCGTTTCCGCAGGTCCGAGCTGGTCTACCTGGACTCGAACCAAGACTAACTGAACCAGAATCAGTCGTGCTGCCAATTACACCATAGACCAATGTGGTTTAGACCAGTCAGTACCCCCGACCGGATTCGAACCGGCGCTACCGCCTTGAGAGGGCGGCGTGCTAGGCCGCTACACAACGGGGGCCCTAGCAGTCCCGAGACGATCGTCGATCTCTCGGAACCAGTACCCCCGACCGGATTCGAACCGGCGCTACTGCCTTGAGAGGGCAGCGTGCTAGGCCGCTACACAACGGGGGCTTTGCAGATGAGCTCTGCGAGCTGGCCTACCTGGACTCGAACCAAGACTAACTGAACCAGAATCAGTCGTGCTGCCAATTACACCATAGGCCACTGGAACGCAAGCCCCTGAGGGGATCTTGTTCTAGTAGTGCGCCTGGGGTTCCTGCCTTCCGGCCCGCTCCCCGCGGCGCAGGAAGAACATTACCCGAAGGTGGACGGGGCTCCAAAACGAGTATCCGCGCCGAGCAGCGACGGCAGTTCGGCGAGGGAGGCGATGCGGTGCGGCCCGACGGGCCGGTCGATCGTGGCGTACGCACCCCCGCGATCGATCCACACCGACAGCAGCCCGGCGTCGGCGGCACCCCGCCCGTCGATCTCCGGGTGGTCCCCGACGTAGGCGACCTGGTGCGGGGCCAGGCCGAGGGACTCGCAGGCCGCGAGGAACGCCCCGGCCTCCGGCTTGGAGATGCCGAGTTCGGCCGCGCACAGGATGGTCTCGAAGCGGTGGTGGACGCCGAGGGCGCGCAGCTTGCGGTCCTGGACGTGGAGGCTGGAGTTGGAGAGCACCGCGTGCCGGTGGCTGGCGGCGAGGGCGTCGAGGACGGGCATGACGTCCGGGAAGAGGGCCCAGGCCGCCTCGTAGTGGGTGATGTACCGCTCGAACCACGCGTCGGCCTCGGGGTCGGTGAGGTCCCGGTCCAGGAACACCCGTACGCGGTCGCGCCGCTGGCCCTCGAAGGTGGCCTCACCGGCCGCGAAGCGTGCCCACTGCAGGTCGGTGATCTCCCGCCAGCGGGTGATGGCCTGCTCGACGGTGTCGTAGTCGTCCATCAGGCCCTCGGCCGTGAGGTGGGCGCGCATGCCGAGGCGGTCGGCGGTGGTGTAGTCGAAGAGGGTGTCGTCGACGTCCCAGACCACGGCGTGGATGCTCATGCTCCGACCGTACCCACCGCGGCGTGCTCTCAGCCCGGGGTCGTGGTGCCGGTGAGCGCGCGGTCCTGGCCCTGGCCGTCGCGGGGGGCCAGTGGGCTTCCGGGTGCCGGTGCCGCCCGTGGTTCCGCCGTCGCTGTCTGGTTCAGCTGCCACGCCGGTGCCGGCCGGGACGGAGAGCTCCGGATGGCGGCTGGGCGGACACGGCGAGGGCGGCGCCCGAAGCGGACGCCGCCCTCGCCGTGTGAGATGTCGCGCGTTACGCGGCCAGCTTCGTCAGCGCCGCGTCGATCCGGGCCAGGGTCGTCTCCTTGCCCAGGACCTCCAGCGACTCGAACAGCGGCAGGCCTACCGTGCGGCCGGTGACGGCGACACGGACCGGGGCCTGGGCCTTGCCGAGCTTGAGGCCGTGGGTCTCGCCGGCGGCCAGGACGGCCTCCTTGAGCGACTCGGCGGAGGTCCAGTCGGCCGCCTCCAGCTTCTCGCGGGCGGTGCGCAGCAGGGCGTCCGAGCCTTCCTTCATGGCCTTCGCCCAGCTGGCCTCGTCCGCCACCGGCTCCGGCAGGAACAGGAAGTCGACGTTGTCGGTGATCTCGGAGAGCACCTTGAGGCGGGTCTGCGCGTGCGGCGCGACGGCCTGCCACTTGGCCTCGTCGAAGGCCTCGGGGGCCCAGGGGGCGAACGGTGCCCGCAGCCACGGGCGGCAGCGCTCCGTGAAGTCCTTCACGTCCAGCAGGCGGATGTGGTCGCCGTTGATGGCCTCGCACTTCTTCAGGTCGAAGCGGGCCGGGTTGGGGTTCACGTCTGAGATCTCGAACGCCGCGACCATCTCGTCGATCGTGAACACGTCCTGGTCGGCCGAGAGCGACCAGCCGAGCAGGGAGAGGTAGTTGAGCAGGCCCTCGGGGAGGAAGCCGCGCTCCCGGTAGAGGTTGAGGGAGGACTGCGGGTCGCGCTTGGAGAGCTTCTTGTTGCCCTCGCCCATCACGTACGGCAGGTGGCCGAAGGACGGGATCTCCTTGGCGATGCCCAGCTCGATCAGCGCCTTGTACAGGGCGATCTGGCGCGGGGTGGAGGAGAGCAGGTCCTCGCCGCGCAGGACGTGGGTGATCTCCATCAGGGCGTCGTCGACCGGGTTGACCAGCGTGTACAGGGGGGCGCCGTTGGCGCGGACGAGCCCAAAGTCCGGGACGTTCTCCGGGGTGAAGGTCAGCTCGCCGCGCACCAGGTCCGTGAAGGTGATCGTCTCGTCGGGCATACGGAAGCGGACGATCGGGGTGCGGCCCTGGGCCTGGTACTCCTCGACCTGCCCGGCGCTCAGGTCGCGGCAGTGGCCGTCGTAGCCGGAGGGCTTGCCCGCGGCGCGCGCGGCCTCGCGGCGGGTGTCCAGCTCCTCCTGCGAGCAGTAGCAGCGGTAGGCGTGGCCGGCGTCGAGCAGCTTGGCCGCGACGTCCTTGTAGAGGTCCATGCGCTGCGACTGGCGGTACGGCGCGTGCGGGCCGCCGACCTCGGGGCCCTCGTCCCAGTCGAAGCCCAGCCAGCGCATCGAGTCGAGCAGCTGGGTGTACGACTCCTCGGAGTCGCGGGCCGCGTCGGTGTCCTCGATGCGGAACACCAGGGTGCCCTGGTGGTGCTTGGCGAACGCCCAGTTGAACAGGGCGGTGCGCACCAGGCCCACGTGGGGGTTACCGGTGGGCGACGGACAGAAACGGACGCGTACTGGAGATGAGGGCGCCCCCTGCTCGAGCGGAGCCGAGAGCTTGGGGGAGGGTGCGCTAGCCACGCTTGACAACCTTGTTGGTGAGAGTGCCGATGCCTTCGATGGTGACGGCGACCTCGTCGCCGACGTTCAGGGGGCCGACCCCAGCCGGGGTGCCCGTGAGGATCACGTCGCCGGGGAGCAGCGTCATGGCCTCGGAGATGTTGACGATCAGGTCTTCGATGGAGTGGATCATCTCGCTGGTGCGGCCCAGTTGGCGCTGCTGGCCGTTGACCGTGAGCTGGACGGTGAGGTCGGCCGGGTCCAGGTCCGTCTCCACCCAGGGGCCGAGCGGGCAGGAGGTGTCGAAGCCCTTGGCCCGGGCCCACTGCTTCTCGCGCTTCTGGACGTCACGGGCGGTGATGTCGTTGGCGCAGGTGTAGCCGAAGATCACGTCCTTGACGCGCCCGCGCGGGACCTCGCGGCACATGCGGCCGATGACCACGGCCAGCTCGGCCTCGTGGTGCACCTCGGAGGAGAAGGACGGGTACTGGATGTCGTCGCCGGGGCCGATCACCGAGGTGGACGGCTTGAAGAAGGCGAAGGGGGCGTCGGGCACCTCGTTGCCCAGTTCGCGCGCGTGCTCCGCGTAGTTGCGGCCGAAGGCCACGACCTTGTTGGGCAGCACCGGCGGCAGCAGCCTGACCTTGCCGACCGGCACCTTCGTGCCGGAGAGCTCGAAGTCCGCGAACGGGATGCCCTTGATGATGTCCAGGACGAGTTCGTCCTGCTTGTCGCCCTCGATGGCGCCGAAGGCGACGTTCCCGTCGATGGAGAATCTGGCGATGCGCACGGGATGCTTTGCCCCTTGACTGAAGCGGCTGGAGTCTGACGCTCCAGGCTAACGCGGAGAGGTGGCCCCGCCCCGCGCACGGCGAAGGGGCGCCCTGTCACGGGGGCGCCCCTCGAAGTCCGTGTCCGCCGCCGTGAGCATCCGGCGGCCGGCACGCGTACTCCCTGGTGTCACTCCGCGGCCGCGGCGGCCGCGACGGGGATCTCCATAAGGACGGTGCGCTTGGGGTTCGCGGTCTGGGCGGGCAGTTCGACGGGGTGCTCCGGCTGTTCCGGCGTCTGCAGTTCGTCGGCGTCATCCAGGTGCGCCAGCGTCGTGCGCCGCGGGTTGGCGATCTTGTGGAACATCGTCGTCGTCTTCACTGTTTACTTGACCCTGTCCTGTGACGGGCGCCGGGAGGGTGCCTAAGACCCCGCCCGCGCGCGGGTTGTCGGTTGCGGCTTCTCTGTAAAGCGTCAGGCTAAACATGCGATTCCCCGGCTCAGTGGGCGGGGGACCATGATCAGCATGTGAGTTTTCTCACGACTCAGAGGGCAAATCGGTCAATCCGGACTCGCACTTCACCCCAACGAAACGGACATTGGCTCCCCGAAGCCAACATTCCGCTCCTGATCATGGCGACTGGGACACCCACCCCGACTCGACGACTCGCGGGCGTATGTCCGATATGGGTGAACTCGCTTTCCACGCCCGGTGATCCGGCCCTCACGTGGTGTCACCTAGGTCACGGCTCGGCCTACGGGCCTTGTTGGAGATCCTGTGCTGTGCTGGAATCTCACGGACCGCCGCAGGATCGAGCCGGCGCACAGGGGGCGCACAGACGCGCCGAGTGGGCGGTGAGAAGAGGGAGCCAGCGCCGGTCACTCACGACCACCACGGGGGCGTTTTTCAGGGCGTCCCCAGAACGCCGACACCGTGCCCCGCCGTTCAGGCGACGGGGTGCCTGGTCCAGAGGTTGCGACGCTAGTGCAGGGACGTTTCAAGAGGGATGGCAACGCTTCGGCGGAGCCGGAGCCGCACGGCGGGACTGGCCCCATGAATGGCGGCCCCTCGCCCCAGCACGCCCAGAACCAGGGGCCGGCCGGTGACGGCGGCGAGCGCCCCGGGCGCCCCGGCACGTCGGCACCCTCGGGTTCCGCGAGCCCGGCCCCGGCGCTGAAGCCGCCGACGGGCCCCACCGGCCCCGGCCCGCGAATAGCGCTGCGCAACTGGCGCATCTCGACCCGACTGGTGTCGCTGCTCGCGCTCCCGGTGGTCGCGGCCACCTCGCTGGGCGCCCTGCGTATCAACCAGTCCATGGACGACATCCAGCAGCTCGACAACATGAAGCTGCTGACGGACATGACCAAGCAGGCCACCGAGCTGTCCGCCGCCCTCCAGGAGGAGCGCGACCAGTCGGCCGGCCCGCTGGCGCACGGCGGCAAGGCGACCGACTTCGCGGTCAAGGGCCTGCGCGAGAAGACCGACCGCGCGATGAAGAACTTCCTCGACAGCTCCGAGGAGATCGACACCGCCAGCAAGGACGGCAACCTCAAGGGCGTCCGCGAGTACCTCGTCCAGCTCGCCGGCGAGCTGGGCGACCTGGAACAGATCCGCAGGGGCGCCTACGCCTCCGAGGGCAACTCCACGCAGACGGTCGAGGCGTACCACCGTCTGATCGAGAACCTGATCGACCTCTCCCAGGACATGGCCGAGGCGACCAGCAACCCGGACATGATCCAGCGCACGCGTGCGCTCGCGGCGTTCTCCTCCGCGAAGGAGTACTCCTCGATCCAGCGCGCGGCCCTCGCGGCGGCGCTGCCCGCGAGCAACACCACGGCCGGCAAGCTCTCGCCGAACGACCGGCTCTACGCCGAGTCGGCCCTGGAGAGCCAGAAGTCCGAGATCCGCAGCTTCAAGAGCATCTACGGCGAGGACGTCGCCGCCGAGCTGCTCAAGCCGATCGAGGACGGCGGCAACTCCACGATCAAGGCGACCGACACCTACGCGCGTCGCGCCCTGGTCTCCGCGAGCGGTCTCGCCCAGCAGGACAAGCGGTCCTACCGCGACTGGCTGGACGACAGCTCCACCAAGATCCAGCAGATGAAGAACATCGAGCACACGCTGCTCGAGGAGATGGAACAGAAGGCCCGCGAGCTGCGCAGCGCCACCGAGCGCGACGCGATCATCTCAGGTGCCCTGATCCTGATCGTGCTCGGTGTGTCGCTGGTCGGCGCCTTCGTCGTGGCCCGCTCCATGATCCGCTCGCTGCGGCGCCTGGAGGAAACGGCGACCAAGGTTGCCTCCGACCGCCTGCCCGAGCTGGTCAAGCAGCTGTCCGAGTCCGACCCGCAGGACGTCGACACGTCCGTGGAGTCGGTCGGTGTGCACTCCCGGGACGAGATCGGCCGGGTGGCCGCGGCCTTCGACGACGTGCACCGCGAGGCGGTCCGCCTCGCCGCCGAGCAGGCCCTGCTGCGGGGCAACGTCAACGCGATGTTCACCAACCTCTCGCGCCGCTCCCAGGGTCTGATCCAGCGCCAGCTGTCGCTGATCTCCGAACTGGAGTCCCGCGAGGCCGACCCGGACCAGCTGTCCTCGCTGTTCAAGCTCGACCACCTCGCGACCCGCATGCGCCGTAACGGTGAGAACCTCCTCGTCCTCGCGGGTGAGGAGCCCGGCCGCCGGTGGACCCGCCCGGTCCCGTTGGTCGACGTGCTCCGCGCCGCCGCGTCCGAGGTGGAGCAGTACGAGCGCATCGAGCTGGCCTCGGTGCCGACCACCGAAGTGGCCGGCCGCGTGGTCAACGACCTCGTGCACCTGCTCGCCGAGCTGCTGGAGAACGCGACCTCGTTCTCCTCGCCGCAGACCAAGGTCAAGGTCACCGGTCACGCGCTGCCCGACGGCCGCGTGCTGATCGAGATCCACGACACCGGTATCGGTCTGTCGCCGGAGGACCTGGCGGCGATCAACGAGCGGCTCGCCGCTCCCCCGACGGTGGACGTCTCCGTCTCCCGCCGCATGGGTCTGTTCGTGGTCGGCCGCCTCTCGCAGCGCCACGGCATCCGCATCCAGCTGCGCCCGTCCGACTCCGGGGGTACGACCGCGCTGGTCATGCTGCCCGTCGATGTCGCCCAGGGCGGCAGGAAGCCCCAGCCCAAGCAGGCCGGTCAGCCGCCGCTCGGCGGTGGCGGTCCGGCCGCCGCGCAGGCAGCCGCCGGTGCGGCCGCGGCCCGGCGTGCCGCCGGTGCCGGCCAGGGCGGCGGTGCCCTCGGGGCCGGTCCGTCCGGTGGCGGTGCCTTCGGTGGCGGCGCGTCCGGCGGGGGCCGCCTCGGTCCCGGCCAGAGCCCGCGGGCCGCGCTTCCCGGGCGCGACGGCGACGGTGGCCGTCCGGCGGGCCAGGGCGGAGCGCGCGGACCGCAGGGTCCCGGCCATTCGATGTTCGAGCAGGGTGGTCCCGCGCAGAGTGGTTCCTCGCAGGGCCGTCCGGCTCCGACTCCGGCCGGCACCGGCAACGGATTCGGCCAGGCGCCGGGGGCTCCGCAGGGCCTGCAGGCCGCGGGCACGAACGGGCCGCAGGGCCAGGACGCCTTCGGCGGTGGCCGTGGCCGGCAGCAGGGCGGCAACTCCGAGCAGGGCAAGGGCCGTCGCCCGCAGCTCCCGCCGCGCGGCGGTCCCCGGGCCGAACTGCCCGGCGGCGATCCGCAGCCGCGCGTGCCGAGCTGGAGCGACGAGAACGCCCAGCCGCAGGTGCCGCGTGCCTCGCTGGACAGCCCGCGCGGCCACGAGGAGCCGGACGTCTCCCGTACGTCCGCCATGCCGCACATCGACGATCGGCAGGGCCCGGGCGCGACGGCGGAGATGCCGGCCGTACCGCGTGACAACAACCGGCAGGGCCCCGGCTCGGCCGACTTCGGCGGCCCCCAGCACCAGGACCCGTACGCCCAGGGCGGCAACGGCCCGGGCCAGTTCGTCCGCCCGGACGTCTTCGGCACCGCGACCGGCCGCCACGACCCGGCGTCCACGACGGGCCAGTACCCGGCCCCGCCGGCTCCGCAGGCCCCGCAGGCCTACGACAACGGCTCCACCGGTCAGTACCCGGCCCCGCAGGCCCCGCAGGCCTACGACAACGGCTCCACCGGTCAGTACCCGGCGCCCGGCTCCAACGGCCAGTACCCGGCGCCCCGCCAGGACAACGGCCGCCCGCCCCTCCCGGGTCCGGCCACTGCGGCCGACCCCACGGGCACGGGCCAGTTCGAGCGGCCGCAGGCCAACGGCAGCCGGAACGAAGCCGACTTCGGCGCCCCGCGTCCGCCCGCCCCGCAGGCACGGCCCGTCCGGCAGGAGCCCGAGGCCCTGCCGCCGGCATCCGGCCCGGGCGACGGACGCACGCCGCTGTACGACACGCTGGAGACCAACTGGTTCCACGGCCAGCAGGAGCAGCCGGAGCAGAACAACGGCTCCGCTCCGGCCGCCCCGCAGCAGCCGCAGGGACCCACCGGTCCGCAGCGGTCCACCCCCGCCGGCTGGCGTACTTCGCCGAACGACGACCTCGTCCGCCAGGCCGAGCGCGTCCGCCAGCCCGCCGCCGGCGGTGTCACCACCTCCGGCTTGCCGCGCCGGGTGCCCCGGGCGAACCTCGTCCCGGGCACGGCGCAGCAACAGACCCACCAGAGCGGTCCGCAGGTCTCCCGTGCGCCTGATGACGTACGCGGCCGGCTGACCAATCTCCGTCGGGGAATCGCACAGGGTCGTCAGGCCGGGTCCACCCAGACCGGCAGCCACCCACGGCCCACTCACCAGCAGGAGCGTTAGTTGAGTCCGATGAGCCAGGCGGCACAGAACCTCAACTGGTTGATCACCAACTTCGTGGACAACACCCCCGGGGTGTCCCACACCGTCGTCGTGTCCGCCGACGGTCTCCTCCTGGCGCTGTCGGAGGGCTTCCCGCGCGATCGCGCGGACCAGCTCGCGGCCGTCGCCTCGGGCCTGACGTCCCTGACGGCAGGCGCGTCCCGGATCTTCGAGGGCGGCGAGGTGGCGCAGACAGTCGTGGAGATGGAGCGGGGATTCCTCTTCCTCATGTCCGTCTCGGACGGCTCGTCGCTGGCGGTCCTCGCGCACCCCGAGTGCGACATCGGCCTGGTCGGCTACGAGATGGCGCTCCTCGTCGACCGCGCGGGCGCGGTCCTCACCCCCGACCTGCGAGCCGAGCTCCAAGGCAGTCTGCTCCACTGATCGGCCCCGGCACCACCCGCCTCACCACATCACCGTCCGGCCGCCACACCCCCCACAGGCCCCGTCAGACGGCTGACTGACCGACTTGCTGTCCCGCCCGGAGGACCCATGACCCCGCCCACCGCCTCTCATGATCCGTACGCGGAGCCGTACGAGGACGAGGGCGACCAGCCACTGGTACGGCCTTACGCCATGACCGGTGGCCGGACCAGGCCGCGCTATCAGCTGGCCATCGAGGCACTGATCAGTACGACGGCGGACCCCGCGGCGCTCATGGGGCTGCTCCCCGAGCACCAGCGCATCTGCCACCTGTGCCGCGAGGTGAAGTCGGTCGCCGAGGTCTCGGCGCTGCTCAACATGCCGCTGGGTGTGGCCCGAATCCTGGTCGCGGACCTCGCCGAGGCCGGTCTCGTCGCGATCCATCAGCCGGGCGGCGACGACGCCACCGGTGCACCGGACGTGACACTGCTCGAAAGGGTGCTCAGTGGACTTCGCAAGCTCTGACGCGGGGCGGTCCACCACTTCCGCGAAGATAGTGGTGGCTGGCGGCTTCGGCGTGGGCAAGACCACGTTCGTCGGCGCCGTCTCGGAGATCAACCCGCTGCGCACCGAGGCCGTGATGACCTCGGCGAGCGCGGGCATCGACGACCTGACCCACACCGGGGGCAAGACCACCACCACGGTGGCCATGGACTTCGGCCGTATCACCCTGGACCAGGACCTGATCCTGTACCTCTTCGGTACACCGGGCCAGGACCGCTTCTGGTTCATGTGGGACGACCTGGTGCGCGGCGCCATCGGAGCGGTGGTCCTGGTGGACACCAGGCGTCTGGCGGACTGCTTTCCGGCCGTCGACTACTTCGAGAACAGTGGTCTGCCGTTCGTGGTGGCGCTGAACGGCTTCGACGGGCAGCAGCCCTACCAGCCCGAAGAGGTGCGCGAGGCGCTGCAGATCGGGCCGGACACCCCGATCATCACCACGGACGCCCGGCACCGGGCCGACGCGAAGAGTGCCCTGATCACGCTGGTGGAGCACGCTTTGATGGCACGACTGAGGTAGCACCCAAATCAGGAGCACCATACGGTAGTTGTCGTAGATACACTGGAGCCGACTGTGTCCTTTGACACGGTCGGCCAAGGTGTTCATAACGTTTCGGCAGAGGAATCTGGTGGTACGGCCACGCGTCGCGCACATCCGGTGTCGCTGCGCACACGAAGGCCCCGCCTTTTGGCGGGGCTCGCTCTTTATGACCGTTTTATCTGGGGTTTACATCACGGCGGATCAGCCCCCCGGACTGTTTGGAAGAGCGCAGGTCGTCGTGCTGGAATGCCTGAACTGCCCAATAGTCAATGACGTACTCCATCAGTCGATGGAATGTTGGGCTCTGAGACACTGCGGCACAACGTTGGTGCCGACCGCCGAGAGGTTGTTGGTCGAGTGAGGCGAAGCAAGAACAGTCCCGAGCCGTCGGCCCGGGGCAACTTCACCCCGCCGCCGCGCACAGCGGCGCCCGCCCCCGTGCCCGGTTCGGAGCCATCGGCCGCACCCGCCCAGAGCGGCGGCCGTCTCTCCCCGCGCAACTGGCGCGTGGCGACCAGACTCAACGCGATCCTGCTCATACCCGTGCTGGTCGGCCTCGTCATGGGCGGCTTCCAGGTGAAGAGCTCGATCGACACCTGGCAGGAGGCCGAGGACGCGGAGAACACCGCGCGTCTGGTCCGCGCCTCGCTGCTCTACGCCAACGCCCTCTACATCGAACGTGACGCGTCGGCAGCGCCCCTGCTGAAGGGCAGCGCCCAGACCGCGCAGGACAAGGCGACCGTCACCCAGGTCCGCAAGGCCACCGACGAGGCGTCCGACGCCTTCGACGCCGCGGCCCAGAACATGCCGGCGAAGCCCGGCCTGGAACGCCGGCTGAAGCTGTTCCGCGAGGCGGAGCCCAAGCTCGCCACCCTGCGGCAGGTCGCGTACACCTCCAAGCTCAAGGGCGTCCAGACCGAGGAGGGCTACGTCGAGGTCGCCCACCCGCTGACGGAGTTCGCCAACGAGCTGGGCCTCGGCACCGGCAACATCACCAGCTACGGCCGGACCGTGTACGCCATCGAGCTCACCAAGGCGGCTCTGTCGCTGCAGCGCTCCATCGGCATGCACATCCTGGTCAAGCCGGGCCCGGACGACGGCAACCTGGCCAGCCAGCGCATCGCCCTGTCCTCGTACGCCTATCTCGAGCGCATCGCCGTGCAGGAGTACATCGGCGGCGGCACCGAGGAGGACGCGGCCAAGCTGAAGGCGGCCGAGGCCAAGCTCAAGACCGACGGTGCCGCGATGGCCCGGGAGGCCAAGGCCAAGAACCCGGACTACGTCCCCCCGCCCTCCAAGCCGGAGACGATGGTCGCGGCCATCGCGACGCTCCAGACCACGGACCCGAGCGCCCGCGCCGCCCTCGCCGAGAAGGGCATCACCGCCGAGAACTGGTGGGCGGTCAACACGCTCAAGTTCAACGCCTACGAGAAGATCGAGACGGACCTGGCCGACAAGGCCGTGAGTGAAGCGTCCGACATCGCCGACGACGCCCAGCGCGACGCCTACATCACCGGTGCCGCCGTCGTCGTCGCCCTGCTTCTGGCCTTCATCCTGGCCGGTGCGGTCGCCCGCCAGATGAGCCGCTCGATGCGCCAGCTGCGCAACGCCGCCTTCGGCATCGCCGAGCAGCGCCTGCCGATGCTGGTCGACCAGCTCTCGCGCACCGACCCCGGACGCGTCGACACCCGCGTACAGGCGATCCCGATCACCACCACGGACGAGATCGGCGAGGTCGCCCGCGCCTTCGACCAGGTCCACCGCGAGGCCGTCCGGCTCGCCGCGGAGCAGGCCCTGCTGCGGGGCAACATCAACGCGATCTTCACCAACCTGTCACGTCGCAACCAGTCGCTGATCGAGGGCCAGCTGACCCTGATCACCGACCTGGAGAACAACGAGGCCGACCCGGACCAGCTGGAGAACCTCTTCCGCCTGGACCACCTGGCGACCCGTATGCGCCGCAACGGCGAGAACCTCCTCGTCCTCGCCGGCGAGGAGCCCGGCCGCCGCTGGGACCAGCCGGTCCCGCTGGTCGACGTGCTGCGCGCCGCCTCCTCCGAGGTGGAGCAGTACGAGCGCATCGAGCTGTCCGGCGTCCCGGAGGCCGAGATCCACGGCCGGGCCGTGACCGACCTCGTGCACCTGCTCGCCGAGCTGCTGGAGAACGCCACCACGTTCTCCTCCCCGCAGACCAAGGTCCGTGTGACCGCGACCCGTCTCCCCGACGGCCGCGTGATGATCGAGATCCACGACAAGGGCATCGGCCTGACCGCCGAGGACTTCGCGGACATCAACCACAAGCTGGCCAACCCGCCGACCGTGGACGCCGCGATCTCGCAGCGCATGGGCCTGTTCGTGGTCGGCCGGCTGTCCGACCGGCACGGCATCCGCGTCCAGCTGCGCCCTTCGGGCGAGCAGGCCGGTACGACCTCGCTGGTCATGCTGCCCGACGCGATCACCCACGGCGGTGGCGGCGAGCAGCACGTGGACCGTGACGAGTTCACCGTCTCGCAGATCATCCCCGAGCAGAACTTCGGTGGCGGCGGCGAGAACTTCGGCCAGCCCATGCGCACGGCGGCGGAACTCGGCTTCGACGACAGCCGCTACCCCGACGTCCCCGACGACATACGCGAGCTGGACCCCGTCGGCCGCTCCCTGATGCGCGAGGAGCGCCGGGCGGCCCTGGAGTCCCAGTCGCCCGAGCAGCCCGCCCTTCCCGGGCGGAGCAACCAGGAGCCCAACGGGGCGTCCGGGTACCAGGACGAGTACCACGGGCAGCAGGGCTACGACACCGGCCAGGCCTACGACACGGGCCGGACCGGCTACCCGGAGCAGCAGCCGTCCTCGTACGACCAGCAGGCGCCGTACGAGGACCAGCAGGCCTCGTACGAGGACCAGCAGGCCTCGTACCAGGAGCAGCAGGCCTCGTACGAGGACCAGCAGGCGTCGTACCAGGAGCAGCAGGCCTCGTACGAGGACCAGCAGGCCTCGTACCAGGAGCAGCGGCAGACGGCGTACGACGAGCCGCAGCGGTCCGCGTACGACGAGCAGTACTACGCGCCGAACGGCGGTCTGCCGCAGAACGACACCTTCTCGCCCAACGGGGGCTACCCGGAGCCCTCCTATGCGGAGCCGGCTCAGGAGGAGCCCTCGCCGGGCGCGGGCGGGCAGGGCGGCTTCGCCGCTTTCGAGCAGCGGCGCCACCAGGATGACTGGCCTCAGCAGGACGGTTACCAGAACGGCTACCCGAGCCAGTACCCTTCTCAGGCTGCGGAAACGGAATCTGCGCAGGCCGCTGACGCGGATGAGCAGGACCGCGTAGGCTTCGACCGTCCGGGTCCGGCCGCCTCCGCCGCCCACGCGCTGACCGACTCCGGGCTTCCCCGCCGTGGATCCACCGCGAGCGGCGCGAACGGCACAGGGGGCGCACGGCACGGGAGCCAGGAGCCGCCGGCTTCCACCTCGGAGAGCAATGGCGACGGCGACTGGCGCTCGGCCAACGACGAGCGGTGGCAGCAGGCCTCGCAGCTGCGGAAGCCCAAGGCGGGCGGGGTCACCTCCTCCGGCCTGCCGAGGCGGGTACCCAAGGCCAACCTGATCGAGGGTGCCGCCGAGAGCACCCACCAGGGAGGCCCACAGGTCTCCCGCGCCCCGGAGGACGTCCGGGGCAGGCTGAGCAACCTGCGTCGCGGCGTCCAGCGCGGACGCAACGCAGGCAGTGAAACGAACGGCCAGGGCTTCGGTCCTGACAGCACCTACAACCAGGAGCGTTAGTGTGAGCCCGATGAGCCAGGCGGCACAGAACCTGAACTGGTTGATCACCAACTTCGTGGACAACACCCCGGGGGTGTCCCACACGGTGGTGGTCTCCGCCGACGGACTCCTTCTGGCGATGTCCGAAGGCTTTCCCCGCGACCGCGCCGACCAACTCGCGGCCGTCGCCTCCGGTCTGACGTCTCTGACGGCAGGCGCCTCCCGGATCTTCGAGGGCGGCAGCGTGAACCAGACGGTCGTGGAGATGGAGCGGGGATTCCTGTTCATCATGTCCATCTCCGACGGCTCCTCGCTCGCGGTTCTGGCGCATCCGGAGGCGGACATCGGTCTCGTCGGGTACGAGATGGCGCTCCTGGTCGACCGAGCCGGTACGGTCCTGACACCGGACCTTCGTGCGGAGCTCCAGGGAAGCCTGCTCAACTAACGGACGGACGGTGCGGTTTGACGTCCCGGGGCCGTAAGGTCTTGGGACGCGGCTCCACAGCGATGGGTGCCCGGCACAGTCGGAGGAGGAGAAAGTGGCAACACCCCCAGGCGGTTCGCCTTCGGGCAACTGGTCGTACGGCCCTGCCCAGGGCCAGGGTGACGGCGGTCAGAACCCGAACCGTTACAACTTCCCCTCCACGCCCAGCCACCGGCAGCCGTACGCGCCGCAGGGCCCCGGCCCTTCGCCGTACGACCAGCCGCCGGCCCCGCGTATCCAGCCCGTGCAGCCGCAGCGCCGCACCCCCGAGCCGTCGCCCGCCGGGGCGTCGCACAATCCGTTGGTGCGTCCGTACGCCATGACCGGCGGCCGGACGCGCCCGCGCTACCAGCTCGCCATCGAGGCGCTGGTGCACACCACTGCGCAGCCGCACCAGATGCAGGGCCAGTTGCCCGAGCATCAGCGGATCTGCAACCTCTGCCGGGAGATCAAGTCGGTCGCCGAGATCTCGGCGCTCCTCACGATCCCTCTCGGCGTGGCCAGGATCCTCGTCGCCGACTTGGCGGAGGCGGGACTGGTCGCCATCCATCAGCCCGGCGGCGACGAGAGCGCCGGCGGCCAGCCAGACGTGACACTGCTCGAAAGGGTGCTCAGTGGACTTCGCAAGCTCTAGCGGAGGGCCTTCCCGCTCCACCACGTCCGCGAAGATCGTGGTGGCTGGCGGCTTCGGCGTGGGCAAGACCACGTTCGTCGGCGCCGTCTCGGAGATCAATCCGCTGCGCACGGAGGCCGTCATGACGTCTGCTTCGGCGGGCATCGACGACCTCACCCACACCGGGGACAAGACGACCACGACGGTCGCCATGGACTTCGGCCGTATCACCCTGGACCAGGACCTGATCCTGTACCTCTTCGGTACGCCGGGTCAGGACCGCTTCTGGTTCATGTGGGACGACCTGGTGCGCGGCGCCATCGGCGCGATCGTGCTGGTCGACACGAGGCGGCTCGCCGACTGCTTCCCCGCTGTCGACTACTTCGAGAACAGCGGCCTGCCGTTCGTCATCGCGCTGAACGGCTTCGACGGCCAGCAGCCGTACACGCCCGACGAGGTCCGGGAAGCACTGCAGATCGGCCCCGACACCCCGATCATCACGACCGACGCCCGCCACCGGGCCGACGCGAAGTCGGCGCTGATCACGCTGGTCGAGCATGCGCTGATGGCGCGGCTGCGTTAGTTCCCTCGCTGTGGGACAGCCCCCGGCGGCCTCTGGGCTGCCGGGGGCTGTCGCGTTGCCGGGTGCGGGTGGTGTGTGGCTTGTCACGCGGTTCCCCGCACTCCCCGGAACGAAGAAGGCCCCTCGATGAGGGGCCTTCTGTCGGGTTCCGGGGTCAGCGCCAGCTGTGCGGGGCGCGGAAGCCCGGCTCGCGCTCCAGGCGGCGCCAGCCCGCCTTGATGCGGCCGCGGTGGGCCGGGGTGGGGTCCGTGGGGCGGGCGGCGGCGCGGGCCAGGAGGAGCGCCGTGATGGCGGCGACTTCCTCGGGCTCGGCGTGGCCCTTCTCGACGCGGATGTCAGGGGTGTCCATGGGTGTCAGTCTCCGTGGCTTCGATGTCCGCCGGGTTACTGCGGCGGGTTGCCGTGTTTACGGGACGGCAGGTCGGCGTGCTTGGTCTGGAGCATCGCGAGGGACTTGATCAGCACCTCGCGGGTTTCCGCGGGGTCGATGACGTCGTCGACCAGGCCGCGTTCGGCCGCGTAGTAGGGGTGCATCAGCTCGGACTTGTACTCCTTGACCATGCGGGCCCGCATGGCCTCGGGGTCCTCGGCCTCGGCGATCTGGCGGCGGAAGATGACGTTGGCCGCCCCCTCCGCGCCCATGACGGCGATCTCGTTCGTCGGCCAGGCATAGGTGAGGTCGGCACCGATGGACTGGCTGTCCATGACGATGTACGCACCTCCGTAGGCCTTGCGCAGGATCAGCGAGATCCTCGGTACGGTCGCGTTGCAGTAGGCGTACAGGAGCTTCGCGCCGTGGCGGATGATGCCACCGTGCTCCTGGTCGACGCCCGGGAGGAAGCCGGGGACGTCCAGAAGGGTGATGATCGGGATGTTGAAGGCGTCGCACATCTGGACGAAGCGGGCCGCCTTCTCGGAGGCCTCGATGTCCAGCACGCCCGCCAGCGACTGGGGCTGGTTGGCCACGATGCCGACGACCTGGCCGTCCATCCGGCCCAGCGCGCAGATGATGTTGCGGGCCCAGCGCTCGTGGACCTCGAGGTACTCGCCGTCGTCGACGATCTCCTCGATGACCTTGGCCATGTCGTACGGCCGGTTGCCGTCCGCGGGGACCAGGTCCAGGAGGACGTCCGAACGGCGGTCGACCGCGTCCGCGGACTCCGTGCGGGGCGGGTTCTCGCGATTGTTCTGCGGCAGCAGCGACAGCAGGTAGCGGACCTCCGCGATGCAGGTCTCCTCGTCGTCGTAGGCGAAGTGCGCCACGCCCGAGGTCTCGGCGTGGACGTCCGCACCGCCCAGGCCGTTCTGGGTGATCTCCTCGCCGGTGACCGCCTTGACCACGTCCGGGCCGGTGATGAACATCTGCGAGGTCTCACGGACCATGAACACGAAGTCGGTGAGGGCGGGGCTGTAGGCCGCGCCGCCCGCGCACGGGCCGAGCATCACGCTGATCTGCGGGATGACGCCCGAGGCCCTGGTGTTGCGCTGGAAGATGCCGCCGTAGCCGGCGAGGGCCGAGACACCCTCCTGGATACGGGCGCCCGCGCCGTCGTTCAGCGAGACCAGGGGCGCTCCGGCCGCGATGGCCATGTCCATGATCTTGTGGATCTTCGTGGCGTGGGCCTCGCCCAGCGCGCCGCCGAAGACACGGAAGTCGTGGGCGTAGACGAAGACCGTGCGGCCCTCCACCGTGCCCCAGCCGGTGATCACACCGTCGGTGTACGGCTTCTTGGTCTCCAGCCCGAAGCCCGTGGCCCGGTGCCGGCGCAGCTGCTCGACCTCCCGGAAGGACTCCGGGTCGAGGAGGAGTTCGATGCGCTCACGCGCCGTCAGCTTGCCCTTGGCGTGCTGCGCCTTGGTCGCCTTCTCGCTCGGTCCGGCCACCGCCTGCGCACGGATCTCGTGCAGTTCGGCCACGCGTCCGCGCGCGTCGGTCGGCTCACCCGGCGCCTCATCCAAAACGGTCATGTAGTGACCTTACGAAGACAACCAAGGAAAGCGGGCCGTCGACTCCTCACAGTCTCCGGCGTGTTTTCCTGGTACCCCTGAACAGAACCGGGGCGGGGTGCAGCCTTTCCGACTGCTCAGAGGCCATGCGGCTTGTAGGGGTCGAACAAGGCTCAGCCGATCCTCACCTCACACCGATGGGTGAGGCAAGCCGTCCCCGGGGCGATCACGAGCCGGAGCCGAGTGCCGGTCGAGTGTGCCTCGGCCGTCTCGTCCGCGTGGACGATTCGGCCGGCCGGATGGTCCCAGACGATCTCCAGCGACCGGCCCGTGCGGGGCGGTTCGCTCACGCAGAGGGTAGCGGTACGCCCGCGCCGGACGATCAGCACGCTCGCGCCCGCGGAGGCGGTGAGCGGCCCGGCCGTGCCGGGCTGCCAGGTGTTCGCCGCCGTGAGGCCCAGGGAGGGCACCGCGACCGCCTGGCGGCGGACGTCGTTGGCGAGGACCGACAGCAGGCGTGGGTCGGCGGCGCGGCGCGCGACCGTGCGGCGGGACGCCCCGGGCAGGAGGACATAGCCGGCCCAGGGGGAGTCCGCCGCCGGGGCCATGGTGCCGCGCGTTCACGGGCGAGTGCGCCGGTCTCGGCGAGCCGGGAGGCGTAGCTCGGCGACCGGGTCGTACCCGGTGCCGAGGGCGATACCGAGCCACCGCCGGCGGAGCCCGTCGTACGGGTCGTCGGTGCCCCGTCCCGCGGGCGCCGCTCCCCCGGTCGCCGCCAGGGCCGCGGCCGCCAGCAGCAGGGCGCGGCGGTGCACGGCGGTACGGCCGGGGGCGGCACGGCACTGGGGAGTCATGCCCCTGCCCTACCACGGGGTGCCGGACACCTGAACGGCCGTTCCGGCCGGAGTGACCGGAGTGACCGGAACGGCGGAACGGAACAGCGGGCCCACTCAGCCGAAGCGGTTCAGCATGCGGCGGTACAGGGTCAGCCAGGCCGGCAGGTGTGCCTCATCGCGGTCCTCGCACACCGCCTCCCAGATGGCACTCGCCACGCAGCCGGGTGAGAGGAGGCCGGGGCGGGAGCGGTCATCGGGTCTGCCGCGGCGGGTGGAGGAGGGCCTGCCGACGGGGCCGGGGACGACGAAGGTCACGCCGACGCCGGTGCCGCGGAGTTCCTGGCGCAGGGCATCGGTGAAGGCGGCGAGGCCGGCCTTGGCGGCGGAGTACACCGCCTCCTCGCGTACGCCCACGCAGCCCGCGACCGCGCCGAGCAGCACCACCCGGCCCCGGCCGGCGGCGATCATGGTGGGCAGGACCTCGCGCACGAGGTGGAGCGTGGCGTTGAGGTTCAGGGTCACTACCCGGTCGATGTCGGTGTGCGGCATGGCGGCGAAGGGGCCCGCCCAGCCGATGCCGGCCCCGGCGACCAGGACGTCGATGCGGCCGGTCGTGTGCAGCGCGGACTGGGCCAGCAGGCGCGGACCGTCCGGGGCGGCGAGGTCGGCGGGCAGGACGACGGCCGACGTACCGGACACCTTCTGCTCCAGTCCGTGCCGGTCGCGCCCGCTGAGGAGCAGTTGCCAGCCGCCCATGGCGAAGCGCCGTGCCGTGGCCGCTCCGATGCCGGAGGAGGCCCCGGTGACCAGGGCCACACGCCGGTCCAGCCGCCGGGCCGGGCCGTACACGGCCACGCGGGCGGGGGCGGGGGACATGGAGCGGCGCGGGCCGGGGTCCGCCGGTGGGTCGTGGGCCGAGCCGGAGCCGGTGAGTGTCACGAGTCGGTCTCCCCTGCGCTGTGCGTCCGCCGTGGTCTCGTCTGTCTCCTTGCGGTCCCTTGCAACGGAACCTCGTCTTCCAGGACATCGCCACCGCACGTCGTCCCCTCGGGCCCGGCTCACCGGTGCGCCGGCCCCCGCCCCGTGGGCGAACCCCGGGCGGCGCCGTCGCGCACCGGAATCCGGCAGGACCACCCCTACGGGGCCGCCCGATACCGCCAGGCGGCGGTACGGGCTGTCCGCGGTGGATCCGATAGGCACGGGCCCGCCGCGCACGGCGGACGGCCTTCCGATGACCTCGCCGGACGCGCCGATCTGCGGTCTGCACGGCCGTGGTCATGACCGCCACCGCAGGGAAGGACCAGCTCAGAACCCTCCCCCGAAGTCCCCGCCACCGCCGAAGCCGCCACCGCCGAAGTCGCCTCCGCCGAAGCCACCGCCGAAGTCGCCGGTGTCGAAGTCCGCTCCGGAGACGTCGCCGCCCTCATAGCCTCCGAAGTCGCCGTAGCCGGAGCCGTAGTCGGCGCCGTAGGCGGGGCCGGCCATCATGCTGCCGAGCATGGTGCCCACGAGGAGGCCGGGCAGGAGGCCGCCGCCGAAGTAGCCGCCGGCCCAGGGGCCGTAGGCCGGGCCGGCCTCCCAGTACGGGCGGCGGCCGTCGGCGGTGTCGACCTCGCGGATCACCGGATCGCGGCCTTCGGCCAGGCGCGTCCGGTCGGCCGCGCAGACCGGGACCTCGCGCTCGGCACCGGCCGGGGGCGTCCAGCTCGCGTCGGCGACCGAGGGTCCGTGGCGCGGGTCGAAGAAGCAGGGCGGGCGGCGCTCCGGCAGCGCGCTGCCCTCGCGGCGGGCGGCGAGCCGGGCCAGGGAGAACCGGCCGTCCTCCACGGCCTGGGTGACGGCCCGGACGTCCTCCGGTTTCGTCGCGGCCGCCATGAGGGACTTCGCCCGCTCGTAGGCGTCCAGGGCGTGCTCGTAGTCGGTGCGCATCGCGTCGTCGGCACCGGGTTCCCCGGGGTGGAAGTCGAGGCGGTCGAGTTCCTCGCCGAAGGCGGTGATGTCCTCGTCGACCACCACCCGCAGCTTCTCCAGCGCGGCCCGCTGTTCCTCCTCGTGGCGGCGCCGGTTGCGGCGGGCCAGGGCGTAGGCGCCCCCGCCGCCGGCCGCGACCAGGACACCGATCGTGACCAGGCCGCCGACCGGCACGTCGCTGCCCGAGCCGCCGCTCCAGCTGCTCGGCGCCGAACCGCCCACGTTGCGCAGGGCGTCGTCGACGAAGTCGTTCAGCTGGGCCTTGGCGTCGCCCGCGCCCTCCACGGCCGTGACCAGGTTGGACACCGCCTGCCTGCTCATCACCGAGCTGTCGGCACGGGCGTCGAACTCGTCGCCGAGGCGGATGCCGTAAAGGCCGGTGACGCCGGTCTCGGTGCGCAGGTTCCGGAACAGGTCCTGGGTGGGGTAATCGTCCGGGAGGACCGCCACGAAGACGGGCTTGTCCGCGTCCCTGATCTTGTCGGCGAGCGCCTCCGCGTCCGAGGCGGCCAGCTGGTCCGAGGCGGCCGGATCGACGTAGACGGGACTCGCACGCAGTTCCTGGGCGACCTTCGTCAGGTCGGTGGCCGCGTGCGCGCCCGGCGCACCGGCCAGCAGCACCGCCAGTACGGCGGCGACCGGCACGATCAGCAGACGTACGACGGTACGCACCAGTGCGGCCTTCATATGTTCGAAGCTACCCGAATCGGGACAGAAACGGATATCGGGCGGAGCGGGGATTTTCCGGAGGCGGCTGCGCCTACGATGCCTCCTGACTCCTGACGTGGGCCGGCCGGGCCCGCCGGTCGCAGCAGAAGGGGCGGGAACAGGGCATGTTCGGACGACGCAGAGCCGCGGACATGACGGTGTCCGAACTCACCGAGCTGGACCGGTCGCGGACACGGGCCGATCTGCTGTGGGAGTTGTTCCGGCACGCCGAGGCGGAGGTGACGTCGGCGATCGGCTGGTATCTGGCGCGGCGCCGGGGGCCGTCGCTGTGGTCGCGTGCGCTGCGGGCGCTCGCCACACTGCTGGGGATCGTCGGCACGCTCACGCCGCTGGTGCACGCGGCCGCCCCCACGGCCGTGCAGCCCGAGTGGGGCTTCGTGTTCCTGGCCGGCGGGGCGGGCTGTGTGCTGTTCGACCGGATCTTCGGGTTCTCGGCGTCCTGGACCCGCTACATCCGTGCGGAACTGGCACTGCAGCAGCTCCTGAAGAAGGCGCAGTCCGACTGGGCGCAGGCGTTCCTGAGGACCACCGACTCTCCCAGCGACAAGGAGCAGGCCGCCCTGCTCGGCGTGATCGAGCGGCTGCGGACGGACGCCCAGCGGATCATCGAGGAGGAGGGTTCGGCGTGGGTCGGCTACCTGGCCGACGGCGTCGAGGAACTGACCCGCTCCACGTCCCAGGCCACCGGCCAGCGCCCCCACTCCGCGGGGCTCTTCCGCCTCGACCGGTCACCCGGCCGCGACCGGGGCGGGGAGGTGCCGGGACCGCGCTCCCGGGACACGGCGATGTGACCCGCGCCCCGGGAGGGCCGTCCGCTACTCGGCCGGCGTCACCCCGGCCCGCAGCAGCCCGTAGGTGTACGCGTCCTCCAGGGCCTGCCAGCTCGCCGCGATGACGTTGTCGGCGACGCCCACCGTCGACCACTCGCCCGTGCCGTCGGACGTGGAGATCAGCACACGGGTCGTCGAGTTGGTGCCGTGCTTGCCCTCCAGGATGCGGACCTTGTAGTCGACCAGGTCCAGCTTGGCGAGCTGCGGGTAGATCTTCTCCAGGCCCACGCGCAGGGCCTGGTCCAGCGCGTGGACCGGGCCGTTGCCCTCGGCCGTGGCGACGATGCGCTCGCCCTTGGCCCAGAGCTTGACCGTGGCCTCGTTGGCGTGGGACCCGTCGGGCCGGTCCTCGACGATGGCGCGCCAGGACTCGACCTCGAAGTAGCGCGGCGGCTTGCCCTGGACCTCGGTGCGCAGCAGGAGCTCGAAGCTCGCGTCGGCCGCCTCGTAGGTGTAACCCTTGAGCTCGCGCTCCTTCACGCGCTCGACCACCCGGCCGACCAGCTCCCGGTCGCCGCCGAGGTCGATGCCGAGTTCCTTGCCCTTGAGCTCGATGGAGGCGCGGCCGGCCATGTCGGAGACGAGCATCCGCATGGTGTTGCCGACCTGCTCGGGGTCGATGTGCTGGTACAGGTCCGGGTCAACCTTGATGGCCGAGGCGTGCAGGCCGGCCTTGTGGGCGAAGGCGGAGAGGCCGACGTAGGGCTGGTGGGTGGAGGGGGTGAGGTTGACGACCTCGGCGATGGCGTGCGAGATGCGGGTCATCTCGCGCAGGCGGCCGTCGGGGAGGACCTTCTTGCCGTACTTGAGCTCCAGGGCGGCGACGACCGGGAAGAGGTTGGCGTTGCCGACGCGCTCGCCGTAGCCGTTGGCCGTGCACTGCACGTGGGTGGCGCCGGCGTCGACGGCGGCCAGGGTGTTGGCGACCGCGCAGCCGGTGTCGTCCTGGGCGTGGATGCCGAGCCGGGCGCCGGTGTCGGCCAGGACCGTGGAGACGACCGCCTGGATCTGCGCCGGGAGCATGCCGCCGTTGGTATCGCACAGGACGACGACGTCCGCGCCGGCCTCGGACGCCGTACGGACGACGGCCTTGGCGTACTCCTTGTTCGCGCGGTAGCCGTCGAAGAAGTGCTCGCAGTCGACGAAGACGCGCCGGCCCTGCTCCTTCAGGAACGACACCGTGTCGCGCACCATCGCCAGGTTCTCGTCCAGGGTGGTGCGCAGGGCGAGCTCGACATGGCGGTCGTGCGACTTGGCGACCAGCGTGATCACCGGCGCGCCGGACTCCAGGAGCACCCTGACCTGCGGGTCCTCGGCGGCGGTGGTGCCGGCGCGGCGGGTGGAGCCGAATGCGACGAGCTGGGCGTGCCGGAAGCCGATCTCCTGCTGGGCGCGGGCGAAGAACTCGGTGTCCCGGGGGTTCGCGCCCGGCCAGCCGCCCTCGATGAAGCCCACGCCGAAGTCGTCCAGGTGCCGTGCGATGGCCAGCTTGTCCGCGACGGTGAGGTTGATGCCCTCTCGCTGGGCGCCGTCGCGCAGGGTGGTGTCGAAGACGTGGAAGGAATCGTCGAGCTCGCTGGTTTCGGTCATGGTCTCAAAGGCTCCTGAGGATGGGATCTCGGTCGTACCGGAATGACCGGCTCCACCGCCCTCACATACTCCCTCGCGCTCTCGCCTCCGGCTGTGGGTGGGCCAGAAATGCGAAAAACCTCTCGCGGGTGCGAGAGGTCTGCGCGCGGGTCGAGGACGACGGTGTCCGCCCGTACCTGGTCGTACGTGACGGTCACTGCGGACCGGCGCGCCTGCTGCCAATAATCATGGCGAACGAGAGCACGGGGGCAGTCTGGCACAACCCCCGCACTCCGCTCACGCGTGTCTCAGCATGCGGTCGGTCACCTCATGGGCGGACGTCGACGTGCGAGGTGCCTGTCGCGCGTGCCGCCGGGCACGAGGCCGGGCTCAGCCCAGGCGGTGCATCCAGCCGTGCTTGTCGTCGGCCGTACCCCGCTGGATGTCGAGCAGGGCCTGACGCAGCCGCAGCGTGACCTCGCCCGGCTCACCGCCGCTCTGCTTCCACTCCGCCCCGGCCCGCTTCACCGTGCCGACCGGCGTGATCACCGCGGCCGTACCGCAGGCGAACACCTCCGTGAGCGACCCGTTCTCCGAGTCCCGCTGCCACTGGTCGGCCGAGACCCGGCCCTCCTCGGCCTCGTACCCGAGGTCACGGGCGACGGCGAGCAGGGAGTCCCGCGTGACGCCCTCCAGGATCGACCCGGTCAGGGACGGTGTGACGATCTTGTCGCCGTACACGAAGTACAGGTTCATCCCGCCGAGTTCCTCGACCCACGTGTGCTCCACCGCGTCGAGGTAGCAGACCTGGTCACAGCCCTTCGTCGCGGCCTCGGCCTGCGCGAGCAGGGACGCCGCGTAGTTGCCGCCGGTCTTGGCGTCGCCCATACCGCCGGGGACGGCGCGGACGCGGTCCTCGGAGACCCAGATGGACACCGGCTTGACGCCGCCCGGGAAGTACGCCCCGGCCGGGGAGGCGATCACCAGGAACAGGTACTCGTTGGCCGGCTTCACGCCCAGGCCGACCTCGGTGGCGATCATGAACGGGCGCAGGTAGAGGGACTCCTCACCGCCGTGCGCCGGCACCCACGCCTTGTCCTGCCTCACCAGGACGTCGCACGCCTCGATGAACGTCTCGACCGGCAGCTCGGGCATCGCGAGCCGGCGGGCGGAGCGCTGGAACCGCTCGGCGTTCTTCTCGGGGCGGAAGGTGGCGACGGATCCGTCGGACTGCCGGTAGGCCTTCAGCCCCTCGAAGATCTCCTGCGCGTAGTGCAGGACCGTGGTGGCGGGGTCGAGGGGGATCGGCGCGTACGGCACGAGCTGGCCGTCGTGCCAGCCTCGGCCCTCCGTCCACTTGATCGTCACCATGTGGTCGGTGAAGTGGCGGCCGAACCCGGGGTTGGCCAGGATCGCCTCACGCTCGCTGACGGAGAGCGGGTTGGCGGAGGGCTTGAGCTCGATCGTGGGCGTCGTCATGGGTTGATGTCCTTCACCGGTTGTAGTGACGGGCCGCGCTCGGTACTGCTCTGATGGTGACCAGTGCTAGGACGTCCGAGCATTCCCTCGTTCCGCGGCCTCGCGTTCGATTATCGCCCGGAGGCGGCGGCAGAAGGAACGGGGTGAATGCGGCCCGGTGGTCGATGGTGGCACCCGGCGGGAACATGCGGAAGCCGCCGGGTGCGGTTGCGACCCGGCGGCTTGCGGAAAGCGGCGGGTCAGCCGGCTACGCGTACGGCGAGCGCGTCGCCGATCTCCGTGGTGGAGCGGGCGGGCTCGCCGGTGCGCTCCGACAGGTCGGCGGCGACCGCGTCGTCGATGCGGGCGGCCTCGGCCTCGTAGCCGAGATGGCGCAGGAGCAGGGCGACGGACAGCACGGTGGCGGTCGGGTCGGCCTTGCCCTGGCCGGCGATGTCCGGGGCCGAGCCGTGCACGGGCTCGAACATCGAGGGGAACTCCCCGGACGGGTTGATGTTCCCGCTCGCGGCCACGCCGATACCGCCGGAGACGGCCGCGGCGAGGTCGGTGACGATGTCGCCGAAGAGGTTGTCGGTGACGATGACGTCGAAGCGCTCGGGCTGGGTCACCAGGTAGATGGTGGCCGCGTCGACGTGCATGTACTCGGTGGTGACCTCGGGGAACTCCTCGGCCACCTTGTTGAAGATGTTCGTCCACAGGTGACCCGCGAAGGTCAGCACGTTGTTCTTGTGGATCAGCGCCAGCTTCTTGCGGGGGCGGGCCTGGGCGCGCGCGAAGGCGTCGCGGACCACGCGCTCGACACCGAAGGCCGTGTTCACGGAGACCTCGGTGGCGACCTCGTGCTCGGTGCCCTTGCGGATGGTGCCGCCGTTGCCGGTGTACGGGCCCTCGGTGCCCTCGCGGACCACCACGAAGTCGATTTCCGGCTCGCCGGCGAGCGGGGTGGCGACACCCGGCAGGAGCTTCGACGGGCGCAGGTTGACGTGGTGGTCGAAGGCGAAGCGGAGCTTGAGCAGGAAGCCGCGCTCCAGGACGCCGGACGGCACCGACGGGTCGCCGATCGCGCCGAGCAGGATGGCGTCGTGCCGCTTCAGGGCGTCGAGGTCGGCGTCGGTGAGGGTCTCACCGGTGGCGTGGTAGCGCCGGGCGCCGAAGTCGTACTCCTTGGTCTCCAGCTTCACATCCTGCGGAAGGACGGCGGAGAGGACCTTCAGGCCTTCGGCCACGACTTCCTGGCCGATGCCGTCACCGGGAATCACTGCGAGATTGATGCTGCGAGACATGCGGGCACCCTACTCCTCGTCCCATGGGATGACATGAGGCGTCCGTGATGCGGACACGCCGGAGGGCACCCGGTCGACGACGGCACCGGTCCGCCGGGCTCCGTTCACCCGTATGTGGTGCGGCCGTTGGCCTCCGGTGGGAAGTTCATTCGACATGGAGATCCCTCACTTCGGCATCCCGTCCGAACTCGCCCGCCGGATGAGCATGGCGGAACAGCACGAGTACCTGCGGATCCGGCTGTCACGGCGTCGCACGCTGGTGACGGCGGGCGCGGTGGCGAGCGGGCTGCTGACCGGCTGCGGCTCGGGCTCGGGGCGGGGGCAGGGTGGCGCCACGGCGACGAGGCACCCCTCGCCCAGTACGTCCAAGGCGCCCGGCTCCGTCATCACCCCCTTCGGCCGCCATCTCGCCTTCGGCGCCGACCCGAAGACTCAGATGCGGATCTCCTGGCAGGTGCCGCTCGCGGTGCGCGGGCCGTACGTCCGGGTGGGTCTGCGCCCCGACGACCTCGGCCGCAAGGTCGAGGCGGAGCTGCGCGACCTGCACACCCCGGAGCTGAAGGGCGTACGGGCGGCGGTCGAGCAGTACTACCTGCACGCGGCGCTGGACGGCCTGCGCCCGGACACGACGTACTACTACGGCGTCGGCCACGAGGGCTTCGACCCTGCGTCCCCGCGGCACCGCTCGACCATCACCTCGTCCGCACGGCACCCGCGAGCCCGCCCGGGCGGTTCGTGTTCACCGCGTTCGGCGACCAGGGCGTCGGCGAGGAGGCGGCCCTCAACGACCGTACGCTGCTGCGCCGCGAGCCCGCCTTCCATCTGCACGCCGGCGACATCTGCTACGCCGACCCGACCGGCAAGGGCAGGGAGTCGGACGTCTTCGACGCGAGTCAGTGGGACCGGTTCCTGAAGCAGACGGAGCCGGTGGCCAAGTCGGTGCCGTGGATGGTGACGACCGGCAACCACGACATGGAGGCCTGGTACTCCCCGGACGGCTACGGCGGCCAACTCGCCCGTTTCTCCCTGCCGGACAGCGGCTTCGACCCGCGGACGGCACCGGGCGTGTACGCCTTCACCTACGGCAACGTGGGTGTGGTCGCGCTGGACGCGAACGACGTGTCGTACGAGATCCCCGCCAACCTCGGCCATACGGAGGGGAAGCAGACGGCGTGGCTGGACAGGAAGCTCGGCGCGTTGCGGGCCGACACCTCGGTCGACTTCATCGTCGTCTTCTTCCACCACTGCGCGTACTCCACGTCCACGCACGCCTCCGACGGCGGGGTGCGCGCCGAGTGGCTGCCGCTGTTCGCCCGGCACGAGGTGGACCTGGTCATCAACGGGCACAACCACGTCTACGAGCGGACCGACGCCATCCGGAACAACGAGGTGGGCAGGCCGGTGCCGGTCGGCGGGACGACGGATCCGCGCCGGGACGGGATCGTGTACGTCACGGCGGGCGGCGGCGGCAAGGAGCTGTACGGCTTCCCGGACGGGGTGAAGGAGAGCTACGAGGGGAACACCGCCGACCACGAGCCGGTCACCACGTTCCGCTGGACCAGGTCCCGGGGCACGCGGGCGGAGTCGGTGCGGTGGTCGCGGGTGCGCTACCGCGGTTTCTCGTTCCTCTCGGTGGAGGCGTTGAGCGGTGCCGCGCCGAGGCTGAAGGTGTCGGCGCTGGCGTCGAGCGGTGAGCGGATCGACCACTTCGAGGTGCGGCGCGGGGCGTGAGACCCCGAGCCGCACCTCAGCGGGTGCGGCTCCCGGTCCTGCTGCGGCTCAGTGGCCGGTGGATCCGCCGTTGTCCCTGCGGTCGAGGGCGCGCTGGAGCGCGGCGGCGGCGTTCTTGCGGTCGGAATCGCTCGTACGGGAGAGGTGGCGGACTCGGCGGCGGACGGTCGTCTCGGCCATGGGACATCGGCTCCTTCGACAGCACGGAGTGCAAAGGGAGGGTTATCGAGACGCCGGAAGGGGCGGGGAGCGGTGCCGCAGGGGTTGCCTGCACGGGGCCCGGCTCACGACCGCCATTCGCTTGGTCGAGCGAGACGTTCGGCTCCTACAAAACTAAGGGAGGCCGGAGCGTCTGTCTCCACAATTACTCGGACTTCCTACTATCTGAGACGGTGGCCAGGTCACACCGCGCTGGCCTGCGGTGATACGCGGAGGGCCGGGTCGTACGACCCGGCCCTCCGGTTGCCCTGGGATCTCAGCCCATGTGCGGGTACGTGTAGTCGGTCGGCGGGACCAGCGTCTCCTTGATGGCGCGGGTCAGGGTCCAGCGCATCAGGTTCTGCGGGGCGCCGGCCTTGTCGTTGGTGCCGGAGGCACGGCCGCCGCCGAAGGGCTGCTGGCCGACTACGGCGCCGGTCGACTTGTCGTTGATGTAGAAGTTGCCGGCCGCGTAGCGGAGCTTGTCGGCCGTGTAGGCCGCCGCCGCGCGGTCGTTCGCGATGACCGAGCCGGTCAGGGCGTAGTCGGAGACGGACTCCATCTGCGTCAGCATCTCGTCGTAGCGGTCGTCCTCGTAGACGTGCACGGCGATGACCGGGCCGAAGTACTCGGTGCGGAACACCTCGTTCTCCGGGTCGGTGCACTCGATGACGGTCGGGCGGACGAACCAGCCCTCGGAGTCGTCGTAGGTGCCGCCCGCGACGATCGTGCAGGCGGGGTCCTCCTTGGCGCGGTCGATGGCGGCCTTGTTCTTGGCGAAGGCACGCTCGTCGATGACGGCGCCGATGAAGTTCGACAGGTCGGTGACGTCGCCCATCTTGATGCCGTCGACCTCGGCGGCGAGCTCCTCCTTGAAGCCGGAGTTCCAGATCGAGGCGGGGATGTACGCCCGGGACGTGGCGCTGCACTTCTGGCCCTGGTACTCGAAGGCACCCCGGGTGAACGCCGTCTTCAGGATCGCCGGGTCGGCCGACGGGTGGGCGACGAGGAAGTCCTTGCCGCCGGTCTCGCCGACCAGACGCGGGTAGGTGCGGTACTTCTCGATGTTCGCGCCGACCGTCTTCCACAGGTACTGGAAGGTGGGGGTCGAGCCGGTGAAGTGGATGCCCGCGAGGTCGCGGTGCTCCAGGGCGACCTTGGAGACCTCGATGCCGTCCCCGGTGACGAGGTTGATGACGCCCTTGGGCAGGCCGGCCTCCTCCAGCAGCCGCATGAGCAGCACGGCGGCGTGGGTCTGCGTCGGGGACGGCTTCCAGACCACGACGTTGCCCATCAGGGCCGGGGCCGTCGGCAGGTTGCCCGCGATGGCGGTGAAGTTGAAGGGCGTGATCGCGTAGACGAAGCCCTCCAGCGGGCGGTGGTCCAGACGGTTCCACACACCCGGGGAGTTGGCCGGCGGCTGCTCGGCCAGGAGGTTGCGGGCGTAGGAGACGTTGAACCGCCAGAAGTCGATCAGCTCGCAGGGCGTGTCGATCTCGGCCTGCTGGGCGGTCTTGGACTGGCCGAGCATGGTGGAGGCGGCGAGCGTCTCGCGCCAGGGGCCGGACAGCAGCTCGGCGGCGCGCAGGATGATCGCCGCACGGTCGTCGAAGGACATCGCGCGCCAGGCGGGCGCGGCGGCCAGGGCCGCGTCGATGGCGTCCTGGGCGTCCGCTTGCGTGGCGTTGCGGTAGGTGCCGAGCACGGCCCGGTGGTTGTGCGGCTGGACGACCTGGAAGGCCTCGCCGCCGCCCATCCGCTTCTCGCCACCGATGGTGCAGGGCAGGTCGACGGGGTTGTCGGCCAGCTCCTTCAGCCGGGCCTCCAGCCGGGCCCGCTCGGGCGAGCCGGGGGCGTAGCCGTGCACCGGCTCGTTGACGGGGGTGGGGACCTGGGTCACAGCGTCCATGTTTTCCGTAACTCCTTACTGAGCGGCGTTTCGGTCTCAGCCCTTGACGAGCCTCAGTTCTTGGTGAGCTCTCAAGCCCCTAAGCCCTTTGTGGGCTATCAAGCCCTTGGTGAGCTATCAGGTCTTGGTGAGCATCGAGCGGGCGAAGAAGCGCAGGTTGGCCGGCTTCTCCGCGAGACGGCGCATGAAGTAGCCGTACCAGTCGGTGCCGTACGCGGTGTACACGCGCATCCGGTGGCCCTCGGCGGCCAGCCGCAGGTGCTCATCGCTGCGGATGCCGTAGAGCATCTGGAACTCGTACTCGTCGAGCTTTCGCCCGGCCTGGTGGGCGAGTTCCTGGCTGATGGCGATCAGCCGGGGGTCGTGGGACCCGATCATCGGGTACCCCTCACCCTCCATCAACGCCCGGAGGATCCGAACGTATGCCCGGTCGACCTCGCGCTTGTGCTGGTACGCGACAGAGGCCGGCTCCTTGTAGGCGCCCTTGACCAGGCGGACCCGGCTGCCGTTCGCGGCGAGGCGGCGGGCGTCGGCCTCGGTGCGGAAGAGGTAGGCCTGGATGACGCAGCCGGTCTGCGGGAAGTCCTTCCGCAACTGCTCGTGGATGGCGAACATCGAGTCCAGGGTGGTGTGGTCCTCCGCGTCGAGGGTGACCGTGGTGCCGATCTCGGCTGCGGCCTCGACGACCGGGCGGACGTTTTTCAGGGCCAGCTCGTGGCCGTCCTCAAGCGCCTGCCCGAACATCGACAGCTTCACCGACATCTCGGCGCGGGTGCCCAGCTCCAGCGGTTTGAGGCGGTCGATCAGCTCCAGGTAGGCGTCCCGGGCGGCGGCGGCCTGCGCCGGTCCGGTGATGTCCTCGCCGACGACGTCCATCGTCAGCTCCAGCCCTCGGGCGGCGAGGTCCCGTACGACGGGGACGATGTCGTCGACGTCCTCGCCCGGGATGAAGCGGTCGACGACCTGCTTGGTCACCGGGGCCGCCGAGATCAGGCGTCGCATCCGGTCGCTGCGTGACGCGGCGAGAATCACGGGACCCAGCACGGGGCACCTCCAGAGCACAAGCAACATGAGGGCCGGACCCCTCGCGGACGACGCGTCGGGTACGGCACGGAGAACCACCGTGAAACCTAAGGATCCCTCCGATCGTCGGCCATCGACAGCTGTCACGCATCCGTGCCGCAGATCTCAGACAGATGTATGAAGGATCCTTCGGGGTGCGGGACAATGGCCGGATGACGTCGGAACACAGGGACGACTACGAGGAGCTGGTCGACGAGATCTCGGAGCTGCTCGGCGCGCCCGCGACGCTGGAGAACCGCGACTTCGAGCTGATCGCCTTCGGGGCGTACGACAGCGAGGGCGACCTCGATCCGTCGGCCCTGGACCCCGTGCGCACCCGCTCGATCCTCACCCGCCGCTCGACGGCGGCGGTCCGGGCGTGGTTCGAGGGCTTCGGCATCACGCGTGCGACGGGCCCGGTCCGGATCCCGCCGACCCCGGAGGCCGGTGTCTACCGGGGCCGGATCTGCCTCCCCGTCCGCCACCGGGGCGTGGTCCACGGCTACGTCTGGCTCCTGGACGACGATCCCGGCCCGGGCGAGGGCCGGCTCTCCGCCGCCATGCGGGTCACGGCCCGCATCGGCGCCCTGCTCGCGGACGAGGCCCAGCACGGCGCCGACCTCAGCCGTGAACTGAGGGCGGTCCTCACCGCCGAGCGCGGCTGGCAGAGCGACATGGCCATCGCCGAACTCCGCACGGCCCTCGGCCCCCGCGCCGACGGCCCGCACACCGTGGTGTGTGTCGCGCCCTGGCCGTCGGCCGACCCCGACGACGCCCCGTCGGTCCGCGGAATGCCGGGCGCGACAGCCCTGTGCACGCTGCCGTGGGGGGCCACGGACCAGTGCGTGGCCGTCCTCCTGCGCCTGCGCTCCCCGGAGGTGCTGACCCCGGCGACCACGGCGGCGGGACGGTTGCTGGAGCGGGTGCGCGGGAGGAGCGGTCAGCCTTCCACCACCGGTGCGAGCCCGTCGAAGGGTCCCACCCCACCCGGGCCGGCGCCGAAGGGTCCCGCCTCGCCCGGGCCGGTGGAGAGCGCCCCCCACAAGGCGTCCGCCGGTGTCGCCACCCCCCGCTCCGGCCTCGCCGAGCTGGGCACCTCCTGGTGGGAGGCCTCGGCGGCGGCCCGCGCGGCACTGGCGGAGCCCCGGCTGGGGCCGGTCGCCGAGTGGCGGGCGATCGGGCCGTTCCGGCTGCTGACCGCGCTGCCCCCGGAGGTCGCCCACGACCCCGTCGCTCGCACGCTCCTCACCCCCGTCCACCAGGAACTCGCCCGTACCGCCGAGGTCTACCTCGACTGCGCCGGGCAGGCCGCCCGGACCGCCGCCGAGCTGGGCATCCACCGCCAGACCCTGTACTACCGCCTCTCCCGGATCGAGAAGCTCACCGGCCTGGACCTGGACGACGGCGAGGAACGTCTGCTCCTGCACATGGCGTTGAAGGGGGCCCGGCTCGCACGGGGTCAGGCCTCCGGGCCGTCCGGGTGAGTCCGTCGCCCGAGCGGCCGGTTTCAGGACGAACCCAAGGACCTCCACGAAGTGGCGGCATACGGAGGGCGGACCGGCTCGCACCGGGCCCCGGAACAGACGGCCACCCCGCGGTACTTCACCGCTCTGTACCTGCAAGCGGCGCCGGGAGACCACGCCACCCGCCACTGCTTCGGCATCGCGGAGACGGCGCGCCCGTACGCGGCGGCCAGCACGGCCCAGGCGGGCGCCGTCACCACCGCCTGGGACGCCAAGCTCCACTACGGCACCTGGCGGCCCGCCACCGCCATCCGTGAGGCGCGGACACCGACGGCAACCCGGCGACCCGGGTGGACCGGCACTGGAGTCCGCTGCTCGTCTCCCCGGCGCACTCCGACTACCTCAGCGGCCAAGCCGCCATGGGCGGTGCGCTGATGCGCATGCTGACCGGGCTCGTCGGGACTTCCCGCGTCGACCTGCACATCCGGTCGGCCAACACGGGCAGGTCCCGTCACTACCGCTTCGCCCACGAGTACCGGGACCGTCATCTACGACCGGGACGTCACCGACGCCCGGCTCTGGGGCGGGATCCACACCCGCACGGCCGACGATGTGGGCAAGCCACCGGTCGCCAACTCGCCGCCCGGGCACTGCCGAAGGGCTTCCGCCCGGTCCCCTGACAGCCTGCCGCGGGCAGTCGGGCGAACACCGGGCGCTTCTGAAAACGATTGTCATCATGCTACGGTCGTGGCGCGTTCAACCATTGACCTGCCTTGACTGAGGTGCCCCCGTGCCCGTCCCCGTTCGTCTCGCCCCCCTCGCTGCCCTCACCGCGGCCTCCGTCCTGCTCACCGGCTGCTTCTCCGGTGGGCAGTCGGCCACGGACGACTCCGGAGCGGGGGATGAGCGCATACGCGTCGCGATGATGCAGCCACCCCGCTCGGGGCTGTCCCCGCTGTCGGACGACGCCTTCAAGCTGTCGCGCTGGTCGACGGCGGAGACTCTGGTGAAACTGGACGCGGACGGTGACGCCAAGCCGGCGCTGGCCACCGAGTGGGGCCAGTCCGGCCGGAGCTGGACCTTCACCCTGCGCGACGGCGTCACCTTCCACGACGGGACGAAGCTCACCGCCGAAGCCGTCGTCAACTCCCTCACCAAGGCCGCCGCGGCCTCCCCCAAGCCCCGCATCCTCGACGGAGTGGACCTGACCGCGAAGGCGGAGGGTGACAAGGTCACCGTCACCACCGCCACCGAGGACCCTCTGGTCCCGCAGCGGCTGAGCTCACCGCAGCTGTCGATCCTGGCCGCCAAGGCCTACCAGGGGAAGTCCGTCAATCCCGTCGGCGCGGGCACCGGTCCCTTCGAGCTGACGAAGGTCAGCGGCACCTCCTCCGCCGCACTCGACCGCTACGACGGCTACTGGGGGAAGAAGGCCAAGGCCCCCGGCATCGACGTCCGGTTCGTGCCGGACGGCACCGCCCGTGCCGCCGCCCTGCGCAGCGGCGAGGCCGACATCGTCGAGTCGGTTCCGGTGTCGCAGGCGGCGGTGCTGGACCAGGACCTGATCACCGAGGTGCCCATGCCACGCACCAACACCCTGTACCTCAACACCGAGAAGGGCCCCTTCAGGGACGCCGCGCTGCGGGCGGCGGCCCGTGAGGCGATCGACGCCGAGTCGATCGTGAAGGGTGTGTACGAGGGACGCGCCGACGTCGCCGAGGGGCTGCTCGGCCCCGCCCTGCCGTGGGCGGCCGAGCTGCGCGAGCCGGCGCAGCGCGCCAAGGCCGGCGCTCCGGCCGGCAAGACGATCACCATCGGCACCTTCACCGACCGCGCCGAGCTGCCCGAGGTGGCCGCCGCGCTGCAACAGCAGTTGCAGAAGGCCGGGTTCAAGGTGAAGCTCGACGTCCGCGAGTACGCCAACATCGAGGCCGACGCGCTGGCGGGCGAGTTCGACGCGTTCATCCTCTCCCGCGCCACCGTCCTCGACTCCGGCGACCCGGCCGCCTACCTCTACAGCGACTTCGCCTCCGACGGCTCCTTCAACATCTCCCAGCTCGCGGACCCGGCTGTGGACAAGGCCCTGAAGAAGGCCGGTGAGACCAGGGCGGGTGACGCGCGCCGCGCCGCTGTCATCGCCGCCGAGGCCGCCGTGCTCGGCACCGACGCGGCCGTGCCCATGCTGCACGAGCGCGTGATCCAGGGCGACGCCGCCGACGTGGCCGGTGCCGCCCACGACCCGCGCGAGCGGGAACTGGTCACGGCGGACACCTACGTCAAGTGAAGGCCCGTACAGGGCGGTTGCCCGGCGCCGCCGCACTGACCCGACTACTCTGCCTGATCGCCGTCCTGGCCGCTGTCGGCCTGCTGCCCTGGCTCTCCCGCAGGGACCCGGCACTGGCCGTGCTGCGGGCCCGCTCCGCCGAGCAGAACCCGACCGAGGAAGCTCTGGACTCCGTACGACGGGACCTCGGTCTGGACGCCGGTCCCCTGTCCCTGCTGGGTGACTGGGCCTCGAACCTGCTGCGCGGCGACCTCGGCACCTCCTGGGTGTCGGGCGCCGAGGTCCTGCCCTCGGTGGTCTCCGGGTTCCAGGTGTCACTGGCGCTGATGGGCGCCTCGCTCAGCGTGGCGCTGCTGCTGGCGTGCACGCTGGTCGCACCGGTGCTGGTGCGGGGCCGGGCCTCGGCCGGGGCGTGGGCCGCGATGCTGGCCGCCGTACCCGAGTTCCTGCTGGCCACGGTCGTACTGCTGGTGTTCGGGGTGTGGCTGGGATGGCTGCCGACGTCGGGCTGGGTGGGGCCGGAGAACATGGTCCTGCCCGCCGTCGCCCTCGGCGTCCCCGGGGGCGGGCTGCTCGGCCGTCTGGTCGCGGACGCGCTGCCCGCCGTGCTCGACGAGCGGTGGGTGGAGCTGTGGCGGGGTGCGGGGGTGAGCCGGCCGAGCATCTCCGCGGCCGCGCTGCGCCGCGTCCTGCCGCCGTTGGTCCCGCAGTTCGGAATGGTCGCCGTGGGGCTCACCGGGGGCGCGGTCGCCGTGGAGACGGTCTTCGCCGTGCCGGGCATCGGTCGTACCGCGCTCGGCGCGGCCAAGTCACAGGACCTGCCGCTGCTCCAGGGCTCGGTGCTCGCGCTGCTCGCGCTCGGCCTGGTCACGGGCGCGCTGGCAGCGCTCGCACGACGGCGGCTGCTGGGCCCGGCCCTGCGTGACGCCTCGTTGGCGCTGCCCCCGGCCCGGCCGGTGCGCGCACATCCCGCGATCCCGTCGACGCTGTTCGCCGTCCTCGCCGTGGCCATCGGCTGGGGTCTGCTGCGCGACCCGTACGCCGTGAACACCACGGTCCGGCTGGCCGCGCCCTCCTGGGCGCACCCGCTCGGCACCGACGGCCTCGGCCGTGACGTCCTCGCGCGCCTCGGCCACGGCGCCGCCTCCACGGTCGGCACGGCGACCGCCGTCTGCCTGCTGAGCCTGCTGGTCGCGCTCGCGCTGGGCTTCCTGCCGCGGGTCGCGGAGGGCGCCGCGGACATCGCCAACGCCCTGCCCCCGGTGATCGTCGGCATCCTCGTCGCGGCGGCCGTCGGCCCCGGCACCGGCGGCGCTGCCCTCGCGGTCGCGCTGATCTCCTGGCCGGCCCTGTCCGCGCACGCGGCGGCGCTGGTGCAGGAGGTCCGCGCGTCGGCGTTCCTGACCGCCCAACGGGCCATCGGGGCAAGCCCGTTCTGGATCCTCACCCGGCACGTCCTGCCGTCGGTGGCCGCCCCCGTCGCCCGCCATGCCCTGCTGCGCCTGCCGGGCATCGCCCTGGCCCTGGCCTCGCTGGGCTTCCTGGGCCTGGGCGCCCAGCCGCCCGCCCCCGAGTGGGGCCTGCTGCTGGAGGAGTCCCGGGCCTATGTGGAACGCGCCCCCTGGGCCGCCCTCGCCCCGGCGGTGGCACTGGCCCTGCTGGCGGGACTCGCGGTGTCGGGCGCGGCACTCACACAGGGCCGGAGGGTGCGGCGCGTCGCCCCGGCTCCGGTCCGGAAGGAGACCCCCGTTGGAGTCTGAACCACTGCTGTCGGTACGCGAGCTGCGGATCGCCTTCGACGGGATCGAGGCCGTGCGCGGCCTGTCCTTCGACGTCCGCCCGCGTGAAGTGCTGGCGATCGTGGGCGAGTCGGGAGCGGGCAAGTCCCTCACGGCCCGCGCGCTCCTCGGCATGCTGCCGCGCGGCACGACGACGAGCGGGACGATCCTGCCGGACTTCTCGGCCCACCGGGGCCGCCGCATCTCCCTCGTCCCGCAGGACGCCCTGTCGGCCCTGTCCCCCGTGCACCGGGTGGGCGACCAACTCGCCTCCGCGGTACGGTCGGTGGCCGGCGTCTCCGGCAAGGAGGCCCGGGCCCGGGCGGTCGCGGCCCTGGACCGCGTCGGCATCCCCGACGCGGCACGCAAGGCACGGGCGTATCCGCACGAGTACTCCGGCGGGATGCGGCAGCGCGCGGTGATCGCCATGGCCACCATCAACGAACCGGACGTCGTGGTCGCGGACGAACCCACCACCGCCCTCGACGAGGAGCGCCGCGACCAGGTGCTGCGGCTGCTCGCCGAGCAGCGGGAGGCGGTCGGCGCAGCGCTCGTCCTGGTCACACACGACATGGACGCCGTACACGGGCACGCCGACCGGGTGCTGGTCATGTACGCCGGGCGCGTCACCGAACTCGGCCCGGCGGACGAGGTACTGGCCCGCCCCCGGGCCCCCTACACGGCAGGCCTGCTGGCATCGCTCCCGCAGCACACGCCCCCCGGCCGTCGTCTGCCCGCCCTGCGCGGCACCCCGCCCGCCCCCGGCACGCTCCCGCCGGGCTGCGCCTTCGCCCCGCGCTGCCCGCTCGCGGCGGACACCTGCCACACGGCGGAACCGGAGGCCCGGCAGGTGGACGGACGGCTGGTGGCCTGCCACCGCTGGGAGGCACTCCCCCACCCGGCCACCGAGTTGTTCCAGGAGGAACGGCAGCCCGCATGAGTGATCTTCTGCTCGACGTCCGTGACATGGTCGTCCGCTACGGCCGCGTCACCGCCGTGGACGGCGTCTCGTTCTCCCTGGCCGCCGGCGAGACCCTCGCCCTGAACGGCCCCTCCGGCTGCGGAAAGTCCTCCACAGCCCTGGCCGTGCTCCAGCTGCGCCGCCCGGACGGGGGCGAAGTCCGCTTCGAGGGCCGGGAGCTGACCACCCTGCCGGAACGCGAGCTGCGCCCGCTGCGCCCCCGTATGCAGCCCGTCTTCCAGGACCCTTACGGCTCGCTGAGCCCCCGCCACCGCATCCGCGACGCCATCGCCGAACCCCTCAAGGTCCAGGGCCGCTGGGACCCTGCGGACGGCCCGGCCCGCGTCGCCGAACTCCTCGACCGCGTCGGCCTCGACCCCGCGTACGGCGACCGCCACCCGCACGAACTCTCCGGCGGCCAGTGCCAACGCGCCGGCATCGCCCGCGCCCTGGCCTCCGGACCCCGCCTGCTGGTCCTCGACGAGCCGGTGTCCTCCCTCGACCCGTCGGTACGGGCCGGCGTGCTGAACCTGCTCGCCGACCTCCAGGACGAGCTGGGCCTCGGCTACCTGTTCATCTGCCACGACCGGGCGGTGGTGGGGCACTTCGCGGACCGGGTCGTCGAGATGCGCGAAGGACGCGTCAGCTCTCCTTGACGCCCTCGCTCACCTGACGGAGCCCCGCCGCCAGCTGAGCGGCCTCGGGCGCGCTCTTCGGATCGAAGGTCCACTGCGCCACAAGCCCCATCATCAGGGTCAGGTAGAAGGAGCCGACGGTGTCCACCTGCTCCTCGGGGACGTCGTCCTCACTGCCGCCGTGGAACAGCGTCACGATGCCGCGCGCACCCTCCCGCTGGGCCCGCGCGAGATGCTCCCGCACCTCCGGAAGCTGGTCCCCCATGGCCACGATCTCCATACTGAGCCGCCACAGCGAGCCGGGCTCCCGCATGGTCCCGATGATGTTCGCCCACACCTCGGCGAACCGTTCGAGCGACCCCGGCTCCCCCCGCAGCTCACCGCCGCCCTCGAAGGCGCCGGACATCCCCTCCACCATCTCGACGTACGCCTGCGCGAGCAGCGCGTCCTTCGAGTTCCGCGTCCGCGGCTTCGGGCCCGCCGTCGCGTTGAACCTGCTCTCCCTGTTCGCGATGATGGGCTCGGCGTTCTTCGCCACCCAGTACATCCAGTCGGTGCTCGGCAAGAGCGCGCTGGAGGCCTCGCTGTGGTCGCTGCTCCCGTCGGTGCCGATCGGCGTGGCGGCCCCGATGGCGGCCCGACTGGCCCACAGGGGCCTGTCCCGCACCGCGGTCGTCACGGCGGGCTTCGTGATCGCCGCGAACGGTTGCGTCCTGCTGGCCCTGGCCGGACCGGATTCGATGGGGCTCGTGCTGACCGCGTCCGGTGTCCTGGCCTTCGGCATCGTGATGGTGACGACCCAGGTCATGGACCTGGCCATGGGTGCGGCCCCGGTGGAACGGGCAGCCACGGCCTCCTCCCTGATGGAGACCGGCGCGGAGTTCGGCGGCGCCCTGGGCATGGCGGTCCTGGGTTCGATCGGTACGGCCGTCTACCGCCACGAGATCCCCGCTTCCGCCCCGGTCCCCGCCCACGAGACGCTGGGCGGCGCACTGTCCGTAGCCGGGCAGCTGCCGGGACGCGCGGGGGACGCCCTGGCGACGACGGCCCGGGAGGTCTTCACCAGCGGAATGCAGGCGGCAGCGGTGGCGGGTGCGGTGCTGCTGCTGGGCGCGGCCGTACTGGCGGCGATCACGCTGCGCCGGGTGACCGGCCCCCAGGGGCCGCGCACGCAAAACGCCGGACGAGCTGATCGACTCAGCCCGTCCGGCGTGTGAGGACGATCCCGTTCAGGGCGAACGGGGGTCCGGGGGCGTCAGGCCAGGTTCACGGAGCGAGCCGAGGTCGCCCCGATCTCCGCCGCGACCTCGGCCAGCACACCGGTGCTGACCGTGTCGTCCACGGTCAGCACCGCCAGCGCCTCGCCACCGGCCGCCGCCCGCGACACCTGCATGCCGGCGATGTTGAGGCCCGCCTCGCCGAGGATGCGGCCCACCGTGCCGACGATGCCCGGACGGTCCTCGTACTTCAGCACGATCATGTGGTCGGCGAGCGCGAGGTCGACGTCGTAGTCCCCGACGGCGACGAGCTTCTGAAGGTGCTTGGGGCCGGCCAGCGTGCCGGAGACCGAGACCTCCTCGCCGTCGGCGAGGGTGCCGCGCACGGTGACGACGTTGCGGTGCTCGGTCGCCTCGGAGCTGGTGGTCAGGCGCACCTCGACGCCGCGCTCCTGCGCGAACAGCGGGGCGTTGACGTACGACACCGTCTCGTCGACGACGTCCTCGAAGACACCCTTGAGGGCGCTGAGCTCCAGCACCTTCACGTCGTGCTGGGTGATCTCGCCGTACACCTCGACGTCGAGGCGGACCGCGACCTCACCGGCGAGCGCGGTGAAGATGCGGCCGAGGCGCTCGGCGAGCGGCAGGCCCGGCTTGACGTCCTCGGCGATGACGCCGCCCTGCACGTTCACCGCGTCCGGCACGAGCTCACCGGCGAGGGCGAGGCGCACCGAGCGGGCGACGGCGATACCGGCCTTCTCCTGCGCCTCGTCGGTGGAGGCACCGAGGTGCGGGGTGGCGACGACCTGGTCGAACTCGAAGAGCGGGGAGTCCGTGCAGGGCTCCTTCGCGTACACGTCGAGACCGGCACCGGCGACCCGGCCCTCCTTGAGGGCGGAGTACAGCGCCTCCTCGTCGACGATCCCGCCACGCGCGGCGTTGACGATGCGCACGCTCGGCTTGACCTTGCGCAGCGCCTCGTCGCCGATCAGGCCGAGGGTCTCGGGGGTCTTGGGGAGGTGCACGGTGATGAAGTCGGAGACCTCGAGCAGCTCGTCCAGCGACAGCACCTTCACGCCCATCTGCGCGGCGCGCGCGGGCTGCACGTAGGGGTCGTAGGCGACGACCTTCATGCCGAAGGCGGACATGCGCTGCGCGACGAGCGCGCCGATGCGGCCGAGGCCGACGACACCGAGGGTCTTCTCGGCCAGCTCGACGCCGGTGTACTTGCTGCGCTTCCACTCGCCGTTCTTCAGCGCGGCGTTCGCCTGCGGGATGTTGCGGGCGGTGGCGACGAGCAGACCACAGGCCAGCTCGGCGGCGGTCACGATGTTCGAGGTGGGGGCGTTGACGACCATCACGCCGGCCTTGGTGGCGGCGGAGACGTCCACGTTGTCCAGGCCGACGCCGGCTCGGGCGACGACCTTCAGCTTGTTCGCGGCGGCGATCGCCTCGGCGTCGACCTTGGTCGCCGAGCGGACCAGGATCGCGTCCACGTCGGCGATGGCCGGGAGCAGCTCGGCCCGGTCCGCGCCATTGCAGTGCCGGATCTCGAAGTCCGGGCCCAGCGCGTCGACGGTGGCGGGCGACAGCTCTTCAGCGATGAGTACCACGGGTTTGTGACTGGGGTACGAGCTCACGTGAGTCCTCACAAGTCCAGTGCTGCGGACGGCCGTCCCGACGGCCGCAGGCGGTGGAGGGGGGCTAGCCGCGTGGAAGACGCACGACGCTGTGGGCCTGACGCGTTATGTGTGCAGCAGTCTAGTGGCGCCGAGGGCGTCGTCTTACGCCGCTGCGGAAGGATCACCCGTCCGTGGCCGGACGGGATGGACAACGCCGTACCTCCGACGTTACCCCGGGGCGGCCGAAGGGGCCGGTGCAGCTCGCTCCGGCCCCCTGGCCGTGAGGCTCACGCCTCCTCGTCGACCCAGCTCATGAGCTTGCGGAGCTCCTTGCCGGTGGTCTCCAGCAGGTGCTCGGAGTCCTGGGTCTTGTACTCGTTGTACTTCTTCAGACCGCCGTGGTACTCGTCCATCCACGCCTGGGCGAAGGTGCCGTCCTGGATCTCGGCGAGGACCTTCTTCATCTCGGCCTTGGTGGCGTCCGTGATGATGCGCGGGCCGGTGACGTAGTCGCCCCACTCGGCGGTCTCGGAGATCGACCAGCGCATCTTCTCCAGGCCGCCCTCGTACATGAGGTCGACGATCAGCTTCAGCTCGTGCAGGCACTCGAAGTAGGCGATCTCCGGCTGGTAGCCGGCCTCGGTCAGCGTCTCGAAGCCCGCCTTGACCAGGGCCGCGGTGCCACCGCAGAGGACGGCCTGCTCACCGAACAGGTCGGTCTCGGTCTCCTCGGTGAAGGTCGTCTTGATGACGCCGGCGCGGGTGCCGCCGATGCCCTTGGCGTACGACAGGGCCAGCGCGAAGGCGTTGCCCGTGGCGTCCTGCTCGACGGCGGCGATGCAGGGAACGCCGCGGCCCTCCTCGTACTGGCGGCGGACGAGGTGGCCCGGGCCCTTCGGGGCGACCATGCAGACGTCGACGCCGGCCGGGGGCTTGATGAAGCCGTAGCGGATGTTCAGGCCGTGGCCGAAGAACAGGGCGTCGCCGTCGTTCAGGTTCGGGGCGATGTGCTCCTCGTAGACCTGGGCCTGGATCGGGTCCGGGACGAGGATCATGATGACGTCGGCCTCGGCGGCGGCCTCCGACGGGGTCACCACGCGCAGGCCCTGCTCCTCGGCCTTCGCCTTGGACTTGGAGCCCTCGTGCAGACCGACGCGGACGTCGACACCCGAGTCACGGAGCGACAGCGCGTGGGCGTGGCCCTGGCTGCCGTACCCGATGACCGCGACCTTGCGGCCCTGGATGATGGACAGGTCGGCGTCGGCGTCGTAGAACAGCTCGGCCACTTTGGGTTCTCTCCTCGGGAGTGCAGGTGTTGCGTCCCACCGTATGACGGGGGGCGGAAGGGAAGTCTGAGGGTCTCGGAATACGGGCGGTCGGCGCGCCGCCGGCCGCCCGCTCTCCGTCTTACGCCGACCGGTCCAGGGCGCGCAGCGACCGGTCCGTGATGGAGCGGGCACCGCGGCCGATCGCGATCGTGCCGGACTGGACGAGCTCCTTGATGCCGTACGGCTCCAGCATCTTGAGCATCGCCGACAGCTTCTCGCCGGATCCGGTGGCCTCGATGGTGACGGCCTCCGGGGAGACGTCGACGGTCTTGGCGCGGAACAGCTGGACGATCTCGACGATCTGGGAGCGCGTCTCGTTGTCGGCGCGCACCTTCACCAGGACGAGTTCGCGCTGCACGGCCTGCGACGGCTCCAGCTCGACGATCTTCAGCACGTTGACGAGTTTGTTGAGCTGCTTGGTGACCTGCTCCAGCGGCAGGTCCTCCACGCCCACGACGATGGTGATGCGGGAGATGTCGGGGTGCTCGGTGACACCGACGGCGAGCGAGTCGATGTTGAACCCGCGGCGGGAGAACAGGGCGGCGATCCGGGCCAGGATGCCGGGGGTGTTCTCCACCAGGACGGAGAGCGTGTGCTTGGACATGATCTGCTTCCTCTGCTTGAAAGTCCTGGGTGGCTCTCAGTCGTCTTCGTTGTCGCCGAAGTCGGGGCGGACGTCCCGGGCGGCCATGATCTCGTCGTTGGAGGTGCCGGCGGCGACCATCGGCCAGACCATCGCGTCCTCGTGGACGATGAAGTCCACGACGACGGGGCGGTCGTTGATGGCGTTCGCCTCCGCGATGACCTTGTCGAGGTCGGCCGGGTCCTCGCAGCGGATGGCGTAGCAGCCCATGGCCTCCGACAGCTTGACGAAATCGGGGACGCGGGTGCCGCGGGCCTGCGGGTTGACGTCGTCCGGGCCGGAGTGCAGGACGGTGTTGGAGTACCGCTGGTTGTAGAAGAGGGTCTGCCACTGGCGGACCATCCCGAGGGCGCCGTTGTTGATGACGGCGACCTTGATCGGGATGTTGTTCAGGGCGCAGGTGGCGAGCTCCTGGTTGGTCATCTGGAAGCAACCGTCGCCGTCGATCGCCCAGACCGCCTTGTCCGGCGCGCCGGCCTTGGCGCCCATGGCGGCCGGGACGGCGTAGCCCATGGTTCCGGCGCCACCGGAGTTCAGCCAGGTGCCCGGCTTGTCGTACTCGATGTAGTGCGCGGCCCACATCTGGTGCTGGCCGACGCCCGCCGTGAAGATCGTGCCCTCGGGGGCGAGCTGTCCGATGCGCTCGATGACCTGCTGCGGGGAGAGCGAGCCGTCGCCGGGCTGGTCGTAGCCGAGCGGGTAGGTCTCGCGCCAGCGGTTCAGGTCGTTCCACCACATGCCGTAGTCGCCCTGGTGGCCCTCGCTGTGCTCCTTCTGCACGGCCTGGACCAGGTCGGCGATGACCTCGCGGGCGTCACCGACGATCGGCACGTCGGCGGCGCGGTTCTTGCCGATCTCGGCCGGGTCGATGTCCGCGTGGACGATCTTGGCGAAGGGCGCGAAGCTGTCCAGCTTGCCGGTGACGCGGTCGTCGAAGCGGGCGCCGAGGGCGACGATCAGATCGGCCTTCTGCAGGGCTGTGACGGCGGCCACCGAGCCGTGCATGCCGGGCATGCCCAGGTGCTGCGGGTGGTTGTCGGGGAACGCGCCGAGCGCCATCAGGGTGGTGGTGACGGGCGCGCCGGTGAGTTCGGCGAGGACCTTCAGCTCGGCGGTCGCTCCGGCCTTGAGCACGCCGCCGCCGACGTACAGCACGGGCCGGCGGGCCTGGGTGATCAGCTTGGCGGCCTCGCGGATCTGCTTGGCGTGCGGCTTGGTCACCGGGCGGTAGCCGGGCAGGTCCATGGCGGGCGGCCAGGAGAAGGTGGTCTTCGCCTGGAGGGCGTCCTTGGCGATGTCGACCAGGACCGGGCCGGGGCGGCCGGTGGAGGCGATGTGGAACGCCTGCGCGATCACCCGCGGGATGTCATCGGCCCGCGTGACGAGGAAGTTGTGTTTGGTGATCGGCATGGTGATGCCGACGATGTCCGCCTCCTGGAAGGCGTCCGTGCCGATCGCCTTGGACGCCACCTGGCCGGTGATCGCGACCAGCGGCACCGAGTCCATGTGCGCGTCGGCGATCGGCGTGACGAGGTTGGTCGCGCCGGGGCCCGAGGTCGCCATGCAGACGCCGACCTTGCCGGTGGCCAGCGCGTACCCCTCGGCCGCGTGACCGGCGCCCTGCTCGTGGCGCACCAGCACGTGGCGCACGCGGGTGGAGTCCATCAGCGGGTCGTACGCCGGAAGGATGCAACCACCGGGAATGCCGAATACCGTGTCGGCGCCGACCTCCTCGAGAGAGCGGATGAGGGACTGCGCGCCCGTCACGTGCTCGGGGGCGGAGTGCTGTCCTCCGGATCGGGGCCGGGGCTGCGGGTGATGGGCCCCGGTGGCCTGCTCGGTCATCGGCAATCTCTTCTCGGATGCTGAGGGTTTTTGCGAAGGTTTGTGCGGTGCTGTTCTGCCGCACGGCAGGTGCCTGTGCAATAAAAAACCCCTCGTGCCATAAGGCAAGCGAGGGGAGCGCGCCGGGTGGGATCGCTGAGCGGTCGAGGCTCAACGTCAGCCGACGCGCTTTCCAAGTACGAGAATTCGGGTGCGCATGGCACAGACCCTCCCCCGGCACGCACTCACTGTCAAGTGGGTGGGACGGGAGTCTCATCATGTGAGCGGAGAGTCGTGCCACCTCCTATGACGGCGGACACACCCGAGCTGTAGATCCGCGGGCCGCCGCCCGCGAACGCCGGTTCGGCCGGTCCGCTCGGCACCGGATAGTGGCCGGCGGCGAGCGCCCGGCGCAGCCGGTACGCGTCGAGCGGCCCGGAGAACGCCATGCCCTGCCCGTGCGTGCAGCCCATCGCGCGCAGGGCGGCGACCTGCTCCGGCAGGTCCACCCCTTCGGCCACGGACGTCAGCCCGAGGTCACCCGCGATGCGCAGCAGCCCACCGGTGATCTTGTGCAGGCGCGCGGACTCGACGACGCCGTCGACCAGATCCCGGTCGAGCTTGAGGATGTCGACGGGGAGCCGCCTGAGGGCTGTGATCGCCGCGTAGCCGCTGCCGAAGCCGTCGAGCGCGATCCGTACGCCGACCCGCCGCAGGGCGCCCAGGCGCCGCTCCAGCTCGTCCAGGGAGACCCTGGGGTCGGTGTCGGACAGCTCGATGATCAGCGCCCCGGACGGCAGCCCGTGCCGCGTGAGCAGCGCCTCGATCGAGCCGAGCGGCATGGACCGGTCCAGCAGCCGGCGGGCGCTCATCCGGACGACGACCGGTACGGTCAGCCCGGCCGCGTGCCGCTCGGCGGCCTGCTCGACGGCCTCCTCGATCATCCAGCGGCCCAGTTCGGCGGTCTTGTCACTGTCCTCGGCCACGCGCAGGAATTCCGCGGGGGTGAAGAGCACCCCCTGGGAGGAACGCCAGCGCGCCTGTGCGGACACCGATGCGATCCGGCCGTCCTCCAGGGACACCACCGGCTGGTGCAGCAGGGCGAACTCGCCGTCGTGCAGGGCGGCCCGCAGGCGCGTGGCCAGCTCCGCCTTGCGGACGACGTCCTGCTGCATCTGCGGCTTGTACAGCTCGACGCGGCCCTTGCCGCCGGCCTTGGCCCGGTACATCGCCAGGTCGGCGTTGCGCAGCAGCTCGCCCGCGCCGAGGCCCGCTTCCGCGAAGGCCACGCCGATGGAGGCGTTGACCCGGACATCGTTGCCGTCGATGAGGTAGGGCTGGGACAACGTCACCCTGAGGCGGTCGGCGAGTTCCAGGATGTGCCGCTCCCGGGCGTCCCGGTCGCGGGTGTTGTCCCCGGCGATCAGGGCCGCGAACTCGTCCCCGCCGAGCCGGGCGGCGGTGTCGCCCTGCCGGACGGAGTCCTGGAGCCTGCGGGCGGCCTGGACGAGCAGTTCGTCCCCGGCCTGGTGCCCGATCGTGTCGTTGACGGCCTTGAAGCCGTCGAGGTCGATGAACAGCACGGCCGTGTTCCGCAGGGCCAGGCCCCGGTCGGATGCGCGGCGGCCCGACAGGGCGTGCTGGACGCGCTGGGTGAACAGGGCCCGGTTGGGCAGGTCCGTGAGCGGGTCGTGCTCGGCGTTGTGCTGCAACTGGGCCTGCAGGCGCACCCGCTCGGTCACGTCCCTGCTGTTGAAGATGAGGCCGCCGTGGTGGCGGTTGACGGTGGACTCGACGTTCAGCCAGCCTCCCTCACCCGAGCGGAAGCGGCACTCGATGCGCGTAGTGCGTTCCTCGACCGGGTCGGCGGCGAGGAAACGCCGCACCTCGTGCACGACGCAGCCCAGGTCCTCCGGGTGGATGAGGCCGGCCAGTTCCGTCCCCACCAGCTCCTCCGCCGGGCGGCCGTACACACCGGCGGCGGCCGGGGAGACGTACCTCAGGACGCCGCTGGGTGCGGCGATCATGATGACGTCGCTGGAGCCCTGCACCAGGGAGCGGAAGTGGTTCTCCTTCTGGGCCAGCTCCTGGGTGAGGGTGATGTTGTCGAGCAGCATGATGCCCTGGCGCACGACGAGCGCGAGCACGACGGTGCCCCCGGTCAGCAGGACCACGCGGTCGACGCTGCGGCCGTTGAGGACGTTGTAGAGGATCCCCAGGGTGCACACGGCCGCCGCGAGATACGGCGTGAGGGCGGCGAGGGAGCCGGCGATGGGCCGGGCGGCCGTGTACCTGCTGAGCTCGCCTCCGGGCAGGGGCGGCGGGTGGTTCGGTCCGCTGCGCTGCCCGGGCACGTGCTCGTGCACCACGCGCGTGTGCCCGCTCGCGCCGTGCCGGTCGGGGTGGTGGTCGGTGTCCGGCGTGCGGGGCCCGGCCCACGGGGCGTAGGCCAGCAGCAGCGAGCCGGCGAACCAGCCCGCGTCGAGCAGCTGGCCGGACCGGTAGTCGTGGTGCATCAGCGGCGAGGTGAACAGGGCGTCGCACATCACGGTCAGTGCGAGCGCGCCGATGGCGGTGTTGACCGCGGAGCGGTTCACCGCTGACCGCCGGAAGTGCAGCGCGAGCACCATGCTGACCAGCGCGATGTCGAGCAGCGGGTACGCCAGCGACAGCGCGGTGTGCGCCACGCTCGGCCCCTCGGACTTCGCTGCCTGGGCGAGGGCGAGGCTCCAGGCCAGGGTCAGCAGCGAGCCGCCGATGAGCCAGGCGTCGAGCCCCAGGCAGACCCAGCCGGCCTTGGTCACGGGCCGCTTGGCGAGCACGAGCAGCCCGACGATCGCGGGCGGCGCGAAGCACAGGAAGAACAAGTCGGCGTAGCTGGGACTGGGCACGGGCATTCCCAGGACCACCTCGTACCACCCCCAGACCAGGTTGCCCAGGGACGCCATGGCCGAGGAGAGGCCGAACAGCAGCCAGGCGGGCCGGAAGCGGGTGCCGCGACTGCGGGCATGGATGCAGCACGAGAGGGCGGCGGTGGCGGCCGCGGCGCTCAGCCCGAAGTCGCCCATGATCAGGGCCAGTTCACTCGACCCCCAGCCGATCGCGGCACCGATGGCGTATCCCGCGCAGACCAGGGCGAGGGTGAGCTGGAGGGCCAGGGCCGGCCGGTGGCCGGCGACCGGCGTGCGGGTCAGCAGCGCGCCCGGGGACCGAGGCTGTGCCCGCAGCGCTCCGTCCAGCGTGGGGGTCGGGGGCGCGGTCACCGGGCCCTCCCGGCCCTGGCCGCTCCCGGGTCCCGCGGGCGCCGGCGGACCGGCTGGGCATGCCTCCAGCGACTGCCGGGCCTGCTGCGGTGATGACTGTGGTCGGTGTGGTGGTCCCTGTGGTGGGTGCGGTGGCCGCCGTGATCGGCGTACCGGCCGCGTCTGCTCGCGGCCGTCCGCCAGGGTCGCCGTCCACGGCCCCGCCCCGTCGGATCGCTCGTCCATAGGCCGTACATCGCCTGTCGCCCCCCTCACAGTCCTGACATGTCCGTCCCCGGCGCCAACTGTCCCCGGCGCAGCCCCTGTCGGGACGATACACCAGTCTCGTCACTCAGGGACATAGGTTCTCTACGCTCCGTGACGATCAATAGATGTATGAGTACCCACCGCGCCCGAAGGGTTGCGGACGGTACTCAAAGCTCGGTCAGCCGGTTGGTGCACCCGTCGTAAGGATCACGTTGCGGAGCGGCTCCCGGTTCACATAACGGCGCAACTGGTCCACCAGGAGCCGCTTGGCGCGCGGGAGGAACGCGGAGGTGGGACCGCCGACGTGCGGGCTGATGAGTACCCCCGGCGCACGCCACAAGGGGTGTTCGCGCGGGAGGGGCTCGGGATCGGTGACGTCGAGGGCGGCGGTGATGCGGCCGCCCTCCAGTTCGGCGAGCAGGGCCTTGGTGTCGACGACGGGCCCGCGAGCCACGTTGACCAGGAGCGCGCCGTCCTTCATCCGGGACAGGAAGTCGGCTCCTGCCAGGCCACGGGTGGTTTCGGAGAGCGGGGTGGACAGGACGACGACGTCCGCTTCCGGGAGCAGCGCGGGGAGTTCGGTGAGCGGATGCACCGGCCCGCGCGCCGTGGTGCGCTCGGAGCGCGCGACGCGCGCCACCCGCGCCGGCTCGAACGGAACGAGCCGGTCCTCGATGGCCGCGCCGATCGATCCGTATCCGACGATGAGGACGTTCCTGTCGGCGAGCGCGGGCCGGAAACCGCCGAGCCACTCCCCCCGGTCCTGGGCGCGGACGAAGGCGGGGATCCCGCGCAGCGAGGCCAGGATCAGCGCGAGGGTGAGCTCCGCGGTGCTGGCCTCGTGCACCCCCCGCGCGTTGCACAGCCGCACACCCGGGCGCAGGTGCCCGAGCCCCGGCTCCACGTGGTCGATTCCCGCGGAAAGGGTCTGCACGACCTGGACGCGGCTCATCTCCGGCAGGGGCCGCACGCACAGCGGACTGGGCTTCATGTAGGGGACGACGTAGAAGGCGCAGTCGGCCGGGTCCGCCGGGAAGTCCTCCGCGCCGTTCCAGAAGCGGTAGTCCGGGCCCACGGGCAGACCCTCGATCTCGTCCGGCGGGATGGGCAGCCACACGTCAGCAGTCATGCTCTGGAGGCTATGTCAGGAGCGCGCCACGGCAGAGGTTAGGTTGGGGTGGCCGGAACAGGGAGGGTCACGACCAGGTGGAGCGCAGGACGATCGGCGCGGCGGCGCTCGCGGTGGGGGCCGTCGGACTCGGGTGCATGCCGATGAGCTGGGCCTACAACGCGTCGCGGCAGCGCGGCGACGAATCGCTCAGGGCCGTGCACCGGGCGCTCGATCTGGGCGCGTCCCTGCTGGACACGGCCGACATGTACGGCCCCTTCACCAACGAGCTGCTGGTGGGGCGGGCGTTGAAGGAGCGGCGGTCCGACGCGTTCGTGTCGACGAAGGTCGGTCTGCTCGTGGGCGACCAGCACATCGTGGCCAACGGCCGCCCCGGGTACGTGAAGCGGGCCTGCGACGCGTCGCTCAGGCGGCTGCAGACGGACGTCATCGACCTCTACCAGCTGCACCGGGCCGACCCCGAGGTGCCCGTCGAGGAGACCTGGGGCGCGATGGCGGAGCTCGTCCAGGCGGGGAAGGTACGGGCGCTGGGCCTGTGCGCTGTGGGGGCGCGGGCCGGCCGCCGGTCGGGGGCCCGGCTGCACGACGCGACGGTCCGGCAATTGGAGCGGGTCCAGCAGGTCTTCCCGGTGAGCGCGGTGCAGGCGGAGCTGTCGGTGTGGTCGCCGGAGGCGCTGGAGACCCTGCTGCCGTGGTGCGAGACGCGGGGCGTCGGCTTCCTCGCCGCCATGCCGCTGGGCAACGGCTTCCTGACCGGCAGGCTGCGGCCCGGCGCCGGCTTCGAGGCGGACGACCTGCGCGCCCGGCACCCCCGCTTCACGGCCGAGATGATGGCCGCGAACCAGCCGATCGTCGCGGGCCTGCGCCGCGTGGCCCGCCGCCATGGCTCGGACGTCACCCCCGCCCAGGTCGCCCTCGCCTGGGTCCTCGCCCAGGGCCCGCACGTGGTCCCTGTCCCGGGCACGAAGCAGGAGCGCTGGGTCACCGAGAACACGGCCGCGGCGATGCTGCGTCTGACACCCGGCGATCTGGAAGAGGTGGCGGGCCTTCCGCCGGCGCAGGGGTCGTGGGACTGAGCCGGTGACGACCCCGGGGCGCGGTTCGGGCAAACCCCACGTTTTTCGATCGACGTTCCGTGATCGGGAACCTGAGGGGCGCGGGCGGAGTATGACAGGGGAGAAGACCCGCCCCGTCGAAGGGACCGAGATCGTGCGACGTCGAGCCGCGACGGCCGTGTCGGCCGCCACCGCGCTTCTGCTGACGGCCGGCTGCTCCTCCGACGGCGGAGGATCGTCCGGCACCGACGAGAGCGCCTCCCCCGGCCGTACGGCCCCGGGATCGTCCGCGCCGCCCCGGCAGGGCGCCGAGGAGCCCCCGCCCGCCAAGGGCTCCGTGAAGGTGGTGCGCACCGTCGCCGAAGGTCTGGACTCCCCCTGGGGTCTGGCTCCCCTGCCCGACGGCGACCTGCTCGTCTCCTCGCGGGACGAGGGGACGATCGTCCGGGTCGACGAGAAGACCGGCAAGAAGACCGAGGTGGGCGAGGTACCGGGGGTGTCCGCGGCCGGCGAGGGCGGCCTCCTCGGCATCACCCTGTCCCCCGACTACGCCTCGGACCGCATGGTCTACGCGTACTTCACCTCCGCCGGCGACAACCGTGTCGTCCGCATGATCTACGACGAGCAGAAGCCCTCCGGCGAGCAGCTCGGCGCGCCCGACACGGTCTTCCGGGGCATCCCCAAGGGCTTCGTCCACAACGGCGGCCGGATCGCGTTCGGCCCCGACAAGATGCTGTACGTCGGCACCGGCGAGAGCGGTGACACCGGTCTGTCCCAGGACAAGGACTCCGTGGGCGGCAAGATCCTGCGCCTGACCCCGGAAGGCGAGCCGGCACCGGGCAACCCGTTCCCGGACTCGCCGGTGTACTCCTACGGCCACCGCAATGTGCAGGGTCTGGCCTGGGACGGTGAGCAGCGGCTGTTCGCCTCGGAGTTCGGGCAGGACACCTGGGACGAGCTGAACGCGATCAAGCCGGGTGACAACTACGGCTGGCCCGAGGCCGAGGGCGCGACCGACGACTCGGAGTTCCACAACCCGGTCGACCAGTGGACGCCGGCGGAGGCCTCCCCGAGCGGCATCGCCTACGCCGAGGGCTCGGTCTGGATGGCGGGCCTGCGCGGCAAGCGGCTGTGGCGCATCCCGCTGAACGGCACGGAGGCCTCGGCGGAACCGCAGGCGTTCCTCGAGGAGGAGTACGGCCGGCTGCGCACGGTGGTCCCGGCGGGCGGCGGCCGGCTGTACCTCGTGACCAGCAACACGGACGGCCGGGGCAGCCCGAAGGACGGGGACGACCGGATTCTGGAGGTGCGGGTCACGTGATGCCGGTAGTGCGGGTCACGTAGGCCGCGCGGCATCCCGGTCGCCGGGGCCCTCCGGCTCGTCCGGCGGGCGGACGACGACCTTCCCGGAAGCCAGGTCTATCGGGCCGCGGCCAAGATCGCCGTCCCCGACGTCCTCCCGGGTCAGTTCCAGCCGGTTCTGCTCGTCGCGGGTGTGCTTGCGGCCGGGTGAGAACAGTTCCTCGAACGCGTTGAACAACGGAGCCTCCCTCAGCCGCGGGAACGGCGACCTCTCATTCAGCGTATGCCTCAGCCCGCCCGGCCGGGCATGACCGTTTCGGCCGGGTACAGCCCCAGCCGGTGCGCCACCGCCGCCGCCTCGCCCCGCCCGGAGACGCCGAGCTTGGCCAGGATGTTGGAGACGTGGACGCTCGCGGTCTTCGGGGAGATGAACAGCTCCTGCGCGATCCGGCGGTTGGTGTGGCCGACGGCGACCAGGCGCAGCACGTCCCGTTCCCGGCTGGTGAGCCCCAGGGCGTCGGCGGGGTCGGCCGGGGCGGTGGCCGGTTCCGGGGCGGGCCCGAGCGGGAGGCGGGCCCGCTGGGCGAGGGCGCCGACGGCGTCGGCGAGCGGCCGGGCCCCGAGGTGGCGGGCGACGGCCCCGGCGAGGCGGAGCAGTTCCGTGACGCGGTCGCGGTCGTCGCCGCCGTCGTCACCGCCGGCCGTCAGCAGGGACTCGGCCAGACGGTAGCGGACGCGGGCGAGGTCGTAGGGGCGGTCCAGGCACTCGAAGGCGGTGACCACGCGCGACCAGGTGTCCGGTGCGCTCCGGCCCTCGGCGCGGTGGAGTTCGGCGCGGACCCACTGCTCGTGGGCGAGCCAGACCGGTGCGTTCGTGGTGAGGCGCTTGACGGTCCCGAGGATGCTCTCCAGAACCCCGTCACGGCCGCCCCGGGCGGCGGGCAGTTCGCGGGCGTCGGCCTCGGCGACGGCCGCTCGGAGCAGCAGCGGCCAGGCGTAGCGCTGGGTGCCGGGCGGGAAGCCGGACTTCAGGGCGCGGGCCAGTTCGGCGCGGGCGTCGGCGAGGCGGCCCTCGGCGACGGCGACGGCGATGGTGAGGCCGGAGATCGGCAGGTCGTGCTGCGGCATGGGGTCGTGCGGGCCGTAGGAGGCGCGGGCCTCCGCGAGGTGGCGGGCGGCCTCGGGCACCCGGCCCCCGCGGGCCAGTGCGAGGAACGCCAGGCTGGTGGCGCCGGCCCCGTACGGCGCGGCCGTCCGCCCGTGCCGCTGGGCGTTGACGGCCGCCTCGGCGGCCTCGTCCCAGCGGCCCAGGGAGATGAGCGACTCGGCGAGGTTGCCCCAGACCCAGCCCTCGGACTCCGTGAGTCCCATCCGGCCGGTGAGCCGCAGGCCCTCGCGCAGGATGCCCACGGCCTCCTCGGAGCGCCCGATGCCTTCCAGGGTGGAGGGCAGGTTCACATGGCTGCGGCCCACGACCGCCGGGCTCCGGGCCACCGCTTCGTCCCTGACCTCGTACATGTGGGCCAGCCCGGCCTCGATCTGCCCTGCCTCGACCATCAACCCGCCGAGGGTGAGCCGGGCGTTGGACTCGATGTCGCCGGCGCCCACCATGCGCGCGTACTCGACGGCCCGCTCGGCGGCCGTCAGGGCTTCCGGGCCCGGCGCGCGGAGCATCGACCAGTGGGCGACCGTGGCCAGCACCTCGGCGTGCACCTCGGAGGGCGGCCGGCCGCGGACCAGCTCCTGCGCGGTGGCGATCTCCTGCCAGCCGTCGCCCCGGGCTAGCCGCTGCACCAGACGGGAGCGCTGGATCCAGAACCAGGCGGTGCGCAGGGGATCGTCCTCCTGGTCCAGCAGGCGCAGAGCCCGCTTGGTGATCTTCAGGGCGCGTTCGCGCTCCCCGCACAGCCGTCCGGCCACGGCCGCCTCGGCGAGCAGGTCGAGGTGGCGCAGCGCGGTGGTGGCCGGGTCGCAGCCGCAGGGAGGGTACACCTCGGCGTAGTCGACGGGGCGCAGGGTCCGGCGTACGGCGTCGGGGGCGGCGTCCCACAGCTCCATCGCCCTCTCCAGCAGCCGCAGTTGCTCGGCGTAGGCGTGCCGGCGGCGGGCCTCGACGGAGGCGTCGAGGACGGCGGGCAGGGCCTTGGCCGGGTCGTGGGCGTGGTACCAGTAGCTGGCCAGGCGGGTCGCGCGCTGGTCGGCGGGGACGAGGGCCGGGTCGCTCTCCAGGGCCTCGGCGTAGCGGCGGTTGAGACGGGAGCGCTCACCGGGGAGCAGGTCGTCGCTGACGGCCTCGCGGACCAGGGAGTGCCGGAAGCGGTAGCCGTCGCCGCCGGGCGCGGGGGTGAGGATGCTGGCGTTGACGGCGGCCCGCAGCGCCTCGATCAGATCGTCCTCGGCGAGCCGGGCGACGGCCGCGAGCAGCCGGTACTCGACGGTGGAACCGCCCTCGGCGACGATCCGGGCGACCTGCTGAGCGGCCTCCGGCAGCCCTTCCACGCGGACGAGCAGCAGATCGCGCAGGGAGTCGGTCAGCCCCGTCCGGCATCCCTCATGGCCGGCGACGGCGAGTTCCTCCACGAAGAAGGCGTTGCCGTCGGAGCGTTCGAAGATCGCGTCGACCTGGTCCGGCTCGGGTTCGTGGGCGAGGATCCCGGCGATCTGACGGCAGACCTCGTCGCGGCTGAAGCGGGCGAGTTCGAGGCGGCGGATCGTGCGGAGGCGGTCGAGTTCGGCGAGCAGGGGCCGCATCGGGTGACGGCGGTGGATGTCGTCCGAACGGTAGGTGGCGAGGATGAGGAGGCGGCCGGTGCGCAGGGTGCGGAAGAGGTAGGAGAGCAGATGGCGGGTGGAGGCGTCGGCCCAGTGCAGGTCCTCCAGGGCGAGGACGACGGTGCGCTCGGCGGTGACGCGCTCCAGCAGGCGGGCGGTGAGCTCGAAGAGGCGGGCCATGCCGTCCTCGTCGTGCCGGCCGGTGCCCGACTCGCCCAGCTCGGGCAGCAGCCGGGCCAGCTCCTCCTCCTGTCCGGCTGCCGCGGCGGCCAGTTCACCGGGGAGTTCACGGCGCAGGGTGCGCAGGGCGGTGGAGAAGGGCGCGAAGGGCAGTCCGTCGGCGCCGATCTCCACACAGCCGCCGAGTGCGACCACCGCCCCCCGGCGGTGGGCCGCGGCGGTGAACTCCTCGACCAGGCGGGTCTTGCCCACTCCCGCCTCGCCGCCGATGAGCAGCGCCTGCGGCTCTCCCCTGCAGGAGCGGTCGAGGGCGTCGTTCAGCGTGCCCAACTCCTCGGCACGGCCGACGAACACGGGGCTGACGGACCTGGTCTCCACGGGCCCGAGCATCGCATGGGTGTCCGACAGCGCGGCACCGGTTTTCCCACGGACGGCCGGATCACCGGCTGTCCGTACGGGGGCGACGGCCGGATTACCGGCGGTCATTGCCGTACGGACCGACAGATCACCGGCCTTCGTTCCCGTACGGACCGACACGGCGCCGACGGTCGTTCCCGTACGGACCGCCATGGCGCCGGCCGGGTCCGCCCCGCTGTTCACGCCGGCCGGGCGGACCGGAGACGACGGAAGCGGTGGCTATGGCTTTCGTGCTCGGCGGAGTCCTGGGGCGTTTCGTGGCGGGCGGTGCGACGGCCCCGGGCGGCCTGGCGGACCAGGCGCTCGTGGTCGGCCCGGCGGATGAGGTCGGCGGTGCGCAGTTGCTGGAGCTCGTACTGGATCATGGCGTGTCCTTGGTGAGAGGCCGGTCGCGGAGGGTTTCCTCCGCGGTGACTTCACTCTCGCCTCCCAGACGGGGCGGCCGCATCGGGAGAGTTCCGCATCTTCGGCGGCGGGAGGGGCCTTAGGACACGGCCGAGGGGCCCCAGGGCGTCCGTAAGGTGCTTACGGACGCCCTAAGACCCCTCAGGACCTGCGGTGACTCAGCTCGCCGACGGCAGGCCGACCAGGATGTCGGTGTACTTGAGCACGGCCAGGAGCAGGCCGATGACGCCGAGCGCGACACCCGCCCAGGCGACCGACTTGATCCAAGGGGCCTGAACGCGGCCGGGCGTGCCGAACGCGGGCCGGGCGAGCGTCACGACGCCCACGACCAGGGCGGTCAGCGCGAACAGGCCGCCCCACAGGGCGGTGGTCTGCCAGGCGTCGCCGTAGACCGCCTGGATCTGCTGGGCCACGTTCGCGTTCTGCGCGGTCTCCAGCTGACCGATGAGGTTCTGGCGCGCGGCGGCCACCGTCCCCATCCAGCTGCCGGTGAGCGAGACGACGCCCAGCGCGGCCGAGACCACGGCGGCGGCGCCCTGGCCGACGCCGGAAGAGCCGTCCTCCTTCGTCTCCGCCGTCTCCGCGTCCTCGGCCGGGGTCACCTCGTCGTTCGACCCGGTGGTCTCCACCGCCTCCTCGTCGGTCGTGGCCTTGGTGGCCTCGGTCTCGTCCACTGCGTTCGTCGCCATGCCTCGCACCGTAGGGTCGCTGTCTGAGAAGTCTCTTAATGATCGTCGTGAGCGGCACGCGCGCGTGCGGCGCGCCACTCGGGCGCCAGCAGCGACCAGACTTCGAGATCGTGCCGTACGCCACGATAGGGGTGGGCCTCGCGCCGCACACCGTCGCGGGTCATGCCGAGCCGTCGCGCCACGTTGAGGCTGGGCTGGTTGCCGGAGGCGGCGACCCATTCGACGCGGTGGATGCCGCGCTGCTCGACCGCCCAGTCGATCAGCACGCGCATCGCGCGTGTGACGAGGCCACGGCCGGTGGCGGCGGGCTCCAGCCAGCAGCCGACCTCGCAGGTGCCGGCCGCCGCGTCGAAGTTCAGGAACAGCACCCCGCCCACGAGCCTGCCCTCCAGCCACAGGCCGTGCAGCGACCCGGTGTCGGCGGCGCGCATGTCGGCGTAGAGCTGGAGCTTCGCGCGGGCCGAGACCAGGTCCGTCTCGGTCGTACCGAACGGGATGTACTGCCCGACGAACTCCCGCCCTCGCTCCAGGTGCGCCAGGAACTCCCCGGCGTGCCAGGGTTCCAAAGGCCTCAGCTCGGCGTCGTCACCCAGGGATATCGCGTACATCCCGCTGCCGCTCCTCCTCCGCCAGGACGTCCGCCACCTCGGCGTCCGTCGCGGCGGCCAGCCTTTCATGGGCGGCACGGCTCTCGGGCGGTTCGATGCTGATGCGCGGCATGCGCCGGTCGAGCCAGCGGGGCAGCCACCAGTTGGCGCCGCCGAGCAGGTGCATCAGGGCGGGGACGAGGAGCGTGCGCAGGACGAAGGCGTCCAGGGCGACGGCGGCGGCCAGGGCGATGCCGAACATGGCGATCACCCGGTCGCCGCTGAGCACGAAGGCCAGGAAGACGGAGATCATGATGACCGCCGCCGAGTTGATCACCCGGCTGGTCTCCGCCAGGCCGACGCGTACGGCCCGCCGGTTGTCGCCGGTCTCGAGCCACTCCTCGTACATCCGGCTGACCAGGAAGACCTGGTAGTCCATGGAGAGACCGAAGAGCACAGACACCATGATCACGGGCAGGAAGGGCTCTATGGGCCCCGCGCTGCCGAGGCCGAGCAGTTCGCTGCCCCAGCCCCACTGGAAGATCGCGACGACCACCCCGAAGGCGGAGGCCACGGCGGCGACGTTCATCGCGGCGGCCTTCAGCGGGATGCCGATCGACCGGAAGGCGAGCAGGAGCAGCAGACAGCCCAGGCCGATCACGACCCCGACGAAGACGGGCAACTTGGAGACGATGACGTCGGCGAAGTCGTCGTAGCCGGCGGTCACACCGCCCACCTGCACGTCGAGGGAGGTCCCCGATTCGGCACCGGGCAGCACCTCGTCGCGCAGCCGGTCGACGAGGTCGCTGGTCCGCTTCGACTGCGGGGAGGACTCCGGTACGACGGTGAGGTACGCGGTGTGACCGCCGGAGTCGAACGTCACCGGGGTCACCGAGGCGACGCCGTCGGTGGCGCGGAGCGTGCCGTCGAGTCTGTCCAGGGCGAGCTTGTCGTCGGTGCCGGCGACCTTGGTGACGAGGGTGAGCGGGCCGTTCACGCCGGGGCCGAAGCCGTCGGCGAGCAGGTCGTAGGCCTGGCGGGTGGTGGCCGTCCCGGGGTTGTTTCCCTGGTCGGAGGTGCCCAGGCGCAGGGAGAGGGTGGGCAGCGCGAGGACCGCCATGACGACCAGCGCGACCGCGCCGAGCATCTTGGGGTGGCGTTCCACGAAGGCCGACCAGCGGGCGGCGAAGCCGGTGGGCAGCTCGGGCTCGGGCCCGTGCTCCGCCAGGCGGCGCCGCTCGCGGCGGCCGAGCGCCCGCTTGCCGATGAGGGACAGCAGGGCGGGCAGCAGCGTCACGGACGCGGCGACGGTGAGGACCACGGTCAGGCTGGCCGCTATGGCGACGCCGTTGAGGAAGCCGAGCTGGAGGATCAGCATGCCCAGCAGGGCGATGCAAACGGTGGCACCCGCGAAGACGACCGCGCGTCCCGTGGTCGCTACGGCGTTCGTGGCCGCCTCGGTGACGGACAGGCCGCCTTTCAGCCCGCGCCGGTGCCGGGTGACGATGAACAGCGCGTAGTCGATGCCGACGCCGAGCCCGATCAGCATGCCCAGCATGGGCGCGAAGTCGGCGACGGTCATGGCGTGCCCGAGCAGCACGATGCCGGCGTAGGCGGTGCCGACGCCGACCAGGGCGGTGGCGATGGGCAGCAGGGAGGCGGCGAGCGAGCCGAAGGCGAGGAACAGCACGACCGCGGCGACGGCCACGCCGACGATCTCGGCGAGGTGCCCGCCGGAGGACTCGGTGAGTGCCACGGCGCTGCCGCCCAGCTCCACCTCGAGCCCGCCGGTCTCGGCGGCCTTCGCGGTGTCGACGACGGCCCTGGCCTCGCTCTCGCTGATGTCCTGGGCCTGGTCGTCGAAGGTGACCGTGGCGTACGCCGTACGGCCGTCCGCGCTGATGCGGCCCGTGCCCGGGCCGTCGTAGGGGCCGGTGACCGAGGCCACGCCGGGCAGGTCCCCGATCCGGTCCAGCGTGTGCGTCATGGTCTGTTCGACGTCGGTGGCGCGGACGCTGCCGGACGTGGTGTGCCAGACGACGGTGTCGCTGTCGCCGCCGAGCTGCGGGAAGCCCTCGTGCAGCAGCTCGGTGGCGCGGCCCGACTCGGTGCCGGGGATCTGGTAGTCGTTCGAGTAGGTGGTGCCGGCGACGGCGGCGCCCGCGGCCGTCCCCGCGAAGGCGAGGAGCCACAGCAGTACGGTGACCAGACGGCGCTGGACGCACCAGCGTGCGAGGGCTGCCACGGATCGTGCTCCCGGGGTGCTTTGTGTGGATCTTTGGCCGGGAGCAGTCGTACAGGAACTGAACAGCCCGCAAAGAACGCATGAGCAATGCGATGCCACTCTTACAGGCACACGAGATCATTTGTCGTTTTCGTGGGCTTGTTCACAGCGGCCCGGTATCAGTCGGACTGGTCCCCCACCGCCATCGCCATCACCCCTGCGATCAGCAGCCACAGCGCCCGGCGGGTGCGGCCCCGGGAGCCCAGGACGGTGGCGGCCGCGCAGACGGCGGCTCCGCCGGCGTAGGCCGCCGGGACGAGCGCGGGTGCGGAGCGGGTGAGGCGGAGCAGTGCCGCTGCCAGGCCCGCCAGGGTCAGTACGGCACCGGCACCCGTCGCCGTCCAGCGGGCCCGGCGGGCGTCCGCCGCCGGATCGCCGGCGCCGTCGAGATCATCGGCGCCGTCGAGATCGCCGACGTCGTCCTGCTCGGCGGTCGCCTCCGAGTCCGCTATCTCTGCGTCGGTGCCGGAATCAGCGCGTCCACTCATGGCCGAGACGGTAGCGCGTCGGGCGGGGAAAACCGGGTGCGGGGCGGAGGGGCCGGCTGTTAGCGTCCGCTGGTCCGAGGAACGCCCGCGGCGTCCCGCCGCCCGGCCGAAGCAGGTGCATTGTTTGACGGTCCGACCGAGCTCCGACGCATCCCCGTTCTTCCTCAAGGACTCAAGGAGCCCGTTCCGCGATGTCGGACATCACTTCCCGGACCTCGAACGACCCCCTCACTGACCGTGTGAGCCACCCCGGCTACCCGCGCAGCAACGGCTACGACGCCCGCTGGACCATCGAGAACCAGATGGGCCCGCACGCGCTGTGGCTGCTGGAGTGGCTGGCCCCCGCCCTGGGGCTCGACACCCTGAGCCCCGGCTCCCGCGTGCTCGACCTGGGCTGCGGCCGCGCCATGACGTCGGTCTTCCTCGCCAGGGAGTACGACCTCCAGGTCACGGCCGCCGACCTGTGGATCAAACCCGGCGAGAACGCCGGACGCATCGCGGAGGCGGGCGTCGCCGACCGCGTCCTGCCCTTGCTCGCCGAGGCGCACGACCTGCCGTTCGGCGAGAACAGCTTCGACGCGATCGTCTCCGTCGACGCCTACCAGTACTTCGGCACGAACGACCTGTACCTGCCCGAGCTGACGCGGCTGCTGAAGCCCGGCGGGCGGATCGGCGTCGTCGTACCGGCGCTGCGCGAGGAGATCGACGGCGTCGAGCCGCCGGAGCACCTCAAGCCGTACTGGGAGCCCGGATTCTGGTGCTTCCACACGGCGGCCTGGTGGCGGCGCCACTGGACCCGCGGCGGAGTGGAGGTCGAGACCGCGGACTGGCTGGAGGACGGCTGGCGCGACTGGCTGCGGTGGAGCGAGGTCGTGGCCGAGGAGCACACGGACGAGTTCCACATCCGGATGGCCGGGCGGTCGGCCGAGATGCTGCGTCTCGACCAGGGCTCCACGCTGGGCTTCGTCCGGGTCGTGGGACGCCGCCCGTAAGCGGCTGAGGGGGGATGCGCCGGGTTCGGCGCATCCCCCCCATCTCGGGTCTGCGGGCTCAGCCCTCGCCGACGCCCAGCTTCTGAAGGATCAGCTCCTTGACGCGGGCCGCGTCGGCCTGGCCCCGGGTCGCCTTCATGACCGCGCCGACCAGGGCGCCGGCCGCGGCCACCTTGCCGCCGCGGATCTTGTCCGCGATGGCCGGGTTGCCGGCGATGGCCTCCTCGACGGCGGTGGTGAGGGCGCCCTCGTCGGAGACGACCTTCAGACCGCGCCGGTCGACGACCTCGTCCGGGGTGCCTTCGCCCGCGAGGACGCCCTCGATGACCTGCCGGGCCAGCTTGTCGTTCAGGTCGCCCTTGGCCACCAGCTCGGTCACCCGGGCGACCTGCGCCGGGGTGATCGCCAGCTCGTCCAGTGCCTTGCCCGACTCGTTGGCGCTGCGGGCCAGCTCGCCCATCCACCACTTGCGGGCGGAGGCCGCGTCGGCCCCGGCCTCGATGGTGGCGACGATCGGCTCCAGCGCACCGGCGTTGAGGATCGCCTGCATGTCGGTGGCCGAGACCCCCCACTCCTCACGGAGCCGGTTGCGGCGGACCAGCGGCAGCTCCGGCAGTCCGGCCCGGATCTCCTCGACCCACTCGCGCGACGGCGCCACCGGGACGAGGTCGGGCTCGGGGAAGTACCGGTAGTCCTCGGCCTCCTCCTTGACCCGGCCCGAGGTCGTGGAGCCCGTGTCCTCGTGGAAGTGCCGGGTCTCCTGGACGATCGTGCCGCCGGACGACAGCACGGCCGCGTGCCGCTGGATCTCGAAGCGGGCCGCGCGCTCCACGGACCTGAGCGAGTTCACGTTCTTCGTCTCGGAGCGGGTGCCGAACTTCTCGGTGCCGTTCGGGCGCAGCGACAGGTTCACGTCGCAGCGCATCTGGCCCATCTCCATCCGGGCCTCGGAGACGCCGAGCGCCTTGATGAGCTCGCGCAGCTCACGGACGTAGGCCCGGGCGACCTCGGGGGCACGCTCGCCCGCGCCCTCGATCGGCTTGGTGACGATCTCGATGAGCGGGATGCCGGCACGGTTGTAGTCGAGCAGGGAGTGCGAGGCGCCGTGGATACGGCCCGTCGCGCCACCGACGTGCGTCGACTTGCCGGTGTCCTCCTCCATGTGGGCGCGCTCGATCTCCACGCGGAAGGTCTCGCCGTCCTCCAACTGGACGTCGAGGTAGCCGTTGAAGGCGATCGGCTCGTCGTACTGGGAGGTCTGGAAGTTCTTCGGCATGTCCGGATAGAAGTAGTTCTTCCGGGCGAAGCGGCACCACTCGGCGATCTCGCAGTTCAGCGCGAGGCCGATCTTGATGGCGGACTCCACGCCGGTCGCGTTGACGACCGGCAGCGCGCCGGGCAGGCCGAGGCAGACCGGGCAGGTCTGCGCGTTGGCGTCCTGGCCGAGGGCGGTCGAGCAGCCGCAGAACATCTTGGTCTTGGTGCCGAGTTCGACATGGACCTCGAGGCCCATGACGGGGTCGTACGACGCGAGTGCGTCCTCGTACGACACCAGGTCGGTCGTGGTGGTCACGGTGAACTTCCCTCTCAGCCCAACAGGACGTCTTCGTCGCCCAGCTGCTTCAGCTCGCGGTAGAGAATGGCCAGGTTGGTGACGACCGCCGCTCCGGTCACGACGGCGTCGAGCAGCCGCAGCGTGTCGTTGTCTCCGCGGGCCTTCTTGATCTGCTTGTAGACCCCGACGGCGCCGAACGCCGACGTGGCCATCGAGATGTACAGGCCGGACTTGGACTTCTTGAAGCCCTTGGCCTTGGACAGTGCGCTCACAGCGACGGAGCCTCCTCGATCAGCGGGTGGCCCCACTTTTCCACGAAGGCGGCCTCGACGGCGGCACCCACCTTGTACAGGCGGTCGTCCTTCATGACGGGGGCGATGATCTGCAGGCCGACCGGGAGGTTGTCCTCCGGGGCGAGACCGCACGGCAGCGACATGGCCGCGTTGCCCGCCAGGTTGGTCGGGATGGTGCACAGGTCGGCGAGGTACATCGCCATCGGGTCGTCGGCGCGCTCGCCGATCGCGAAGGCGGTGGTCGGGGTCGTCGGGGAGACGATCACGTCGACCTGCTCGAACGCCGTGTCGAAGTCCTGCTTGATCAGCGTGCGGACCTTCTGGGCGCTGCCGTAGTAGGCGTCGTAGTAGCCGCTCGACAGGGCGTACGTGCCGAGCATGATGCGGCGCTTGACCTCGGGGCCGAAGCCGGCCTCGCGGGTGAGCGAGGTGACCTCCTCGGCGGAGTGCGTGCCGTCGTCGCCGGTCCGCAGGCCGTAGCGCAGGCCGTCGAAGCGGGCGAGGTTGGAGGAGCACTCGCTCGGCGCGATCAGGTAGTACGCCGACAGCGCCAGGTCGAAGGACGGGCAGTCCAGCTCGACGATCTCGGCACCCAGCTCCTTGAGGAGCGCGACCGACTCGTCGAACCGCTGGATGACGCCGGCCTGGTAGCCCTCGCCGCGGAACTGCTTGACGACGCCGACGCGCATGCCCTCGACCGAGCCGTTGCGGGCGGCGTCGACGACCGGCGGGACCGGGGCGTCGATGGAGGTGGAGTCGAGCGGGTCGTGCCCGGCGATCACCTCGTGCAGCAGGGCCGCGTCCAGGACCGTGCGGGCGCAGGGGCCGCCCTGGTCGAGGGAGGAGGAGAAGGCGACCATGCCGTACCGGGACACCCCGCCGTACGTCGGCTTCACGCCGACCGTGCCGGTGACGGCCGCGGGCTGGCGGATGGAGCCGCCGGTGTCGGTGCCGATGGCGAGCGGCGCCTGGAAGGAGGCGAGCGCCGCGGAGGAACCGCCGCCGGAGCCGCCGGGGATCTTGGTGAGGTCCCAGGGGTTGCCGGTCGGGCCGTAGGCGCTGTTCTCGGTGGAGGACCCCATGGCGAACTCGTCCATGTTGGTCTTGCCGAGGATGACCACGTCGGCGGCCTTCAGCCGCTGGGTGACCGTCGCGTCGTACGGCGGGATCCAGCCTTCGAGGATCTTCGAACCGACGGTGGTGGGCATGCCCTCGGTGGTGAAGATGTCCTTCAGCGCGAGGGGCACACCGGCCAGGGGCCCGAGCTTCTCCCCCTTGGCGCGCTTCTCGTCGACGGCACGGGCCTGGGCGAGGGCGCCCTCGCGGTCGACGTGCAGGAAGGCGTGCACCTTCTCGTCGACGGCCTCGATGCGGGCGAGGTGGGCCTCGGTGACCTCGACGGCCGACAGCTCGCCGGAGGCGATCTTCGCGGCGGTCTCGGCGGCGGTGAGCTTGATGATGTCCGTCATGAGTTCTTAGTCCTCCCCCAGGATCTGCGGCACCTTGAAACGCTGCTGCTCCTGGGCCGGGGCGCCGGAGAGCGCCTGCTCGGGGGTGAGCGACGGACGGACCTCGTCCGCCCGCATGACGTTCGTCAGCGGGAGGGGGTGCGAGGTCGGCGGTACGTCTTGGTCGGCGACCTCGCTGACGCGGGCGACCGCGCCGATGATGTCGTCCAGCTGTCCCGCGAAGTGGTCGAGCTCTTCGGGCTTCAGCTCCAGACGCGCCAGCCGGGCGAGGTGGGCGACCTCCTCGCGCGTGATGCCAGGCATGCAGCGATCCTCTGGGTGAGTGTCGTGTGGTTGGGAGCAATCCTATGGGGCGGGCAGGTGTGCCCGTGAAACAGCTTCACCGGCCCCGGCGGCCCGGCACCGCCGGAGTGGTTCAAACGGAGAGCGAGCCGATCCAAAAAGCGAGCCGGTCCGGTCGTGGCTCCAAGGGGTCCTTTCACCATGAGCGTCCGATCAGGTCGCGTGGACTGGTGCCGGGCAACGCGGCGAGGCGCGGTGCCAGACCACGCGACCCGGGCGGGCATAGTGAAAGGACCCCTAAGCGATGCGGCCCGAGTCGTCCGCCGTCGCCGCCGGGAGGGCCGCCCGGGGGCGCTGCCAGCCCCGGGAGCCGCGGGCCCGGAGCCAGGCCGTGGTCTCGTCGGGCGGCATCGCGGCGGCGACCAGCCAGCCCTGGACGGCGTCGCAGCCCAGGTCGCGCAGGCGCTCCCAGGTCTCGTCGTCCTCGACGCCCTCGGCGACGACGAGCAGGCCGAGGGAGTGCGCGAGGTCGACCGTGCAACGCACGATCTCGGCGTCCTCGGTGTCGACCGCGAGCCGGGCCACGAAGGAGCGGTCGATCTTCAGTTCGCTGACGGGGAGCCGGCGCAGGTGCACGAGGGAGGAGTAGCCCGTGCCGAAGTCGTCCAGGGACATCTTCACGCCGTGCCCGGTCAGCGCGTTGAGGGTGTCGGCGGCGCGTCCGGGGTCCTCGAGGAGGACGTGTTCCGTTATCTCCAGTTGGAGCGCTCCCGCGGGGACGCCGTGCCGGGCCAGCCGGGCGGCGACGGAGCCGGCGAAGCCGGGGGTGTGCACATCTCGCGGGGAGACGTTCACCGCGACCGGCACGAACAGGCCCTGCGCGCGCCACCGGGCGACCTGGCCGAGCGCGGTCTCCAGGACGTACTCGGTGAGGTGGGGCATCAGGCCCGAGGACTCGGCGATCGCTATGAACTCGTCCGGCGGCACCTTGCCCCGCTCGGGGTGCACCCAGCGGACCAGGGCCTCCAGGCCCGCGACCTGTCCGTCGAAGCGGACCTTGGGCTGGTAGTGCAGATGCACCTCGTGCGCGTCCAGGGCGCGGCGCAGGTCGCCCAGCAGACCGAGCCGGTCGGGGGTGTTGGAGTCGCGCTTTGACTCGTAGACCTCAACGCCCGTGCGGTCCCGCTTCGCCTGGTACATCGCCACGTCCGCCCGGCGCAGCAGCCCCTCGGCGTCCAGGGCGTGGTCGGGGAAGACGGCCACTCCGGCGCTGGCCTCCAGGACGAGGGTGAGGCCGTCGAGGTCGAGCGGGGAGCTGAGTGCGGCGACCAGGTTGCGGGCGACCCGGGTCGCGGAGGTCGTGGAGTCGGCCACTGGAAGTAAGACGGCGAACTCGTCCCCGCCGAGCCGGGCGGCCTCCGCGCCGCGTGGCAGCGCCACCCGCAGCCGGTCGGCGATCTGCAGCAGCAGCCGGTCACCGGCGAGGTGGCCGAGCGTGTCGTTGACCGACCGGAAACGGTCGAGGTCGATCAGCATCAGGGCGGCGCGGGCGTCGATCCGCTCCGCGTCGTCCAGCGCGGCCCAGATCCGCTCCAGCAGCCACTGCCGGTTGGGCAGCCCGGTCAGCGGGTCGCGCAGCTGCTCCTCCGCCCGGGCCCGGGCTATCCACAGGGTCGAGTCCAGGGCGATCAGGGGGATGGAGAACAGCGGCAGCAGGATCGGCTTGGCCACGGCGACCACGCAGACCAGCGGCGCGATGCCGAGCAGCGCGATCGCGACCAGGCCTTGTCTGACCAGGGCGGTGCGGGCGACGGTGGGCAGACCGGGGCGCGGGGCGTGCAGGTACCAGAGCAGGACGCGGGTGACCGCCAGGTACGCGGCGGCGACCAGGGCCACCTCGGGCGCGGTGGCGAGCGTCCAGGCGCCGGGCTCCGCCGGGGACTCGACGGACGGCACCGTTCCGAAGACGCCCAGCACCAGGGCGCCGGCGCCGATGCCGAGGAGGTCGACCGCCCCGTGCAGGACCCCTTGGCGCCAGCGGTTGCGGCGGGCTATGCCGACCAGCACGACGACCGTGAGGCTGACCATGCCGGCCGGGACCCAGCCGTAGAGCAGCAGCACGGCGAGGGTCAGGGCGGCGCCCGAGCCGGTGCCGCCCCACCAGCGGGACCGGCCCAGCATGACGAGGTGGCCGACGATGATGCCGGTCAGCACGGCCAGCGCCCAGCCGGCCGTGCCCGACGGGAAGAGCGCGTGGCCGTCGGTGAACGCGCGGTAGAAGCCGGCGCCCAGGACGAACCCGGCCGCCGCGACGACCGCCGCGGGCAGCACGGGCCAGGACTGGTGCCGTTCGGAGTCCCGGTCCGGATCCGCTCCGGCCAGTGCGGTGGGGTGCTCGGCGGCCTGCTGCGCGCCGCGGCCGTCCGTCGCGGCGCGCCCCCCGCCGGCACGCCCGTCCGCGGTGTACTGTCCGACGACGCGCGCCTCCGCGCCCGGACGCCCCGCCCCACGGACTGCACGCCATGCGACCGCCATGCGGCGCAGGCGCAGCCGTGAGCCCGGCACGGCGCTCTCGGTCGGTTCCATTCCCGTCCCTCTCACAGCCGGCGGTGCCCTCGCCCCGCGGCCCGGTGCCCGACAACCCTTGGGCGGCCCGCGCTGGATAACCCTTCCCCGTACCCCTGCCCGAGCACGAGGATGCCCCGACCGCAGCTGGGCACGGCAGGCGCACATCTCAACAGTAGGCCGCAGAAGGCTTCCACGGGCGGCGGTCGCCGACGGTTGCCCGAATGCGCCCCGGCCACCCGTATGCATCTGGTATGCGCCGAACGGGTGGCCTTCAACCGCTACTCCTCGGCCGAAAGGGCGACTTCGGCCGCCGCTTCCGGTCCCTGCTCCAGCAGGACGCCGAAACCCTCCTCGTTCAGGACGGGAACCTTCAGCTGCATCGCCTTGTCGTACTTCGATCCGGGGCTGTCCCCCACGACGACGAACGACGTCTTCTTCGAAACCGAGCCGGTCACCTTGGCCCCGCGGGTCTGCAGCGCCTCCTTGGCGCCGTCCCGCGTGAGGTGTTCGAGGGTGCCGGTGACGACCACCGTGAGCCCTTCGAGGGGGCGCGGCCCCTCGTCCTCGCCGGTGCTCTCCGCCTCCATGCGGACGCCGGCGGCCTTCCACTTACGGATGATTTCGCGGTGCCAGTCCTCGGCGAACCACTGCTTGAGGGAGGCGGCGATGGTGGGGCCGACGCCCTCGGTGACCGCCAGCTCCTCCTCGGTGGCCTGGTCGATCCGCTCGATCGAGCGGAACTCGCGGGCCAGCGCCTCGGCCGCGACGGGGCCGACGTGACGGATCGACAGGCTGGTGAGGACCCGGGCGAGGGGGCGCTCCTTGGCCGCCGCGATGTTCTCCAGCATGGCGAGCGCATTCTTGCGGGGGTTGCCCTCCTGGTTGGCGAAGATCGTGGCGACCTTCTCCTCGCCGGTCTTCGGGTCGCGCTTGGGCAGACCGCTGTCCGGGTCGAGGACGTACGCCTTGATGGGCAGCAACTGCTCGATGGTGAGGTCGAACAGGTCGCCCTCGTCCACCAGCGGCGGGGTCTTCGGCTCCAGCGGGGCGGTGAGGGCGGCCGCGGCGACATAGCCGAAGTGCTCGATGTCCAGCGCCTTGCGGCCCGCGAGGTAGAAGAGGCGCTCGCGCAACTGGGCCGGGCAGGTGCGGGCGTTCGGGCAGCGCAGGTCGACGTCGCCCTCCTTCATCGGCCGCAGCGCCGTACCGCACTCGGGGCACTCGGCCGGCATCACGAACTCGCGCTCGCTGCCGTCGCGCAGGTCGGCGACGGGGCCGAGGATCTCCGGGATGACGTCACCGGCCTTGCGCAGCACCACCGTGTCACCGATGAGGACACCCTTGGCCTTGACCACGTCCTGGTTGTGCAGCGTGGCGAACTCGACCTCGGAGCCCGCGACCGTGACCGGCTCGACCTGGGCGTACGGCGTGACCCGGCCGGTACGGCCCACGCCCACACGGATGTTGACGAGCTTGGTGTTGACCTCCTCCGGCGCGTACTTGTACGCGATCGCCCAGCGCGGCGCGCGCGAGGTGGAGCCGAGGCGGCCCTGGAGGGGGATCTCGTCGAGCTTGACGACCACGCCGTCGATCTCGTGCTCCACGGAGTGGCGGTTCTCGCCGAAGTGGGCGATGAACTCCCGGATCCCGTCGAGGCCTTCGACCACCCGGTTGTGGCCGGACGTGGGCAGGCCCCAGGTCTTCAGCAGGTCGTAGGCCTCGGAGAGGCGGGTCAGGCCGGTGAAGCCCTCCAGCGCGCCGATGCCGTGGACGACCATGTGCAGGGGGCGGGTGGCGGTGACGCGCGGGTCCTTCTGGCGCAGCGAACCGGCCGCCGCGTTGCGCGGGTTGGCGAAGGGCTTGTCCCCGGCTTCTACGAGGCGGGCGTTGAGCTCCTGGAACTTCTCCATCGGGAAGTAGACCTCGCCGCGGATCTCCACGAGGTCGGGGACGTCGTCGCCCTTGAGGCGGTCGGGGATCTCCGCGATCGTCCGGACGTTGGGCGTGATGTCCTCGCCCGTGCGGCCGTCGCCGCGGGTCGCCGCGCGGGTGAGCCGGCCGTGCTCGTAGGTGAGGTTCACCGCGAGGCCGTCGACCTTCAGCTCGCACAGGAAGTGGTAGTCCTGCTCGCCCAGTTCCCTGGCGATGCGCTCCGTCCAGGCGGCCATCTCCTCGTCGTTGAACGTGTTGTCGAGGGAGAGCATCCGCTGGCGGTGCTCGACCGCCGTGAACTCCGTCTCGTACGACCCGGACACCTTCTGGGTCGGGGAGTCCGGGGTGCGCAGCTCCGGGTGCTCCTCCTCCAGCGCCTCCAGGGAACGCAGCAGCTCGTCGAACTCCGCGTCGCTGACGACGGGAGCGTCCTTCACGTAGTAGCGGAAGCGGTGCTCCTCGATCTGCTCCGCGAGGCGCGCGTGCTTCTCCCGTGCCTCGGCGGGCACCGTCGTCGTCTCCGCTTGCTTGTCGCCGGCCACCGTGTCGTCCTCCCGTTACTCTGGGTTGTCCGCGAGGGATCTCGCCGCCCGGGCGCAGTGGGCGAGGGCCGTGCGCGCGTACCCCGGGGAGGCCCCCGCGAGTCCGCACGCCGGGGTGACGGTGACCGCCTCCGCGAGAAGCCCCGGTGACAGCCCCAGCCTGCGCCACAGCGTCCTGACACCCATGACGCTACCGGCAGGGTCTGACAACGGGCCCTCCGCGGACGGGACGACACCGGTGAAGAGCCGGGTGCCGTCCTCCACCGCCTCCCCGATCGCCTCGTCGTCACGCTCGGTGAGCAGGGAGAAGTCGAAGGAGACGGCCGCCGCGCCCGCCCGGCGGAGCAGGGCGAACGGGACGTCCGGAGCGCAGGAGTGGACGACGACGGGGCCGCCGCCGTGCACGCCGACGAGGTCGCGCAGCGTCTGCTCGATGATCTGCCGGTCGACGGCCCGGTGGGTCCGGTAGCCGCTCGCGGTCCTCACCTGGCCGCGCAGAACGGCGGTCAGGGACGGCTCGTCGAGCTGCAGCACGAGCTGCGCGCCGGGGATCCGCCGCCGCACTTCGCCGAGGTGCAGCCGCAGCCCCTCGGCGAGAGAGGCGGCGAGGTCGCGGCAGGCTCCCGGGTCGGAGAGGACGGCCTCGCCGTTCCTCATCTCCAGGTGGGCGGCGAGGGTCCAGGGGCCGACGGCCTGGACCTTCAGCGGCCCCTCGTAGTCCTGGGTGCACTCCTCCAGCGCGTCGAGGTCCTCGCCGAGCCAGGACCGGGCCCGCTTGGTGTCCCGCCCGGGCCGGTCCCCGAGCCGCCAGCCGCTGGGCTCCACGCGCGCGTACAGCTCGACGAGCAGGCCGGCGGTCCGGCCGATCATGTCCGCGCCCGGTCCGCGGGCGGGCAGTTCGGGCAGGAAGGGGAAGTCCTCGAAGGTCCCGGTGACGGTCTTGGCGGCCTCCCGGGCGTCGCCGCCCGGCATGGACCCGACGCCGGTGGCGGCACCGAACCTGAACTGGCTGTTTTCGCTCACCGGAGAAGCCTACGCAGCCGCTCCGCCGGGGTCAGCTCCCCGGTCGCACCGTCAGGTCGTTGACCTCGGCGTCCCGCGGCAGGTCCAGGGCCATGACGATGGTCGTGGCCACCGACTCCGGGTCGATCCACTTCGACGCGTCGTACTCCTTGCCCTCCTGCTGGTGGACCTTGGCCTGCATGGGGCTGGCCGTGCGGCCGGGGTAGACCGAGGTGACGCGGACGCCATGGCCGCGCTCCTCGTGGCGCAGGGAGTCGGCGAGGGCCTTCAGACCGTGCTTGGAGGCGGCGTACGCGGACCAGTCGGCATGGGCGTTGAGGCCGGCGCCGGAGTTGACGAAGACCACGTGGCCCCGGGCGGCACGCAGCTGGGGCAGGAAGTGGCGGGTCAGCTCGGCGGGGGCGACGAGGTTGACGTTGAGCTGGTGGCGCCAGGTCTTCGGGGTGAGTTCGCCGACCGGGCCGAGGTCGACGACCCCGGCGATGTGCAGCAGCGAGTCCACGCGGTCCGGCAGCGACTGGTGGGAGAACGCCCAGGAGAGCCTGTCGGGATCAGCGAGGTCGCCGACCAGCGTCCTCGCCCCGGGGAACTCGGCCGCCAGCTCCTTGGCGCGGCCCGCGTCGCGCGCGTGCAGCACGAGCTCGTCCCCGCGCGCGTGCAGGCGGCGGGCCACGGCCGCGCCGATGCCGGAACCCGCTCCGGTGATCACATGAGTAGCCATGACCGCCATGCTCGCATCACCCGGGGGTCACGCCGCGTACCGGTCCGGGCCCGGGCCACGTCCCGGCTCACCCTCGCAACCGGGACCACCCGATGGCCCGGCTCCCCCGCGCGGCCGGGGTCACGCGATGCCCCGGCTCTCCTCCAGGTACGCCAGCGCGCCCACCGGCTCCTCGGCGAAGAACACCAGGTCGGTGAGCGGCCGGGGCAGGAAGCCCTCGTCCTCCATGCGGCGGAACTGTTCCTTCAGCCCGTCGTAGAAGCCCGCGGTGTTGAGCAGGACCACCGGCTTGTCGGTGTGGCCGTGTTTCTTCAGTTCCAGGATCTCGGTCGCCTCGTCGAGCGTGCCCGTGCCGCCGACCATGACGACCACGGCGTCGGCCTTCTCCAGGAGGAGCCTCTTGCGCTCGGCGAGGTCCTTGGCGACCACCATCTCGTCGACGCCCGAGCGGGCCTTGGCGGCGAGGAACTGCACGGAGACGCCGGTCAGCCGGCCGCCGGCCTCCTGCACCCCGTCGGCGACGACCTTCATGAGGCCGACGTCGGAGCCGCCCCACACGAGCGTGTGGCCCCCCTTGCCGAGCAGGGTGGCGAACTCCCGCGCGGGACGGGTGTAGCGCTCGTCGAGGTCGGCGGCGGAGAGGAAGACACAGATGTTCATGAACCCACCGTACGGGCCCGGTCCGCCGCCAGGGTGACCCGCATTTTGGACTGCCGGTGCGGGAGTTGTTCCCAGTCGTCCATGAACCGGGCGTCCAGGCCGTGCCTCGCGGCGAGTTGGGTCAGGGTCCCCGTCCGGTAGTAGAAGTCCTCGCGCAGCACCTGGTGCTCCTCGCCCTCCGTGCGGTCGAAGGTGAAGTCGAAGAACCCGCCGGGCGCGAGGATCCGGCCGACGTGGGCGAAGCACTCCTCGATGACGTGCGGCGGCGAGTGCGAGAAGACGCTGTGCGCGTGCACCACGTCGAAGTGCGCCTCGGGCAGGAAGGCGAAGGTGAGGTCGTCCGTGAGCGCCAGGTGGGGCAGCTTGTGCTGGAGCTTCTCGGCCACGAGGGTGTCCTGGGCGGCGAGCAGGATGTGCGGCGAGATGTCGATGCCGTAGTAGTGCCCGGCGTCGAGGTAGTCGATGAACAGCCGCCCGGCGCGCAGGTTGCCGCAGCCGATCTCCAGCATCCGGTGGTGCGGCTGGAGGCCGTGCCCCGCCAGGTAGTCGAACTGCATGCGCCCGATCCGCAGCCACGCCTCGCGGGAGGGGTTGTGCCCCACCGCCGCCTCCGCGCTGCGCGCCGCGTCCGAGGCCATCACGGCGCGGTAGTACGCGATGTGGTCGTCGCGGTACCGCAGCCGCAGCCAGGCGTCCCGCACCGCACGCCGGGCGTGCGCGGGCACGCGCTCCGGGTGGCGCAGGGCGTACCGGACCTGGTGGGTCAGGGTGCTGCGGTTCTTGGCCGGTTCCGTGGCTCGCATGGGTGACCTCCTGCGGCGAGGGAAGAACTCCGCTTCAACGTGCGCTGATCGTAGGGGGCGACTATCCAAAGGAGAGCGATCGTGACCACCGGGCATCGCATCACCATCAAGAAGAGTGACCGGCCCGTGCGCGTGGTTCACGCCGGGCAGGTCCTGGCGGAGAGCGACCGGCCGCTGGTCCTGCACGAGACGGGCTGTCCCGAGCGGTACTACATCCCGGCCGAGGACGTACGTCTCGACCTGCTGACACCGTCCGGCACGCGCACGTACTGCCCGTTCAAGGGCACCGCGTCCTACTGGTCGCTACCGGACGCGGCGGACCTCGTCTGGGCGTATCCGGATCCCAAGTCGGACGTCGCCGAGATCAGGGATCACCTGTGCTTCTACGAGGTGGAAGTGGTGTGATCGGCTGACGCACGGCCCGCCTCACCCATGAAGACCGTGCCGTGCGGCAGTCTGCATTGGCATGGACAAGAAGATCCTTTCGCGTGACGGCACCCGTATCGCCTACGAGAGCACCGGACGCGGCCCGGCGGTCGTCCTGGTGAGCGGCGCGATGTCGACGGGCGGCACCCTGGCGCCGCTGGCCGTGTCGCTCTCGGACCGTTTCCAGGTCGTCGTGTACGACCGCCGGGGCCGCGGCACCAGCGGCGACACCGCGCCGTACGCGGTGGAGCGTGAGGTCGAGGACCTGGCGGCGGTGATCGAGGCGGTGGGCGGCGAGGCGTTCCTGTACGGCACCTCCTCGGGCGGGGCGCTGGCCCTGGAGGCGGCGGCGAGCGGCCTGCCGGTGCGGCGCGTCGCGGTGTACGAGACGCCGTTCGCGATGTCCGAGGAAGGCGCCAGGGAGCGGGCGGAGTACACCGAGCGGCTGACGGAGGCGCTCGGCGAAGGACGGCGCGGGGACGCGGTCGAGTTGTTCCTGCGGCTGGCCGGCCTGGCCGAGGGTGTGATTCAGGGCGCCCGCCAGTCCCCCATGTGGGCCGCCATGGAGGCGATGGCCCCGAGCCTCGCCCACGACGACGCCGTCATGCGCGACGGCCGGGTCCCCAGCGACCGGCTGGGCTCGGTCGGCGTCCCCGTCCTGGCGGTCGCGGGCGACGCGAGCCCCGGGTGGCTCCGGGAGGCGGCCCGGGCGATCGCGGACTCCGTCCCCGAGGGGACGTACCGCACGCTCCAGGGGCAGACGCACATGGTCGAGCCGAACGTGCTGGCGCCGGTGCTGACGGAGTTCTTCAGCCGGGACTGAGAAGGCTCCACACGCGCGTGGAGCCCGTGCGCGGGTGCCCTCGGGTCAGGCCACGCCCGCCGCCGCCCGCCTGGTCGAGGCGATCGTCGCCGAGCCCACCACGCGCGTGCCGTCGTACAGGACGATCGCCTGGCCGGGGGCGACGCCGCGGACCGGCTCGGTGAAGGTGACCTCCAGGGAGCCGTCGACGAGTTCGGCGGTCACCTCGGTCTCGCCGCCGTGGGCGCGCAGCTGGGCCGTGTAGGTGCCGGGGCCGGTGGGGGCGAGGCCGCACCAGCGGGGCTTGATCGCGGTCAGGGCGCCGACGTCCAGCGCGTCGGCCGGGCCGACCGTGACCGTGTTGGTGACCGGGGAGATGTCGAGGACGTAGCGGGGCTTGCCGTCGGGGGCCGGGGTGCCGATGCGCAGGCCCTTGCGCTGGCCGATGGTGAAGCCGTACGCGCCCTCGTGCGTGCCGAGCTTCGCGCCCGACTCGTCGACGATGTCGCCCTCGGAGCGGCCGAGGCGGTCCGCGAGGAAGCCCTGGGTGTCGCCGTCGGCGATGAAGCAGATGTCGTGCGAGTCGGGCTTCTTGGCCACCGCGAGGCCCCGGCGCTCGGCCTCCGCCCGGATCTCCTCCTTGGTCGTGACGGTGTCGCCGAGCGGGAACATCGCGTGGGCGAGCTGCCGGTCGTCGAGGACGCCGAGGACGTACGACTGGTCCTTGGCCATGTCGGAGGCGCGGTGCAGCTCGCGGGTGCCGTCCTCGTGGAGGGTCACCTTGGCGTAGTGGCCCGTGCAGACCGCGTCGAAGCCCAGCGCGAGCGCCTTGTCGAGGAGGGCGGCGAACTTGATCTTCTCGTTGCAGCGCAGGCAGGGGTTGGGGGTGCGGCCGGCCTCGTACTCGGCGACGAAGTCCTCGACGACGTCCTCGCGGAAGCGGTCGGCGAGGTCCCACACGTAGAACGGGATGCCGATGACGTCGGCGGCGCGGCGGGCGTCCCGCGAGTCCTCGATGGTGCAGCAGCCCCGCGCGCCCGTCCGGAAGGACTGGGGGTTGGCGGAGAGCGCGAGGTGGACGCCGGTCACGTCGTGGCCCGCTTCGGCCGCGCGGGCGGCGGCGACGGCGGAGTCGACTCCGCCGGACATGGCGGCCAGGACGCGGAGGGGGCGGGGGCGCTGCGGGGTTTCAGTCATAACCCTTCCAGGGTACGGGGCGCGGGAACCAGGGCCGCCGGGTATCCGTTGACGATCACATGGGACAGCGGAAGGCTTCGAAGGACGGCGACCGGAAGGTCGGCCGTCGCGCGCTGCTGATCGGCGGCACGGTGGCCGCGGCGGGTTCCGCCGTGCTGGCCCGTGACGAGTTGGCGCGGCTGTGGTGGCGCGCCCCCGGCGTCGAGAAGCCGCGCAAGGAGGGCGAGGTCGACTACACGGGGGCCCGCTGGGTGGCGGCGTCGGAGGCGAACTGGCGCCGCGCGGACCGCCCCGACGACTTCGGCATAGACATGGTGATCGTCCATGTCACACAGGGCAGCTTCGACAGCGCGGTGAAGGCCTTCCAGGACCCGGGCCACAAGGCGGCCACGCACTACATCGTCCGCCAGGACGGGCACGTCACGCAGATGATCCGCGAGCTGGACGTGGCGTACCACGCGGGCAACCGCGACTACAACGAGCGCAGTGTCGGCATCGAGCACGAGGGCTTCGTGGACCGCCCGCAGGACCTCACGGACGAGATGTACGAGGCCTCGGCCCGTCTCACGGCCCGGATATGCGCGCGCTACGACATCCCCGTCGACCGCGAGCACATCATCGGCCACGTGGAGGTCCCGGGCACGGACCACACGGACCCGGGGCGGCACTGGGACTGGGACCGGTACATGCGGCTGGTGCGTCAGGCGCGTACGACCCCGGCGTAGTCGGGGGCACGGAGCCGGCCGGGCGGGGTCTACGTCAGCCCCGCCGCCCGCGCCCGCTCCACCGCCGGGCCGATGGCCTTGGCCAAGGCCTCGACGTCGGCCTCGGTGGAGGTGTGGCCGAGCGAGAAGCGGAGGGTGCCGCGGGCCAGGTCGGGGTCGGTGCCGGTGGCGAGGAGGACGTGGCTGGGCTGGGCGACGCCGGCGGTGCAGGCGGAGCCCGTGGAGCACTCGATGCCCTGCGCGTCGAGCAGGAGCAGCAGGGAGTCGCCCTCACAGCCGGGGAACGTGAAGTGCGCGTTGGCCGGGAGGCGGCCCTCCGGGTCCGGGTCGCCGCCGAGGATCGCGTCGGGGACGGCCGAGCGGACGGCGGTGACCAGGGCGTCGCGCAGGGCGCCGATCTCGCGGGCGAACCACTCGCGCTGCTCGGCGGCGAGCCGCCCGGCGACCGCGAAGGAGGCGACGGCGGGGACGTCGAGGGTGCCGGAGCGCACATGCCGCTCCTGGCCGCCGCCGTGCAGGACGGGGACGGGGGTGTGTTCACGGCCGAGGATCAGCGCGCCGATGCCGTACGGGCCGCCGACCTTGTGGCCCGAGACCGTCATCGCGGCGAGGCCGGAGGCGGCGAAGTCGACCGGGATCTGGCCGAAGGCCTGCACGGCGTCCGAGTGCAGCGGGACCTCGAACTCGGCTGCCACGTCGGCGAGTTCGCGGACGGGCAGGATCGTGCCGATCTCGTTGTTCGCCCACATGACGGTGGCGAGGGCCACGTCGCCGGGATTGCGGGCGATCGCCTCGCGCAGGGCGCCCGGGTGGACGCGGCCGTGGGGGTCGACCGGCAGGTACTCGATGGTGGCGCCCTCGTGTTCGCCGAGCCAGTGCACGGCGTCGAGGACCGCGTGGTGCTCGACGGGGCTGGCGAGGACGCGGGTGCGGGCCGGGTCGGCGTCCCGGCGTGACCAGTAAAGGCCCTTGACGGCGAGATTGTCGGCCTCCGTGCCGCCCGAGGTGAAGACGACCTCGCTGGGGCGGGCGCCGAGGGCTTCGGCGAGAGTCTCGCGGGCCTCCTCGACGGTGCGGCGGGCCTGCCGGCCGGATGCGTGGAGGGAGGACGCGTTGCCGGTGGCACCCAGCTGGGCGGTGAACGCCTCTACCGCCTCCGGGAGCATCGGGGTGGTCGCGGCGTGGTCGAGGTAAGCCATGGTGAGCCCGATTCTACGGCTCGTCCTCCACGGGTCTCAGATCAAGGCCGGCCGAAGGGAACCGCTTTCCCGCACGGCGACGGCCCGTCGTCCCCGGGCCCGGTCGCGGCGTACCGGCGGACGGTGTCCGGCGACGGCTCAGATGCTCCACGAGATCGTGTTGTCGACCTCCATGAACGCCGCCAGGACCAGCAGGTCGGCGACGCCGAGGCCCAGGCCGAGCAACGCGCGGCCGCGGCGCTCGGTGCCGCGCCACAGGGCCACACTCGCCAGCACGATGGCGATCGGGCCGAGGAAGATGTTGAGCACGAGCAGGCCGAGCAGGCCGAGGACGAAGGACGCGACGGCCATGCCGTCGGTGTCACGGATACCGGTGCGGCGCGTGGCCGGAGCGGTGAGCTGCATGGTGATCGACTCCCGGGATCGGATCGAGGCCGCGGTGGCCGGTGCGGTGGTCAGTGGGCCTGCGTGTGGCGCCGTCGGTCACGCTCGCGGAGCGCGAAGATGCCGAGCCAGACGGCGATGACCACGCCGGCGGTGACGGAGAAGGTGAGCGGCGCGTGGGCCACGGTGCCGAGGACGACACCCAGCAGGAGCAGCGCGGCGACGATGAACAGCACGGGAAACAGCCCCCAGGTTTCGGTGAACGGTTGTGGTTACAGTTGTTCACTGACTTCCCAGTCTAGCGTCTCTCATCGCTTTCCAATTCCAGAGAACAGTTGTTAACTGCATGGTATGAGTCACACCCTCGGCATCCGGCAGGCCCAGAAACAGAAGACCCGGCAGGCACTCCTGGACGCGGCCCTGGGGCTGCTGGAGGAGCAGAGCCTGAGCAGCCTGGGGCTGCGCGAGGTCACCCGCGCCGTCGGTGTCGCCCCGACCGCCTTCTACCGCCACTTCCGCTCCACGGCGGATCTCGGCGTGGCCCTGGTCGAGGAGGCGCTGGGCAGCCTGCACCCGATGATCCGGACGACGGTGTCCGCGACGGGCGACCACGAGGAGCGCGTCACGCGCGCCATCGAGCTGATCGCCCGTCACGTCGACGGGTACCCCGCGCATGTCCGGTTCATCGCCCGTGAGCGACATGGCGGAGTCCAGCCGGTACGGGAGGCCATACGGGACCAACTGACCCGGTTCGCCCAGGAGGTCAGGGACGAACTGGCCAAGGACCCGGTGTCCGGGGGCTGGACCGAGGACGACCTGCTGATGCTCGCGCACCTCTACGTCGACCAGATGCTGATCACCGCGTCGCAGTTCCTGGAGGCGCTGGAGGGGCCCGAGAAGGAACGGGAGGAACGGACCCGGCAGGCCGCGCGGGTGGCGGCCCGCCAGATGCGGCTGATCGGCCTCGGCCGCCGGCATTGGCTGGACTGACGCGCCCCACCACGCCCAGGGGCGGCCCGCCCGTTCACCGAGCGCGCCGCCCCTGCCGTGCCCCGGCCGCACCGAGGGCCGGTTCCGCCTGGTTCGCCTGCCGGGTCTGCCCCTGGCCGCCCCCGCCCGGACCGCCACAGCCGCCGCCCTGCCCGCCGTCAGGCGCCCCGCTGGGCAAGCCGGAAGGGGCCCCGGACAATGCACCCGACGGCTTTGCGGCACCTGAAGCAGCTCCCGACGGAGCCCCTGAAGGTGCGCCCGACGGAGCATCAGAAGGCGCACCCGAAGGCGCCCTGCCCGGCTTCCCGACGGCGCCTGACATGCCCACCAGGCAGTGCCAACCGGCCGATGTCAACCGGGCAATGCCAACGAGCCCGATGCCAACCGGTCCGAAGCCAACCGACCCGATGCCGACCGGGCTGGGGTCAGGGCAGCCTGACCCGCGCGAGCTGCCGGGACTGCGCCACCAGCCGGTCCGCGCTGTCCCACACCTCCGCGTCCTCCTCCAGGAAGCCTCCGGCGAGGTTGCGCGTGGTGATCGACACCCGCAGCGGACCGGGCGCCGGGCGGCAGCGGACGTGCACGGTCAGCTCGATGGTCGGCACCCAGCCCTTCAGGCCGAGTTCGAAGGCCGTGGGCGGCAGGGCGTCCACCGCCAGCAGCAGGGAGAGCGGGTCGGCGTCACGCCCGTCGGCGAGCCCGAACCAGGCCCGCATCTCCCCCTTGCCGGAGGGCTGTCCGAGGGCCCAGCCCAGGGTCGACGGGTCGAGCTTGAGCATCAGACGGTCGGTGATCGCCGAGCTGCCGTCGACGGGGGCGGGCCCGTCCTCCGGACCGAAGCAGTGCTCCATCGGCGGGATCGCGGGCGGCCGGGCCGTCGTACGGACGTCGTCGGGCAGGGTGTCCAGGTCGCCGTAGGAGGCGAGGACGCGGATGCGCTCGATCTCGCGGCCCTCGTCGTCGTACTGGAAGAGGGAGGCCTGGCCGGTGGACAGGGTGCGGCCGGTGCGGACCACGTCCGTGCGGACGACCGCAGGGCCGGGCTGGGACGCGGTCAGGTAGTGCGCCGAGACGGTGAAGGGGTCGGCGTGCGGCAGGGCGTCCGCGAGGGCGCGGCACAGAACCGCCAGCAGGTAGCCGCCGTTGACGGCGCTGATGATCGTCCAGCCGGCGGAGAGGTCGATGTCGTAGACGCCGGGCGCGCGGCGGGTGAGCGCGGTGTCGCGGTCGAACTCGCTGTCGCCGATCGAGGCCCGGACGGCCGGGGCGGAGGCTGCTTCTGGCATGGGTGAACACTACAAGAACTAACTACTAAGCGGTAGCTTTCTAGTGCCTCCAGGCGCCCCGCCGAGATGAGACACGGGCCATGTCCCGGTAAGTGCCGGACTCGTCCTGCCCGCGTGCGGGTGGCTGACGCGGGAGGCGGGCGTCCGTCCCGTCACGGCAGTTGGGGCTGCTCCTCCTCGCTCACCGTCGACCGCCGGTGCCACGCACGCGGAGCGCGCCAGTGGTACCGCATCGCGAGCAGGCGCAGTGCGAAGGCGGTGATCACCGCGAGGGCGCTGGTGAACGGGTTCAGGGCGTCGTAGCGGATGCACAGGGCGACCAGGGTGGCGCCGACGATCGCCGGGACCGCGTACAGGTCGCGGTCCCAGCGCAGCAGCGAGGGCACCTCGTTGGCGAGGACGTCCCGCAGCACACCGCCGCCCACGGCGGTGGTCAGGCCCAGGCCGGCCGACGCGGTCAGGCCGAGCCCGTACTCGTACGCCTTGATCGTGCCGACGGCGCAGAACAGGCCGAGGCCGGCCGCGTCGAAGACGTTGACGGCGACCTGGATGCGCTCCACCTGCGGGTGCAGGAAGAAGACGAGGAGGGTGGCGAACAGCGGGGTGAGGAAGTACCCCAGGTCCGTGAAGGCGGCGGGCGGCACGGCCCCGATGACCAGGTCGCGCAACAGCCCGCCGCCCAGCGCGGTGGCCTCGGCGAGGACGGCCATGCCGAACACGTCGAAGTTCTTGCGCACGGCCAGCAGGGCGCCGGAGATCGCGAAGACGAAGATGCCGATCAGGTCGAGCGTGTGCTGGACGGACGGACTGAAGAGTTGCTGGAGCACCCGACCATCTTCACCCACGGGTCACCCCCGCCCCGATGTGCGGCGACGCACGGGACGAGGGCGGGGGCAGGGGCCCGGGGACGACTACTTCCCGGGGGACTCCACGGTGACGTCCTTCGCGGAGGACAGCAGCTTGGTGTCCTGCGGCTGCTGGTCCTCGAAGTTCTCCGGGTGGTGGCAGGCGACGCGCTGCCCGGCCCGCAGCTCCACCAGCGGCGGCTCGGTCGTCTTGCAGATCTCCGTCGCCTTCCAGCACCGGGTGTGGAAGCGGCAGCCGCTCGGCGGGGAGATCGGCGAGGGCACGTCGCCCTTGAGCAGGATGCGCTCGCTCTTGGCCGACTTGCGCCTCGGGTCGGGGATCGGCACCGCTGACATCAGAGCCTTGGTGTACGGGTGCATCGGCGTCCTGTAGAGCAGGTCGCGCTCGGCGAGCTCCACGATCTTGCCGAGGTACATCACCGCGATCCGGTCCGAGACGTGCCGGACGACCGACAGGTCATGGGCGATGATCACGTACGTCAGGCCGAGCTCCTGCTGGAGGTCGTCCAGCAGGTTCACCACCTGAGCCTGGATCGACACGTCCAGGGCCGACACCGGCTCGTCGGCCACCACCAGCTTCGGGTTGAGCGCGAGCGCGCGGGCGATGCCGATGCGCTGGCGCTGACCGCCGGAGAACTCGTGCGGATAGCGGTTGTAGTGCTCGGGGTTGAGGCCCACGACCTCCAGCAGCCGCTGCACCTCCTTCTTGATGCCGCCCTCGGGCGTGACGCCCTGGAGCCGGAAGGGAGCGCCGACGATGGTGCCGATGGTGTGGCGCGGGTTCAGCGACGAGTACGGGTCCTGGAAGATCATCTGCACGTCGCGGCGCAGCGGGCGCATGCCGCCGACGCCGAGGTGCGTGATGTCCTTGCCCTCGAACTCGACCGTCCCGGCGCTCGGTTCCAGCAGCCGGGTGATGAGCCGCCCCATCGTCGACTTGCCACAGCCCGACTCGCCCACGACGCCCAGGGTCTCGCCGGCCCTGACCTCGAAGTCGATGCCGTCGACCGCCCGCACCGCGCCGACCTGCCTCTGGAGCATGCCCTTGCGGATCGGGAAGTGCTTCTGGAGCCCGGTCACCTTCAGCAGGATGTCGCCGGCGGCGGCGTCCTTGGTGGGGGCGGCCCCGCCTGCGGCCTGTGCCTCGGTGCCGTCGCTCTTCGCGGACGTGGTCACGACCGTGTCCTTGGAGTTCTCGCTCACAGTTTCGGCGCAATCTCTTCGGTCCAGATACGCTCCCGCTGCTCCGTGGTCATGTGGCAGGCGGCCCAGTGCCGGCTGCCGACCTCGGCCAGCTCGGGGCGGACCGTGCGGGTGACGTTGTCCTTCGGCACGTCGGCGTACGGGCAACGTGGGTTGAAGGCGCAGCCGGACGGGACGTTGATCAGGGAAGGCGGGGAGCCCTTGACCGGGATGAGGCGCTCCTGCTGCTCACGGTCCAGGCGCGGCATCGAGCCGAGCAGGCCCCAGGTGTAGGGGTGGCGGGGCTCGTAGAAGACGTCCTCGGCCGGGCCGCGCTCGACGCAGCGGCCGCCGTACATCACCAGGATGTCGTCGGCGAGCTCGGCGACGACACCGAGGTCGTGGGTGATGACGATGACCGCGGAGCCGAACTCCTTCTGCAGGTCGCGGATGAGGTCGAGGATCTGCGCCTGGACGGTCACGTCGAGGGCGGTCGTGGGTTCGTCCGCGATGAGCAGTTCGGGGTTGTTGACCAGCGACATCGCGATCATCGCGCGCTGACGCATGCCGCCGGAGAACTCGTGCGGATAGCTGTCGACGCGCTTGTCCGGCTGCGGGATGCCCACCCGGTCGAGCATCTCGATCGCGCGGCGGCGGGCGGTCTTCCTGTCGACGTCGTGGTGGATGCGGTACGCCTCCACGATCTGGGCACCGATCGTGTAGTACGGGTGCAGCGCGGACAGCGGGTCCTGGAAGATCATCGCCATCTCGCGGCCGCGCAGCCTGCGCACGTGGTCCGGGTCGGCGGACAGCAGTTCGGTGCCGTCCATCCAGATCTCGCCGGAGATCCGGGCCTTGCGCTTGCCGTACTGGCCCGCTGTGTGCAGGCCCATGATGCCGAGCGAGGTCACCGACTTCCCGGAGCCCGACTCGCCCACGATGCCGAGGGTCTTGCCCTTCTCCAGCTGGAAGCTGAGCCCGTCGACGGACTTGACCAGGCCGTCGTCGGTCGGGAAGTGCACCTTCAGGTCGCGCACTTCCAGGAAGGCGGTCGGCGCCGACGAGGTGGCCGTGGGCTCGCCCACGGCCGCTTGGGACTTGCTGAGTTCGGTCATGAGAGCCTCACTCGGGGGTCGATCACGGCGTACAGGATGTCCACCACGAGGTTGGCGATGAGCACCGCGAGGGAAGTGATCAGGGTGACACCCAGGATGAAGGGCAGGTCCTGGTTCTTGATCGCTTCCAGCACCTTCTGGCCGAGGCCGGGCAGACTGAACGTCGTCTCGGTCAGGATCGCGCCGCCCATGAGGGCACCGATGTCCATGCCGAGCATGGTGAGAATCGGCGTCATCGTGGAGCGCATGGCGTGCTTGCGGATGACGATCTGTTCCTTCAGGCCCTTGGCCCGGGCGGTGCGGATGTAGTCCTCGCCGAGGATCTCCAGCATGGTGGCGCGGGTGATCCGCGCGTACATCGCCGCGTACAGGAACGCCAGGGTGACCCACGGCAAAATCATGCCGCCGAGCCAGCCGCCGAGGCTTTCCTCCAGGGGCACGTACTGCCCGTCGATCCAGTTCAGTCCGTAGGAGAAGATCGCCAGGCTGAGCAGACCGGTGAAGTAGATGGGGAGGGAGACGCCCGACAGCGCGACGACCATCGCGCTGCGGTCCCACAGGCTGCCGCGCTTGAGCGCGGAGACGACACCCGCGGTGAGACCCAGGACCAGCCACAGCACGGCGGCACCGAGCGCGAGCCCCAGGGTCACCGGGAAGCGGTCGGTCAGCACCGGCCAGACGGCCTGTTCGCTGCGGAAGGAGTAGCCGAAGCACGGCGCGGAGCAGTTGGTGACGTCGCCGCCGGCCGCGTAGGTGCGGCCCACGAAGATGCCCTTGAAGAACTCCCAGACCTGGACGTAGACCGGCTCGGCCAGGCCCAGCTTCTCCCGTACCGCCTCGACGGCGGCCGGGTCGGCCTGCTTGCCCACGAAGCTCGTGGCCAGGTCGACGCCCGCCCACTTGGGGACGAGGAAGAAGATGCTGAAGACCACCAGGATGATGACCACCAGCATCACAGCGGCGGCGAACAGCCGCCTGATGAGATAAGCGAGCACAGCTCTCGGCCCGGCGTCGGACCGGGCCACCGGAGGTCCTCCGGTGGCCCGTGGTCACGCCGCCCCGGCCTTCACCTGCCTTTCGTGCCGTGTGGCGGGTGTGCCGACCGGGATTACTTCACGCCCATGTTCACGAAGTCGTACTGACCGTTGTACGCGTCGCTCGTGTAGACGTTGGCGAGCCGGTCCGAGCGCCAGTTGATGTACTTCTCGAAGGTGAAGGGCAGGTAGTAGGCGCCCTCCATGACCTTGTGGTTGATCTCCGTGGAGATCTCGGTCTTCTTCGTGTCGTCGAGTTCCTTGACGTAGTCGTCGAAGAGCCCGTCGATCGCCTTGTCCTTGATGAGGGCGAAGTTGTTGTTGCCGCTCTCCAGGATGTACTTGCTGCTCCACAGCGGCAGACCGAAGCCCTGGACCGTGGCGAAGTCCGGGCCCCAGCCCATGATGATGATGCCGTAGCCCTTCTTCTTCACGTTCGAGGGGCTGCCGATGATGCCGGAGGTCTGCGAGCCGTCGTACTGGTCGATCTCGGCGTCGATGCCGACCTTCTTCAGCGAGGCCTGGAGGGACTCGGCGGTGGCCACCTCGACCTGCTTGTTGTTGCGGACGGCGATCCTGGTCTTGAAGCCGTTGGGCTGGCCGCAGGCCTTCAGCTCTTCCTTGGCCTTGGCGATGTTGCCGCTCTTGTTGGCACCGGCGATCTCGTACGGGTCGTACTTCTGGCCCTCGGAGCCCGGAACGGACGGCGGCAGCATGTTGGTACCGATGTCACCACCGGCGACGGGGCCACCGCGCGCGTTCTGCAGCGAGACGTGGTCGGCGCCGTAGATCACGGCCTTGCGGCAGTGGATGTTGTCGAACGGCTTCACGCTCTGCGGGAAGACCGCGTAACGGATGTAGCCGGTGAGCGGGTTGTCCAGGTTGGCCTTGTGCTGCTTCAGGGCGGTGGTACGGCCCTGCGGCGACAGACCGGTCTGGTTGAGGTCCAGGTCGTAGTCGCCGTTGATCAGGCGCTGGTCCATGTCGTTGGCGTTGGTGAAGAACCGGACGCTGATCTTGTCCGGGTACGCCTTGCGGATCGGGTCCGAGGACGCCTTCCACTCGGTGTTGCGCACCAGCACGAGGGACTTGCCCGGGGAGTACGACTGGAACTTGTACGGGCCGGAGGAGAACGGGCTCAGGGAGTACTTGGACTTGGTGTCCTTGTCCTGCCGGACCGGGGACGCCGACGGCATCGCGATCATCTCGGTGAAGTCGCTGTTCGCCTCGGGCAGCTTGAAGACGATCGTCTTGTCGTCCGGCGTCTCGATCGCCTTCAGGCCCAGCTTGTCCGCGGACTTGTCCTTGTACGGGCCCGGGTACTCGCCCTTCGGGTCGAGGAGGTCCTTCAGGTAGACCGGACCGCCGGACAGCACGTCCTGCGCCCACTGGCGCTCGATGCCGTACTTGACGTCCTTGGAGGTGATCGGCTTGCCGTCCTCCCAGGTGACGCCGTCCCGCAGGGTGAACGTGTAGGTCTTGCCGTCGTCCGAGACCTTGCCCATGTCCGTGGCGAGGTCCGGCGTCAGCTCGGCACCCTTCTCGCCCGGCTCGGTCTTGAAGCTCAGCAGCTGACGGCTGTAGTTGCGCATGAAGTTCCAGGCGAAGCCGTAGTAGCCACGCGTGGTGTCCCACGAGTCGGCGTCCTGGGCGGCGGCGAACTTCAGTTCGCCGCCCTTCTTGGTGGAGGCGTTGGCCACCTTGTTGTTGCCCGCGTTGAAGCCGGCCGCGCCGTTGCCGTCGCCGTTGTCGTCGTTGCCGCCGCCGCACGCCGCCGTGGTCAGCAGCGCGGCGACCACGGCGGCAGCGGCCACGGCCTGCTTGCGCCGCCCTGAGGTGCGTTGGGTAGTCACGATCTCGGATCCTCCGGAATAGATGAGAGACCCCGTGTCGGGTGCCACGGGTCGCTGTGGGTACGGCAAATCAGCGCGAGCCCTTCGGATCCAGCGCGTCACGCACGCCGTCGCCGAAGAGGTTGAAGGCCAGCACGGTGATGAAGATCGCCACGCCCGGGATCACCATGTACATGGGATCCGAGTCGTAGTAGTCGATCGCACTCGAAAGCATCTGCCCCCAGGAGGCAGTGGGGGGCTTGACGCCCACGCCCAGGAAGCTGAGTGCCGCCTCGGTGAGGATGTTGGTGGGGATCATCATCGTCGTGTAGACGATGATGGGCGCGACGAGGTTGGGCAGCAGTTCCTTGAACAGGATGTAGAACCGCCCGGCACCCAGGGACCGGGCCGCCTCGACGTACTCCCGCTCGCGCAGGGACAGCGTCTGGCCGCGCACCACGCGTCCGATGTAGGGCCAGCCGAAGAAGCCGATGACCAGGATCATCACGAACAGGCGTACGCCCGTTCCGGACAGTCCCAGCATCTCGTTCGGCATGACCGAGACCAGCGCGATGATGAACAGCAGTTGCGGGAAGGCCAGCAGACCGTCCATCACACGGCTGACGACAGCGTCGACCCAGCCGCCGAAGAAGCCGGCCAGAACACCCAGGATGGTGCCGAGCACCACGGCGACCAGTGCGGACAGGAAGCCGACGAGGAGTGAGATCCGGGCGCCGTAGACGATGCGCGCGAAGATGTCGCGGCCGTTGACCGGCTCGACACCCAGCAGGTGCTCACCGCTGATGCCGCCCAAGGACCCGATAGGGGTGCCGAACAGAGGGTCGATCAGGTCCTCGTGGTGTGCCTCGGGATCCTGGCCCACCAGGTTCGTGATGACCGGCGCGAGCAGCGCGACCACGACGAGCGCGAGCACCACGACGCCACCCAGCAAGGCGAGTTTGTCCCGCTTCAGGCGCTCCCAGGCGATCCGACCGAGAGAACGGCCCTGTACGGCCTTCGCGTCGGCGCTGGCTACCGCCGCTTCCTCGGCCGCGCTCGGGGCCGCTTCCGCGGTCGGCTCGTGCAATGGTGCCGTCATCTGGCAGGGACCCCTCTCAACCGGTGGTGACCGGCCCGCACTTGCCGCTGTGGCGGCGTCATCAGTCCGTCGTACACAGGGCGAACACCCCTGGTGCGGGAGTCTTCAACGCTTTGGCGTTTTGCTGCCAGACTTGGCGGTGAATGGATGCGTAAACGTGATGCTGTCTGCCGGGTTCCGTTATCCGGACAGCGGGTAACGCGGGTCGGACGCACTGCAATCGGTGCACTTCAGGGCAGACTTGAGCTTTTCACCCTGATCTACGCGCGAAGAGCTGAGGGCTTGTCGCGTTCGCGGGTGGGGAAGGGGCCCCACGAGCCGGCCCGCGGGGGTGGGTTCAGTACCTGCCCTGGACCGGCGGGTAGCCGTAGCCCGAGGCCGGTGCCTGGACGGGGGCCGTGGCGTGGGCCTCGCGGTCGTAGAAGGGGCGGGCGCTCGCCCGCAGCCACATGGAGACCGGGTCGTGCTCGTCGGACATGGCGACCGTCGACACGGGAAGTCCGTCCGGTACGGCGCCGAGGGACTGCTGCATCATCGCGCGCACGGAGTCCACGGCCGGCGGCGAGGTGTCGTACACATCCAGTCCGATGGCCAGGTACGGCGCACCGAGCGCGGGCTGCACCCAGGCGCGGCGCAGCGAGCGGACGGCCGGGGTGCGATGGGCGTTCTGCGCGAGCAGGGCGTAGAACTGCGGGACCTCGATGGCCGGTTCGGACAGCCGCAGCGGCCCCGCGGGCTGGCGGTCCAGGCCCGTGGCGATCCGGCGCAGGTCCAGCCAGGGGATGCCGACACCACCGCCGGGGGCGTGCGGATTGAGCCAGAGGCCGTAGTGGTCGGGGTAGAGGGCACGGGCGACGTCGACCCCGTCGACCACCTCGTAACTGCGGTTCCAGCCGCTGGCGGAGAGCTCCTGGGCGGAGGTCACGCAAGGGGCGTAGCCGTGGCCGTCGACGTCCATGTTCCCGTACTGGGCGTCGGGGGAGCCGGCCTGACCGTGCCACAGGAGCATCCAGATCTGGCCGGTGTGCGGGGTCGCGAGCGCGCGCAGGAGTGCCTCGTAGGCGTCGTAGCGCCCGGGCGTGACCTGGCGCAGCATGTGCTCGACCTGTCCGGCCGCGGCAGTGCCAGCGCTCACTTTGCTATCGCCCCTTCGTACAACACCCTGTTGTCAGCTGTGCACCTAGCTTAAGCCCGCCTCGGAGCTCGAGGCCGGTGCCGGTGTGCGGTGCGGGTCGTGTGTGGCCGGTCGCGCGGTCTTCCGCGCGACCGGGCGGCCGGGCCTACCGCTGGTAGAAGGGCCGGACCTGGTTGCGCATCCACTCGCCCACCGGGTCCTCCGCCACGTCCAGGAGGACGAGGTTGACCGGCCAGGGGGCCGGTGCCCGGGTGACGGCCCGGGTGAGGGCTTCCAGGGGCAGGGCCCGCAGGTCGCCTTCCCACTGGGAGAGTTCGACGCCCACGAACATCACGGGGTCGGCGGTCTCGATCGCCGCGAGGCAGCGGCGGGCGGTGACGACGACGCCGGTCGCCTCGAACTCGGCGGAGGCAGCGGCGAGGAAGTCCACCGGGTCGTCCTGCCAGTCGGGTTCGAAGAGGCGGACGCGACCGCCGCTCGCGGAGCCGTCCAGCGGGGTCCGGCCGGCCCGGCACAGCTCGGCCACGGCGGGCGGCGGCAGCGGGATGCCCACGACGCCGCCCGGGTTCACGGCTATCCCCGCGTGCGGGGGCAGGCCGCGGGCGAACTCCACGGCGGGGGCGATGGTGTACGACATGTGCGAGCCGACGACCTGGCGGAACTGCTCCTCGGAGCTGAACACCGGTACGTACGCCTGGCCCTCGATCTCGATGCCGGGCAGGTCGAGGGGGCCGCTCCGGGGACCGCCGCCGCTGGGCAGCGGGATCCACACGACGCTCCGCCCGAGCACCTCGACGATCCGCCCGCCGGCCGCCGGTCCGGCACCGAGGGAGGCCGAGAGCACCTCCTCGAGCTCGTTGCCGGGCCAGCCGCCGTGCGGGTGTGTCTGCGTCTGCGCCGGAAAGTCCGCGGAGAAGTCCGCTGGGAAGTCCATCTGCCTACCGCCTGCCTGAAACCACTGCTGTGGCCCAAAAGGCTAGCGGCTCGGGGGTCCGGCGTGGTGGGCGCGGGGGCGGGACCCCCGCGCCCAGGCACCCAACCCGCCAGAACGGTGCCCGGCCCGGGCGCCCAGCCCACGGAACCGCCACCCGGAATCGGCGACCAGCCCACGGAAACGGCACCCTGGCAGGGCGCCCAGCCCGCGAGGACGTTGCCCGGCGGGCGCCCAGCCCACGGAACCGCCACCCGGACCCAGGCACCCAGCCCACACGGACGGCACCCGGCCCAGGCGGGGGCGGTCAGCCCGGGAAGGCGATCCGGCGCAGGGTGTTCGCCGCGTCGCGGTCGGCCAGGACGGCCGAGGCGCAGCCGGTGGGGAGTTCGCCCTGTTCCACGGAGCGGATGAGGCGGGTGGTGGCCGCGCGGTGGCGCAGGAACGCGTAGCGGGAGACGCCCCGGCCCCGGTCGCGCTGGCCGGCCAGGGCCTGTTCGGGGGTGACGTCGAGGAGGAGCAGGTGCAGGGTGCCGCCGCGGCGCCGGGCCTCACGGGCCAGCCAGCGGCGGACCCAGGCCTGGGCGCCGCAGTCGTGCACGACGATCCCTTCGCCGGAGCGCAGGGCGCGGCGCAGCCCGGCGTAGTGGGCGAGACGGACGAGCGGCCGGTAGACGGCGTACGGCAGGAAGCGCGGCATGCGGTGCTCCCAGCGGTCGCGGGTGTCCTGGGAGTCGATGCGCGGTCCCGGCACGGTGCGCCGCATCAGCGTGGACTTGCCGCTGCCGGGCAGGCCCGTGACCACGACGAGGTCGCGGGGGCCGAACAGCAGCGCGTGCGGGCCGCGGCCGGCGCGGTCGCGCAGATCGCGGACGACCGGCGCCGGGACCGGGCCGCGAACCGCCAAGGCGGTAGCGGCCGGCTGCTCGGGCAGCGCGACGCCCGTGGTCGTGGCGTAGGCCGTGGTCCTGTTCACCGTTGATCGTCCTCCCCTGGGGCCAGGTACGAAGTCCCATCCCCGCCGAGCGTAAAGAGACGGTAATGCCGCAGGCCTCTCTTTTCCGTTCTCGTCCTGCAACAGGGCTGCTACAGGTAACTGTGTCCGGCGCGCGGGACTCGTGCACTCCCTGTGAAAGGTCCCCCTGCCGCGCCGGAAGGATGCGTGCAATGATGTGCGCGCCAACTGCATACCGGCCGTTTGAATCCGCGCGGGAGAGTTCCCAGCACCGCTGACGCTGGGGCGCCGAAGGAGCAAGTCCCTCCCTTGAATCTCTCAGGCCCCGTTACCGCGCGGACGAGGCACATCTGAAAAGCGGGCCGCCCCCTGTCGTCGAGACGACGGGCGTGGCTCCACCCAAGGTGCAAGCCATGGCCCCGCGCGGTCATGGCGAACCTCTCAGGTTCCGATGACAGATGGGGAGGAACGCCCTCGCCCTCCCCCACGCTCGGCTTCGCCCGCGCGGGAGGGACACCCATTTGCCCTGGGAGACGACCGACCGTGAGCAGTACAGGAGAACTCCGTCACACCGCGCTCGATGCCGTGCATCGTTCGCTCGGTGCGACGATGACCGACTTCGCCGGCTGGGACATGCCCCTGCGCTACGGCTCCGAGCGCGACGAGCACACCGCCGTGCGCACGAGGGCCGGGCTCTTCGACCTCTCCCACATGGGCGAGATCACCGTCACCGGTCCGCAGGCCGCCGCCCTGCTCGACTTCGCGCTCGTCGGAAACATCGGCGGCGTCAAGCCCGGCCGCGCCCGCTACACCATGATCTGCCGGGCCGACGGCGGCATCCTCGACGACCTGATCGTCTACCGGCTGGGCGAGACGGAGTTCATGGTCGTCGCCAACGCCTCCAACGCCCAGGTGGTGTTGGACGCGCTGACCGAGCGCGCCGCCGGTTTCGACGCCGAGGTGCGCGACGACCGGGACGCCTACGCGCTGATCGCCGTACAGGGCCCCGAGTCGCCGGGGATCCTGAAGTCCCTCACCGACGCCGACCTCGACGGCCTGAAGTACTACGCCGGTCTCCCCGGCACCGTCGCCGGCGTCCCGGCCCTGATCGCCCGGACCGGCTACACCGGCGAGGACGGCTTCGAGCTGTTCGTGAAGCCGGAGCACGCGGTCGAGCTGTGGCAGGCGCTGACCGAGGCGGGCGAGGGCGCCGGCCTGGTCCCGTGCGGGCTGTCCTGCCGCGACACGCTGCGCCTGGAGGCGGGCATGCCGTTGTACGGGCACGAGCTGAGCACCTCCCTGACGCCCTTCGACGCCGGGCTCGGCCGGGTGGTGAAGTTCGAGAAGGAGGGCGACTTCGTGGGGCGCGAGGCCCTGCGCGAAGCCGCCGCCCGGGCCGAGCAGAACCCGCCGCGCGTCCTGGTCGGGCTCGTCGCCGAGGGCCGCCGGGTGCCGCGCGCCGGGTACGCGGTCGTCGCCGGCGGCGCGGTGATCGGCGAGGTCACCTCCGGTGCCCCCTCCCCCACCCTCGGCAAGCCGATCGCCATGGCCTACGTCGACGCCGTGCACGCCGCCGCCGGAACGCCCGGCGTGGGCGTGGACATCCGGGGCAGTCACGAGCCGTACGAGGTCGTGGCGCTGCCGTTCTACAAGCGGCGGAAGTAGACACTGGCCGGGGGCCGCGCAAGCGCCCTCGTCGTCCTGCGTCCCAGCTCACCAGCAGTCCCCGTCAACAGCATTCCCGTGCGTACAGGAGAATTCAGGCCATGAGCAACCCCCAGCAGCTGCGCTACAGCAAGGAGCACGAGTGGCTGTCGACCGCCGAGGACGGCGTCTCGACGGTCGGCATCACGGAGCACGCGGCCAACGCGCTCGGTGACGTCGTGTTCGTCCAGCTCCCCGAGGTCGGTGACACGGTGTCCGCGGGCGAGACCTGCGGCGAGCTGGAGTCGACCAAGTCGGTGTCCGACCTGTACTCGCCGGTCTCCGGTGAGGTCACCGAGGTCAACGAGGACGTCGTGAACGACCCGTCGCTGGTGAACTCGGCCCCCTTCGAGGGCGGCTGGCTGTTCAAGGTGCGCGTCACGGACGAGCCGGGCGACCTGCTCTCCGCCGACGAGTACACCGCCTTCTCCGCCGGCTGAGGAGTCGTAGCCGTATGTCCGTCCTGAACACCCCCCTGCACGAACTCGACCCGGCCGTCGCCGCCGCGGTCGACGCCGAGCTGCGCCGCCAGCAGTCCACGCTCGAGATGATCGCCTCGGAGAACTTCGCTCCAGTCGCGGTCATGGAGGCGCAGGGCTCGGTCCTCACCAACAAGTACGCCGAGGGCTACCCGGGCCGCCGCTACTACGGCGGCTGCGAGCACGTCGACGTGGTCGAGCAGATCGCGATCGACCGCATCAGGGAACTGTTCGGCGCCGAGCACGCCAACGTCCAGCCGCACTCGGGCGCCCAGGCCAACGCGGCCGCGATGTTCGCGCTGCTCAAGCCGGGCGACACCATCATGGGTCTGAACCTCGCGCACGGCGGGCACCTGACCCACGGCATGAAGATCAACTTTTCCGGCAAGCTGTACGACGTCGTCGCCTACCACGTCGGCGACGACGGCCGGGTCGACATGGCCGAGGTCGAGCGGCTGGCGAAGGAGTCCAGGCCCAAACTGATCGTCGCGGGCTGGTCGGCCTACCCGCGGCAGCTGGACTTCGCCGCGTTCCGCCGGATCGCGGACGAGGTCGGCGCGTACCTGATGGTCGACATGGCGCACTTCGCCGGGCTCGTCGCGGCGGGGCTGCACCCGAACCCGGTGCCGCACGCGCACGTGGTGACCACGACCACGCACAAGACGCTGGGCGGCCCGCGCGGCGGTGTGATCCTCTCCACGGCCGAACTGGCCAAGAAGATCAACTCCGCTGTCTTCCCCGGTCAGCAGGGCGGCCCGCTGGAGCACGTGATCGCGGCCAAGGCGGTCGCCTTCAAGGTCGCGGCCTCGGAGGACTTCAAGGAGCGCCAGCGCCGTACGCTGGAGGGCGCCCGCATCCTGGCCGAGCGTCTGGTGAAGGACGACGTCCGGGCCGTGGGCGTGGACGTCCTGTCCGGCGGCACGGACGTGCACCTGGTCCTGGTCGACCTGCGCCACTCGGAGCTGGACGGCCGGCAGGCCGAGGACCGCCTCCACGAGATGGGCATCACGGTCAACCGCAACGCGATCCCGAACGACCCCCGTCCGCCGATGGTGACGTCCGGGCTCCGGATCGGCACGCCGGCCCTGGCCACCCGGGGGTTCCAGGCCGAGGACTTCGCGGAGGTCGCGGACGTCATCGCCGAGGCGCTGAAGTCGTCCTACGACGCCGAGGCGCTCAAGGCCCGGGTGAAGTCCCTGGCCGACAAGCACCCGCTGTACGCGGGTCTGAACGCGTAACGAAGAAACCCTCCAGGGCGCCCCGCCCCGCGTGGGCGGGGCGCCCTGCCTCCTTGCACCACCCCCGTAGTCAGGAGTTCCCCGTGGCCATCTCGGTCTTCGACCTGTTCTCGATCGGCATCGGCCCGTCCAGCTCGCACACCGTCGGCCCGATGCGGGCTGCGGGGCTGTTCGCCCGGCGGCTGCGCAACGAGGAGCTGCTGGAGCCGACCGCGAAGGTCCGCGCGGAGCTCTACGGCTCGCTCGGCGCGACCGGGCACGGCCACGGCACGCCCAAGGCGGTGCTGCTCGGCCTGGAGGGCGACTCGCCGCGCACGGTGGACGTGGAGACGGCCGACGAGCGGGTGGAGTCGATCAGGTCCGACGGCCGGCTGAGGCTGCTGGGCGAGCACGAGATCGCGTTCTCCCTCGACGACGACATGGTCCTGCACCGCCGCAAGACCCTGCCGTACCACGCGAACGGCATGACCCTGTGGGCGTACGACGCCGCGGGCGCGGAACTGCTGACCAAGACCTACTACTCGGTCGGCGGCGGCTTCGTCGTCGACGAGGACGCGGTCGGCGCCGACCGCATCACGCTCGACGACACCGTGCTGAAGTACCCCTTCCGCACGGGTGACGAGCTGCTGCGCATGGCCCGGGAGACCGGCCTGTCCATCTCGGCCCTGATGCTGGAGAACGAGCGGGCCTGGCGCACCGAGGAGGAGATCCGCGAGGGCCTGCTGGAGATCTGGCGGGTCATGGAGGCGTGCGTGGCGCGCGGCATGTCCCGCGAGGGCATCCTGCCGGGCGGCCTGAAGGTGCGCCGCCGCGCCGCCAACACCGCGCGCAAGCTCCGCTCGGAGGGCGAGCCGCTGGCCCTCGCCATGGAGTGGATCACCCTCTACGCGATGGCGGTCAACGAGGAGAACGCGGCCGGGGGCCGGGTCGTCACCGCCCCCACCAACGGCGCGGCCGGCATCATCCCGGCGGTCCTGCACTACTACGTCAACTTCGCGGCGGGCTCCGCCTCCGAGGAAGAGAAGGAAGAGGGCGTGGTCCGCTTCCTGCTCGCCGCGGGCGCGATCGGCATGCTCTTCAAGGAGAACGCCTCCATCTCCGGCGCCGAGGTCGGCTGCCAGGGCGAGGTCGGCTCCGCCTGCTCCATGGCCGCGGGCGCCCTCGCCGAGGTCCTCGGCGGCTCTCCCGAACAGGTCGAGAACGCCGCCGAGATCGGCATGGAGCACAACCTCGGCCTCACCTGCGACCCGGTCGGCGGCCTGGTCCAGATCCCCTGCATCGAACGCAACGGCATGGCCGCGGTCAAGGCCGTCACCGCCGCCCGCATGGCGTTGCGCGGCGACGGCTCCCACAAGGTGTCCCTGGACAAGGTCATCAAGACGATGAAGGACACGGGCGCCGACATGTCGGTGAAGTACAAGGAGACCGCGCGGGGCGGGCTGGCCGTCAACATCATCGAGTGCTGACCCTCTCCCGGCCGACCGCCTGGAGCGAGGCCACGGCCGCCGATCTGGGCGCGCGGTTCGTGGACCGCCCGGACGAGTCCTCGGACACCTTCCCGGTCAAGCTGCGGCGCCGGCTCGACGGGATCAGCGCACCGATGACCGGCGCCCCTCCCAGGATTGACCGAAGTTGAGTTTTCCACGTCGGTCCGCGGCGGGCCGTGCCAATCTTGGGGGCATCAGCTCCCTTCCCCACCAGCACTTCAGGGAGACCCCCCATGCTGCGCGGCATCGATGTGAGCGCGTACCAGTCCTCCTCGTGCTCCACCGACGGCCTCTCCTTCGTCTTCGTCAAGGCGACCGAGGGGCGTTCCTACGTCAACCCCAGGCTGGCCGCCCAGACGAAGCGGGCGCGGGACGCCGGGCTGGTCCGGGGGCGCCTCCGCCAGGGCCGTGAGCGTGTGCGGCCCCGGGGAGTCGGCGACGGACACGTCGTGACCGAGGAGGGTGAGCCGCCGGGTGAGATCTCCGCCGATGCCGCCCGCTCCGATGTGCCGACCTCATGTCCTCGCCGCGCCCTTCCGTGCATCGGGTGGCGCCTGGTCATGTCTGCGTGACCAGGGGCGACCCGCGGCGCGGGCGGCCCGTTCCTGGTGCCGGGCACGGCGAGGGGCCCGGTCCGTGGACCGGGCCCCTTCGCTGCGGTGCGGACGCCCCCCTGCTTCTCGTTACTTGTTCAGGTAGGCCCAGAACTCGTCGAAGCTCAGCTGCTTGTCACCGTCCAGGTCGCGGGTCTTGATGACGACCTCGGCGACCGACTCGGTGACGTTCCAGTCACCCGATCGGGCCAGGGCGGTCTTGAACTCGGCAGCGGTGATGAATCCGTCACCGTCCGTATCGATCCGCTCGAACTGCTTGCGTGCTTCCTCGATGTCCGCCACCGGTCCGCCCCTCATCTCGTGCTGTACGTCGTACTGACGCAGGTCAGATTAACCGGCGGCGCGCACCTCCAGCGCGGCGACCACCCACGAGAACTCCTCGCGGTACGCCCCCTCGGGGCCGGTGCCCTTCACGAGGGCGAGCAACTCGCGGTAACGGGCCACCCGGTCGGTGGCGTGCGACCGCAGCCGTTCCAGCACGGCGGCGGGATCGGCGTCGCCCAGCAGGTCGCGCAGCACCCGGTCCGCGTCCGGCGACTCCGGGGCGATACCGCGCTCGCGGGCCTCGGCGCCCAGTCGGACCAGCCGCCGGGAGAACCACAGGGACGCCCCGGCGGGTGTGTCATGACCGCGGTCGGCCGCGTTGAACTCGGCGACCTTGCGCATCTCGGCCCGGAAGTCCGGGTCCTGGAGCATCTCGGCCAACTCCAGCCAGGCGTCCACCTGCTCGGGCGTGGGCTCCTCGGGCAGGTCGGCGGCGGTGTCGCGCATCCGCTCACGGATGACCGGGTCCGCCGTGTCCAGTCCGTGGAAGACCTCGTCGACGAACTCCTCCAGGATGCGCCGCCGCTCGGCCGCCGACAGTCGTGCCAGTCTGTTCATGAGGGTCATCTCCTCCGCGTCGGAACCCCGCTTCGCGACCGTCGACAGCACCGCCCGGGTCACCTTCAGCGACCGGATCTGCGCGTCCAGCGCGACCACGTGCGAGGCGGCGACCTGCGCGACCGCCGTCTCCCCGGCCAGGACCCGGCGGACGTCCGCAAGGCCGAGGCCGAGTTCGCGCAGGGTCCGGATCAGTTCCAGCCGCGCCACGGACGCCGCGTCGTACAGCCGGTACCCACCCGCGGACCGGGCCACCGGGGGCAGCGCGCCCTCGTCGGACCAGTACCGGATGGTGCGCACGGTCAGCCCGGTGGCCCGGGCCAGTGCGCCGATGGTGAGCAGTCCGGTGCCGTCGTCTGTCATGTCTGGGAGTCTGTGCCTTCCAGTGGGTGGAGACTCAAGGAGGTCTCGGTGGCGGCGACTTTGCGGGACATTCTCGACGCGGCGGCGCGGGGCGTCTTCCCGCCGGCCGACGGTGGGACGACGATCGTGAGCCAGCCCTCCGCCCGGGACGCCGGGGTCATCGCCTTCACGGCTCACTCGGTCGTCTTCACGGACGAGGATCCGGACTGGACGCGCCGGACGCTGGCCGGGACCGACTGCGACCGGCTCGCGGCCACGATGAACGCCCGCTTCCTGACGGCACTGATGGACCGGGCGGGCCGCGCGTCCGACACGATCGACGTGCTGCTGACCGGTGCGCCGCTGCCCGGGGAGCCTCCGCTCGCGTTGACGGAGATCCACGATCCCGGCCATCCCCGCGTTCTCTCCGCCCTCCGGCGACGTGACGACGTGCGGGTCTGGACGGCGGAGGGCGGGGTGCTCGTCCTCGGCCGCGGAGTGGCCGGGCGGTGGGAGGTCTCGGTCGAGGTCCCCGAGGAGGCTCGGCACCGGGGGCTGGGGCGGCGGCTGGTGGCGGCGGCGCGGCATCTGGCCCTGGGCGCGCCGGTGTGGGCGCAGGTGGCACCCGGGAACGCCCGTAGCCTGCGGGCGTTCCAGGCGGCCGGCTACCGGCCCGTGGGCTCGGAGGTGCTGCTCTTGGGGTCCTCACCCGGACAGGGGCGCGTCAACTGCCGCCCCGGGAACGGCGGATGACCGTCACCGGAAGATGCCCGTGTGGCCGAGCGAGTAGCGGCCGGGCTGCGGGTAGACCGCGAGGCCGTGCGGGCCGCTGCCGACCGGGATACGGGCGAGCTGGGTGCCGGTGCGGGTGTCGATGGCGTACACCTCGGCGTCGTAGCGGCCGGACAGCCACAGCACCTTGCCGTCGGCGGAGACGCCGCCCATGTCGGGGCTGCCGCCGTCGGGCAGCTCCCACTTCTTGGTCAGCTTGTCCTGGGTGAAGTCGAAGACGGAGATCGTGCCCTCGCCGCGGTTGGACACGTACATCTCGCGGGAGTCGCGGCTGACGTAGAGGCCGTGGCAGCCCTTGCCGGTGGGCATCAGGGTGGGCTCGGTGAACGTGTCGCCGTCCAGGACCCACATGCCGTGGGCCATCATGTCGGCGATGTAGAACTTCCTGCCGTCGGGCGAGATCTTCACGTCCTGCGGCATGGCGCCCTCGAACGGCAGCCGCTGCTGGCCGACGACCTCCATCTTCTCGGTGTCGACCTTGAGCAGCTCGCCGCTGAACTCGCAGGAGACGATGAAGTAGCGTCCGTCGAGGGAGAAGTCGGCGTGGTTCACGCCGTAGCAGGAGACCGGGACCGTCTTCTTGATCTTCATGGTGTGCGGGTCGCGGAAGACCAGCTCGCGGTCGAGGGAGGCCATGACGACGGCGTACCTGCCGTTGGGCGTGAAGTAGAGGTTGTAGGGGTCGTGGACCTCGACCTCCTTGCCGGCCTTGCCGGTCCTGGGGTCGATCGGGGTGAGGGTGTGGCCGCGGTTGTTGTTGACCCAGAGCGTCTTCAGGTCCCAGGAGGGCACGACGTGCTGGGGCTGCCGGCCCACGGGGATCGTCTCGATGATCTCGTACGTCTTCGGGTCGATGACGGAGACCGTGTCGGACTCGGTGTTGGGGACGTAGACGCGGGACGGGAAGTCCTTGACCACGGGCGACAGGTTGCCGGGGCGGTCGGCCGCGTACACGTCCTCGGGGTCGAGGACGGGCGGCATGCCGGGCAGGCCCTCGACGGGCTTCTTCTCGGGCGGGGCGGGCACGGCGGCCTCGGTGCCGCGGGCCTCGGCGGTCCGCTCCCCGCTCGGGGTGCCGCAGGCGGTGAGGACGGCGAGGGCGGCCCCCGCGACGAGGGCGCTCTTGACGAGATGGCGGTGCATCGCACCATTCAAGGGGTGTTTCTGACGAAATCCCGGGATTCGGCCGTCCGGCGGCCGGGTGAGGCAGCGCGCACGCTCAGCGGTCGGCCACCCGCATCTCGAACCAGGTGGTCTTGCCCCGGGGCAGCAGATCGACGCCCCAGCGGTCGGCCAGCTTGTCGACGAGGAACAGGCCCCGGCCGCTGATGTCCAGTTCCTGGACCGGCATCAGGCAGGGCAGCCCCCGGGAGGGGTCGCGGACCTCGACGCGGATCCAGCCGCGGCGCCGGTGCAGGCGGAGGCCGAAGACGCGGGCGCCGGTGTGGCGTACGGCGTTGCCGACCAGTTCGGAGACGAGCAGGACGGCGTCCTCCGTCATCTTGGGGGTGAGTCCCCAGTGGCGCAGGACCACGACCTGGGTGAGGCGCCGGGCGATGGCCGCGGACTCGGGACGGGACGGCAGGGAGACCTCTGCCTCCGTCGGGTTGCCGTATAACTCGAGCGCCTTGAGGGCGTGTTCGTCCTCGACGGTCGGCGACCAGCGCGCCGCGGCCGCATGAGCGTGCCCCCGCGGCTGTTCCATACCCTCCAGCCCCGCCATGCCCCCCATCATGGCCGCCCGGGGCGTCCGACGGGGCCGTTCCCGGGTAATACGACCCGGGGAACGTACCCTGAACCGGCCGCCGTCCGTCATATGCCAGGGGTACTTCGGCGTTGTCAGCGCCCCCTCCGACCTGCTGGAACGGCACATTCCGGGGAATCGACGGATCCACTCGCTCCGACGCGCTTAAGGTTGCCTTAAGGCTGCCGTAAACCGCCCCATCGGGGGACGCGGGTCGGACGCCGCGTCAATCGAAAGCCCCTGAAGGGTGGTTCACAGGAACTTCGCCTTGCCCGGTCCCTCCTCCACGAAGCTGCGCATCCCGCGCTCGCGGTCCTCGGTGGCGAACAGGCCTGCGAACCAGTTCCGCTCGATCGCGAGGCCCGTGTCGATGTCCGTCTCCAGGCCCGTGTCGATCGACTCCTTGGCGGCGCGCAGCGCGAGGGCCGGGCCCTGCGCCAGCTTCGCGGCCCAGGCGTGCGCCTGCGCGTACACCTCGTCGGCGGGCACGACCCGGTCGACCAGGCCGATCTCCTTCGCCTCGCCGGCCTTGACCATCCGGCCGGTGAAGATGAGGTCCTTGGCCCTGGAAGGGCCGACCAGGCGGGCGAGGCGCTGGGTGCCGCCCGCGCCGGGGATCAGGCCGAGCAGGATCTCCGGCTGGCCGAGCTTGGCGTTCTCGCCGGCGATGCGGTAGTCCGCGCACAGCGCGAGCTCACAGCCGCCGCCCAGCGCGTAACCCGTCACGGCGGCGACGACCGGCTTGGGGATGCGGGCCACCGCCGTGAACGAGTCCTGCAGGGCGCGGGCGCGCAGGATCATGGCGGTGTGGTCCATCGCCTGCATCTCCTTGATGTCCGCGCCGGCCGCGAACACCTTCTCGCCGCCGTAGACCACCACGGCCCGCACGTCGTCGCGGCGCGTGGCCTCCTCGGCGAGTTCCTTCAGCCGGTCCTGGGTGGCGATGTCCAGCGCGTTCATGGGCGGGCGGTCGAGACGGAGCGTGCCGACGCCTTCAGCGACTTCGAGAGAGACGGTCATAGGCAGCAGGTTAACGGGGGCTAACGGGTGTCGTACGGGTGCGGTGGGTCACATCCGGCCGGGGGTCTGGGGGTTGCCCCCAGGCAGGCACAGCACGGGGGCCAACGGGTGTCGTACGGGTGCGGTGGGTCACATCCGGCCGGGGCGGACACGGCACGGAAACCAACGGCAGAGGCCCCGGTGCGGTCTGTCGCACCAGGGCCTCGTCGGAGACGTTCAGATCGGAGCTACTTCTTCCACTTCTCCCACGACATGTTCCAGCCGTTGAGCCCGTTGTCCGGGGCGACGATCCGGTCCTGGGAGTTCTTGACGACCACCACGTCGCCGACCATCGAGTGGTTGAAGAACCACGCGGCCGGCACCTTCTTGTCCCAGCCGCCGCGCACGTCGCGCAGGCCGATGCAGCCGTGGCTGGCGTTGTAGTTGCCGAAGGCGCCGCTCGCCCAGTAGTTGCCGTGCAGGAAGGTGCCGGAGGTGGTCAGGCGGACGGCGTGCGGGACGTCCTTGATGTCGTACTCGCCGCCGTAGCCGACGGTGTCGCCGTTCATCCGGGTCACCGTGAGCATCTCGCTGATGACCATCTGGCCGTTCCAGGTCTCCATGCCGGGCTTGCCGGTGGTGACCGGGATGGTCTTGATGACCTTGCCGTCGCGCATGACCTTCATGGTGAGCTTCTTGGCGTCGACGACCGAGACCTGGTTGCGGCCAATGGTGAACTCGACCTTCTTGTCCTGCTCGCCGTAGACGCCGGGGCGCCCCTCGACGCCGTCGAGGGCGAGGTCGACGGTCACCTTGGTGCCGGGCTTCCAGTACTTCTCGGGGCGGAAGTCGAGCCGGTCATTGCCGAACCAGTGGCCCTCGACGTCCACGGCCGGTTCCGTCGTGACGCGGATGGCCTTCTCGACGTCGTCCGGGTGGGTGATGCCCCGCGAGAAGCGGATGGAGAACGGCATTCCGACCCCGACCTTGGAGCCGTCCTCGGGAGTGAAGGTGCCGATGAAGGTGTTCTTCGGGGTCAGCGTGGTGAAGCCGGCGTCCTCCGCGGCCGTGCGGCCCTCGGAGTCCTCGGCGACCGCATGGACCGTGTACGTGGTGGCGGAGGCCAGGTGGGTCGACGGCGTCCAGGTGGCGCCGTCGCCGGATATCGCACCGGCTATCTTCCTGCCCTTGGTGTCCTTGACCTCGACCTCGGTCAGCTTCCCCTTCGCGGCGGTGACCTTCAGGGCACCGCTGGTCTCGACGGACTTGGCGCCGTCCTTGGGAGTGATGCTGACGACGGCCTCGGACTGCTTGCTCTGCGCGCTGCCCGAGTCCTTGCCCTTGACACTGCCCCCGCCGGCCCCGGGTCCGGTGCCCCCGCCGCCGCACGCCGTGACGGCGAGGAGCAGCGCGCCGAGTATCAGCGCGAACAGTCCGTTACCGCGTCCAACCGACGCCCCCGATATCGGTCGCCCGTTCAAGTGGTTCTCCCCTCCCCGGGCCCTGGTCGGGCCCGCACCCCTGCGCGTGTCCCCCGCGCACCGGCGAATAGTAACCACAGGTCGCACGGCACCGACGGCCCGCGATTGTCACTGTTCGGTCCCAACGGAACGCGGGGTCAATCCACCCCTGTGTCGGGCTACTTCACCGCACTGCCCGCCTTCCATGCGTTCCAGCCCATATTCCAACCTCCGAGCCCGTTGTCGGGAGAGACCTTTTTGTCCTTGCTGTTGACCACCTCGACGACGTCCCCGATGAGGCTTCGGTCGAAGAACCAGCCGGCCGGGGTGTCCGAGCCGCCGCCCTTCACATCGCGCAGTCCGACGCAGCCGTGACTGACGTTGGTACGGCCGAAGACGGAGTGGTGTGCCCAGTAGTTGCCGTGCAGGAAGGTGCCGGAGTAGGTCAGACGCATGGCGTGCGGGACGTCCGGGATGTCGTACTCGCCCTTGCCGTCGCGCTTCTTGAAGCCGACCGTGGCACCGTCCATCCGGGTGACGTCGAGCATCTCGGTCACCACCATCTTCCCGTTGTACGTGGTCGTTTTCGGGGCGCCGGCCGTGACCGGCACGGTGGCGAGCGGCTCGCCGTCGCGCCGGACCTCCATCGAGTGCGCGGCGGCGTCGACCACGGAGATCTGGCTGCGGCCGACCGTGAAGGAGAACGTCTTGTGCTGCAGTCCGTAGACCCCGGGCGCCCCCTCGACGTTGCGCAGGCGGAGGGTGACGGTGACCTGGGTGCCGGGTTTCCAGTAGTGCTCGGGACGGAAGTCGAGGCGGCTGCCGCCGAACCAGTGCGGGCGGATCTCGACGGCCGGGCGGGCGGTGACCTTCACCGCGCGTTCGACGGCGGCACGGTGGGTGATCTTCCGGTTGAACTCCAGGGAGACGATCATTCCGGTGCCGACCGTGGCGCGGTTCTCCGGGGCGACGTACCCGATGAAACGTTCCTTGGGGACGTACGTCGTGAAGGTGGTGTGCCGGGCCGAGCGGTGTCCGTCACCGTCCACGGCCACCGCGTCGATCGTGTACTTGGCCGCGAGCGCCAGCCGCTCCTCGTCGGGCTCCCAAGTCAGTCCGTCGGCGGAGACGCGTCCGGGTACCCGGGTCTCCTGCGCGTCCTTTGACCTGACGACCTTCACCGACTCCAGGCGGCCGTCGGGCACGCGCACCCGCAGCTTCCTGCCGGGGCGCACACCCCTGCTGCCGTCGCCGGGCGAGACCTTGATGACCTCCTCGGGCGCCGGGGGCGCGCCGAACGCCCCAGCGACCCCGCGGAAGTCGTCCGAGGTACAGCCGGTGGCTCCGGTGAGGAGCCCTGCCCATGTCACTACGGCGGCCAGCGCGGCCCTCGCGCGCCGCGCGCGCCCTTGTACGTGCCTCACGCGGTACCCAACGACCGGCCGTGTCCCCGGGAAACGACCATGCCCGCCCCCGGGGAAACGTGAGTGCGACCCATGCTCTGGGCAGAACAGTGGGGAGGACGACGCGCAGGGGAGCCGCGACCCTGGCCGCAGCACAGGCCGCACCCCTCTGTCCCCTGTCGTCCCACGAGCCGCGGGAGGCTGACAGGTGTCCAGCGCAGCCGAGCAGGAGGCGGTGGCCGGTCGTCAGGCCACTGAGAACGGGCGCCAGGCCGCCGCCGTGAACGGCATGCGGCAGACCGCGCCTCGGCCCCCGGTACCCGCCCGGCCGGGCGCGGCGACGCCGCTGGGCGCCCGGTTCCGGGTCGGCCCGGACGGAGTGGCCGGGACCAACTTCGCGTTGTGGGCGGGCGGGGCCGAGGGGGTCGAGCTGTGCCTCTTCGACGAGGCGGGCAAGGAGTCGCGGGTCCGGCTCGCCGAGCTGACCCACGAGATCTGGCACGGCTTCGTGCCGGGCGTGCTGCCCGGGCAGCGCTACGGCTACCGGGTGCACGGCCGCTGGGACCCCTGGACGGGCGCCCGCTGGAACCCGGCGAAACTGCTCCTCGACCCGTACGCGCGTGCGGTCGACGGTGCCGAAGGAAATGACTACAGCAGTCTGCCGCCGGAGGTGTACGGGCACGTCCGCGACTGGCCGCAGCAGCATGTCGCCGACACCGTGCGCGACGACCGGGACTCGGCGCCGTACGTCCCGAAGGGCGTCGTCGTCCACGATGACGACGACTGGGCCGACGACAGGCGCCCGAAGACGCCGTGGGCGGACTCGGTGATCTACGAGCTGCACGTCAAGGGCTTCACGCGGCTGCACCCCGGCATCCCCGGGGAACTGCGCGGCACCTACGCCGGCCTCGCGCACCCGGCCGCGATCGAGCACCTGGTGAAGCTGGGCGTGACGGCGGTGGAGCTGCTGCCGGTGCACCAGTTCGCGCACGAGGACCACCTGCTGCGCAGAGGCCTCAGGAACTACTGGGGCTACAACTCCGTCGGCTACTTCGCCCCGCACGCGGCCTACGCGGCCTCCGGCACGACCGGCCAGCAGGTCGGCGAGTTCAAGCGGATGGTGCGCGCCCTGCACGCGGCCGGGATCGAGGTCATCCTCGACGTGGTCTACAACCACACCGCCGAGGCGGGTGAACTCGGCCCGACCCTGTCCCTGAAGGGCATCGACAACCGCGGCTACTACCGCCTCCAGGACGACGCCCGCCGCTACGCCGACTACACCGGCTGCGGCAACACCCTGCACGTGGTGCAGCCGCACGTGCTGCGCCTGATCACGGACTCGCTGCGGTACTGGGTGACGGAGATGGGGGTGGACGGCTTCCGCTTCGACCTCGCCGCCGCGCTGGCCCGCTCCATGCACGACGTCGACATGCTCTCCCCGTTCCTGGCGGTGATCGCCCAGGACCCGGTACTGCGCCGGGTGAAGCTGATCGCCGAGCCGTGGGACGTGGGCTCGGGCGGCTACCAGGTGGGGGCGTTCCCGCCGCTGTGGACGGAGTGGAACGACCGGTACCGCGACGCCGTACGGGACTTCTGGCGGCACGCGCTGCCGGACGTGCGGGAGATGGGCTACCGCCTGTCGGGCTCCAGCGACCTGTACGCCTGGGGCGGGCGCAGGCCCTACGCATCCGTCAACTTCATCACCGCGCACGACGGTTTCACCCTGCGCGACCTGGTGAGTCACGAGCACAAGCACAACGAGGCCAACGGCGAGGGCAACCGGGACGGCACGGACGACAACCGGGCCTGGAACTGCGGCGCCGAGGGCGAGACGGACGACGAGGGCATACGGGCGCTGAGGCGGCGCCAGCTCAGGAACCTGCTGACCACGCTGCTGCTGTCCACCGGTGTGCCGATGCTGGTCGCGGGGGACGAACTGGGCCGCACCCAGCGCGGCAACAACAACGCCTACTGCCAGGACAACGAGATCGGCTGGGTGGACTGGGGGCTGCTGGACGACCCCGGCTGGCGGGCTCTGTTCGAGCTGACCTCGCGGCTCATCGAGCTGCGCCACCGGCACCCGGTGCTCCGGCGCCGGGCCTTCTTCTCCGGCCGCGCGCAGACCGCGGACGGGCTGCGCGACCTGGCCTGGTTCACGTCCCGGGGCACGGAGATGACGGAGCAGGACTGGTACGCGCCCGCCGCCACCCTGGGCATGTATCTGTCCGGCCGGGACATCCCGGGCCGGGACGAGCGCGGGGAGCAGATCCTCGACGACAGCTTCCTGGCCGTCCTGCACGCGGGCGAGGAGCCGGTGAGCGTCGTGCTGCCGGGACCGCCGTGGGCGGAGCGGTACGAGGTGGTCGTCGACACGAGTCTGGAGGAACAGGGGGAGGCGCCGGGGGTGGAGCACCGGGCGGGCACCGGGATCACGATGCCGGCGCGGGCGGTGCTGTTGCTGCGGGTGGCGGGCTGAACCCCGGTCAGCCTAGGATCCCCCGGTCGTACGCCACCGCCACCGCCGCCGCGCGGTCCTTGACGCCGAGCTTGGCGTAGAGGTGGGTGAGGTGGGTCTTCACGGTCGCCTCGCTGATGAACAGTTCGCGGGCGATCTCAGGATCCAGAAGAGGCTGCCGGGCTCCCGGCGGAAGAGGCGGATCTCGCTTTTCAGTACAGCGGTGTGACGAGGGCCGTGCTCATGCCGCCGCCTCCTTCGTGAGGTCGAGGAACGCGTCGTCCAGGGTGGCGTCGGTGACCCGGAGCTGGTGGGCCGTGACGCGGGTGCGGGCGAGGAGGGTGAGGACGGCGTTGACGGTCTCGTCGGTGCCGGACAGGGTGACGCGACCGTCCCTGTACTCGACCGACGCGAGCGCGGGCAGCGCGTTCAGGTCACGGTCGTCCAGGGGGGCGGACGGGGTGAAGCTGATGACGGTGGAGCCCGCCGAGCGGCGGATCAGGCCGGCCGGGGTGTCCAGGGCGGCCATCCGGCCCTTGTCGATCACCGCGATCCGGTCGCAGAGCCGCTGCGCCTCCTCCATGAAATGGGTGACGAGGAGGACGGTCACGCCGTTCGCGCGTATGTCCTCGATCAGCTCCCAGGTGTCCCGGCGGGCGCGCGGGTCGAGGCCGGTGGTCAGCTCGTCCAGGACGACGGCCCGGGGGTCGCCCACCAGGGCGAGCGCGATGAACAGCCGCTGCTTCTGGCCGCCGGAGAGCTTGGCGAACCGGGTCGTCAACGTGGCGGTCAGGCCGAGGCGTTCGGCGAGGGGCCGCCAGTCGAGCGGGCTCGGATAGAAGGCGCTGCACAGCTCCAGCGCCTCGCGGACGGTGAGTTTGGCCTGGAGTTCGCTCTCCTGGAGCTGCGCGCCGAGCACGCGGCGGGTGGCCTCGTGCTCGGCGACGGGGTCGAGGCCGGTGACGCGGACCCGGCCGGAGTCGGGGACGCGCAGTCCTTCGACACACTCCACGGTGGTGGTCTTCCCGGCGCCGTTCGGGCCGAGGATCCCGAAGATCTCGCCCTCCTCCACGGCGAAGGAGACTCCGTCGACGGCGGGACGGCCGGCGTAGCTCTTGCGCAACTCGGTGACTTCGATGACGGGTGCGGTCGGCATACGAAGAGGGTCCCGGCGCGGCGGGGCCCGGCACATCAGCCGTCGCGCTCGAACGGGCATCAGCCGATCGGTTGATGCGGCCCTACGACTCTGCCGGTGCCGCCGTACGATCCCTCGAACCCCCAGGTCGTAGGACCAACGGCCGACGGAGGTCGGGCAGAAACTCGGTGGGCACTGTCAGTGGCGATCCGTAGGCTCACTGCTGATGGCCACGACACCCGCCCCCGCCCAGGACCGTTCCGCCGTGCGCACGCTGCTGCGCCTGTGGCCGTACGTGCGGCCCGTGCGGGCGCGGCTGTTCACCGCCGCGTTCGTCGCGGTCCTCGCGTCCTGCGTGGGCCTGGTGATCCCGCTCGTCCTGAAGTGGATGGTGGACGGGCCGATCGCCCGCCGGGACCCGGGCGGGGTGTGGCTCGGGGCGCTGTTCCTGCTGCTGCTCGGCTTCGGGGAGGCTCTGCTGTTCGGGCTGCGGCGCTGGCTGGTGGCGCGTCCGCTGTCCCACGTCGAGGCGTCCATGCGGGCGGCTCTGTACCGGCACCTCCAGCGGCTGCCGGTCGCCTTCCACGACCGGTGGGCCTCGGGGCAGTTGCTGTCCCGGGGGACGACGGACCTGATGCTGCTGCGCATGTTCCTCGCCTTCCCGCTGACGTTCCTGCTGGTCAACGGTGTGACGATCCTTGTCGGCGTGGTCATCATGCTGCTCCAGGACTGGACCCTGGGTCTGGTGATCCTCGGGCCCGCCGTGCCCGTCATGGTCACCTGTGTGATCTTCGAGAAGCGGTACGCCAAGGTGGCCCGGCTCGCCCAGGACCAGGTCGGCGACCTCACGACGGTCGTCGAGGAGAGCGTGCTCGGCATCCGCGTCATCAAGGGCTTCGGCCACCACCGGAGCCAGGCGCGGGCGTTCCGGGACCTGTCGCGGACCCTGCGCGGCACGGAACTGCGCAAGGCGCGGCTGCTGGCGACGATCTGGGGCGTCATCGTGACGCTGCCGGAGGTGGCGATCGGCGCGGCGCTGGTGGTGGGGGTCGTGCAGGTGGCCGACGGGGCGTTGTCGGCGGGGACGCTGGTGGCGTTCCTGTCCACGGCGCTGGCGTTGCGGTGGCCGGTGGAGTCGATCGGGTTCCTGCTGGCGATGAGCCAGGAGGCGGCGACGGCGACGCAGCGGTACTTCGAGGTGATGGACGAGGAGGCCGAGGGGCCTGTCGCGGGTGCCGGTGCGACGCGGCTCGAGGACGACGGACTTCGCTTCCACCACGTCGGGTTCCGCTACCCCGACGCCCCGCCGGACTCCCCGCCCGTCCTGAAGGACATCGACCTCCACATCCGCCCCGGCGAATCCATGGCCCTGGTCGGAGCGACCGGCAGCGGCAAGACCACCCTCACCGCGCTCGTCCCGCGCCTGTACGAACTGACCTCGGGCCGCATCACCCTGGACGGCGTCGACATCAGGGCCCTCTCCCGAGAAGCCCTGCGCGCCAAGGTCGCCGTGGCCTTCGAGGAACCCACGCTCTTCTCGGCCTCGGTCGGAGACAACGTTCTCATGGGGGCCGGGGACACCGCCGGGGCGGCCGATCTGGAGCGCGCCCTGGCCGTCGCCCAGGCCGACTTCGCGCACGCCCTGCCCCAGGGGACGGACACCCGGGTCGGCGAGCAGGGCCACAGCCTCTCCGGCGGCCAGCGCCAGCGCCTCGCCCTGGCCAGAGCGGTCGTCGGGCAGCCGGAGTTCCTCGTCCTCGACGACCCGCTGTCGGCCCTGGACGTGCACACCGAGGCCGCCGTGGAGGCCGCCCTGCGGCGGGTGCTCGCGGACACCACCGCCCTGATCGTGGCGCACCGCCCCTCCACCGTGCTGCTCGCCGACCGCGTCGCCCTGCTGTCCGGCGGCCGGATCGCCGCGGTCGGCACCCACCACGAACTGCTGCGCACGAACGCCGAGTACGCGCACTTGATGTCCGGGGAAGACTCCGGAGAGCCGTCGGGGGCACAGTCCGGCGAGCCGTCAGGGGAACAGCCGGGAGAACAGCCCGGAGAACCGTCGGAGGAAAAGGAGAGCGCGCGATGACGGCGCCCACCACGGCACCGGCGGACGAGAAGCCCGACGAGCAACGCCCCGCCACCGGCGACCCCTTCGACCGGGACGTCCTGCCCACTCCCCCGGGCGCCACCGCCGCCCTGCTGCGTTCCCTGCTCGCGCCCCTGAAGGCCCGGGTCACGGTCACGACGCTGCTTCTGCTGCTGCAGCAGGCGGTCGTGCAGGCCGGCCCGCTGCTCGTGGCGTACGCCATCGACCGTGCCGTGCCGGCGTTCCGGGCGCAGGACCACGGGCCGCTGGTCGCCGTGGCCGCCGGCTATCTGGTGTGCGCGCTGGCGGCGGGCGGGATGCAGTTCGCCTTCGTCGCCGCCGCGGCCCGTGTCAGCCAGGACGTGCTGCTCGATCTGCGCGGCCGGATCTTCCGCCACGCGCAGGCGCTGAGCGTCGACTTCCACGAGCGCTACACCTCGGGCCGGCTCATCTCCCGCTCCACCTCGGACGTGGAGTCGCTGCGCGAACTGCTGGACGAGGGCCTGCAGGAGCTCGTGACGGTCATCCTGTCGTTCGTCTACATCTCGGCGATGCTGCTCTGGCTCGACCTGGGACTCGGCGGTGTGGCGGTGGCGTCGCTGGTGCCGCTCTACGCCCTGGTGCGGGTGTACCAGCGGCGGGCGGGGCGGGTGTACCGGGTGCGGTCCACGGCCATCGCGGCGGTCATCGTCAAGTTCGTCGAGACCATGAACGGCATCCGCCCGGTGCGCGCCTTCCGCCGCGAGGCGGCCAACGACGCGGACTTCGGCGCGCTCAACCGGCGGCACGAGCGGACCAACGGCGACGCGCTGCTGGAGATGGCCCGGTACGTCACCGGCTCGCGGCTGGTCGCCAACACGGCGGTCGCGGCGATCGTGCTGTGGGGCGCCCACCGGGTCGCGGACGGCACGCTGGCGCTCGGCGTGCTGGCGGCGGCCGTGCTGTACCTGCGACGGCTGTACGACCCGATCGACCGGCTCGGCATGTTCCTCAACTCCTACCAGTCGGCGGCGGCCTCCCTGGAGAAGATCGCCGGACTGCTCGCCCAGACCCCGTCCGTGCCCGAGCCGTCGAGCCCCCGGCAGCTCCCGCCGCCGAAGAGCGAACACCCGGGCCGTGAGGTGGTGTTCGAGGGCGTCCGTTTCGGCTACCGCACCGGCGGCGAGATCCTGCCCCGCTTCGACCTGACGCTCCCGGCCGGGCAGACGGTCGCGGTCGTCGGCTCCACGGGCGCGGGCAAGTCGACGCTGGCCAAGCTGCTGGCCCGGTTCTACGACCCCTCCGACGGCCGGGTGCTGCTGGACGGCGTCGACCTTCGGGACCTGGCCGTGCCCGAGCTGCGGCGCGGGGTGGTGATGGTGACGCAGGAGGCGTTCCTGTTCTCCGGCACGGTCGCCGAGAACATCGCGATCGGCCGCCCGGACGCCACCCGCGAGGAGATCGAGCAGGCGGCGAAGGAGATCGGCGCGCACGACTTCGTCAGCGCCCTGCCCGACGGCTACGACACCGACGTCCGCAAGCGGGGTGGCCGTATCTCCGCCGGTCAGCGGCAACTGGTCGCGTTCGCACGGGCGTTGCTGGCCGACCCGGCGGTGCTGATCCTCGACGAGGCGACCAGCTCGCTGGACATCCCGGGCGAGCGCGCGGTGCAGCGGGCCATGGCGACGGTGCTGAAGGGCCGTACGGCGGTGGTGATCGCGCACCGGCTGTCGACCGTGGAGATCGCGGACCGCGTCCTGGTGATGGAGCGGGGGCGGATCGTCGAGGACGGCGAACCGGCCGGACTCATCGCCGGCACGGGCAGGTTCGCGGACCTGCACCGGGCCTGGCGGGACAGTCTGGCGTAGGACGGCGGCGGAGGGCGGGCGGATGATCGACGCGTACGAGGACCCTGGCACAGCCGACCACCGGAGCGGCGCCCGCTACCTGTGGTGGCTGGTCACCCGGCAGCCCGGCCGGTGCGCCGCCGGGGCGATGTTCGGCAGTGTGTGGATGGTGCTGCTGGCGGCGACGCCGTATCTGATGGCCCGGGCGATCGACGACGGTCTGGGGCCCGGCGACATGGGCGCGCTGGTGTTCTGGAGCGGCGCGCTGTTCGCGGTGGGCGCGTTCAACGCCTGGCTGAGCATCATGCGCCACCGCACCATGACCCGCGTCCGTATGGACGCCAACTTCCGCACGGTGAAGGTCGTCGTGGGCCAGGCGGTACGGCTGGGCTCCGCCCTGTCACGGCAGACGGGCGCCGGTGAGGTCGTCACCATCGGCGTCGGCGACGTGCAGACGATCAGCCATTCGCTGACGGTCATCGGCCCCGGCATCGGCGCGGTCGTGGCCTATCTGGTGGTCGCCCTCCTGCTGGTGTCGGTCTCGCCCCTCATCGCCGTGGTCGTCCTGCTCGGCATCCCGGTCATCGTCCTGCTCGTCGGGCCACTGCTCGGGCGGTTACAGGGGTCCGAGACGGAGTACCGCGAGCGGCAGGGCGTGCTGACCGCGCGGATCGGCGACCTGGCGGGCGGTCTGCGGGTCCTCGCCGGACTGGGCGGCAGGACGCTGGTCGCGGACGCCTTCCGCCGCGACTCGCAGCGGCTGCGCGAGCAGGGGTACCGGGTCGGCGTGGTGACCAGCTGGGTGCAGGCGCTCGGGATCGGGCTGCCGACGCTGTTCCTGGCCGGGGTGACGTGGCCGGCGGCCCGGCTGGCCGCGCGCGGGGACATCACCGTGGGGCAGTTGGTGTCGGTGTACGGCTATGTGGCGATGCTGGTGAGGCCGGTGGCCTTCTGGGTCGAGTGCGGGTACCAGATCAGCCGCGGCCTGGTGTGCGCGCGACGCGTCGTACGTTTCCTGCGGCTGGAGCCGATGCCGGACACCGGATCGCGAGACGCCCCGGCCGAGCCGTCGGCCCTGTACGACCCCGAGTCCGGCGTGCGCGTCCGACCCGGCCGCCTGACGGCCCTGGTCGCGGAGCACCCGGCCGACGCCGTGGCGGTAGTGGACCGCCTCGCCCGCTACACCCCCTCGGACGCGACCTGGGGCGGAGTGCGCCTGGACGACATCGCGCTCCCCCAGGTCCGGGAACACATTCTGCTGGCCAACCACGAGTCCGACCTGTTCGCAGGAACTCTCCAGGACATGATCGGGCCCTTGAGGGGATCGGGGCGGTGTCGATCCGCGGCTCCGCCGCGGGGCGCGAAAAGCCACGACGCACCCGCAGACGCCACACCACACCACACGGCGACACGGACGGCGCTCCACACCGCCGCCGCCGAAGACATCGTCCAAGCCCTCCCCCACGGCCTGGCCACCCCCATGGACGCCCAGGCCCGCAACCTCTCCGGCGGCCAGCGCCAGCGCATCCGGCTGGCCAGAGCCCTCCTCGCCGACCCGGAGATCCTCCTCACCGTCGAGCCCACCTCCGCCCTCGACGCCCACACCGAAGCCACCGTCGCCGACCGTCTCAGAACGGCCCGGCACGGTCGCACCACGGTCGTGACCACCACCTCTCCCCTCGTCCTGGACCGCACGGACACCGTCCACTACCTGGTCGACGGCAAGGTGGCGGCCTCGGGCAGCCACCACGAACTGCTCGGCACGGTCCCCGGCTACCGCGCCCTCGTCGCCAGGGACACCGAGGAGGCCGCCCGATGAACCGCGGACACCTCCCCGTGGCCGAACGGGCGGACGTCCGACGGGCGTTGCTGCACCTCGTACGGGCGGACCCCCGGGCCTTCACCGCCGTCCTCGGCCTCAACGCCCTGGCCGCCGTGGCCGGTCTGGCAGGGCCCTGGCTGCTGGGCCGGATGATCGACGACGTCCGTGCCGGACGGGGCGTCGCCGCCGTGGACCGGCTGGCCCTCGTTCTCCTGCTCTGCGCCCTCGCCCAGTTGTTCCTCACCCGCTGGGCCCGCTACCTCGGCCACCGTTTCGGCGAACGCACCCTGGCGCGCGTACGGGAACGGTTCGTCGACCGGGCCCTCGCCCTGCCCGCCTCGGTCGTGGAACGCGCCGGCACCGGCGACCTGACGGCCCGCGGCACCTCGGACGTCACGACCGTGGGCAACACGCTGCGGGACGCCGGTCCGATCCTCCTCATCAACCTCGTGCAGGCGCTGTTCCTGGTCGGCGCGGTGTTCCTGCTGGACCCGCTGCTCGGCGCCCTCGGCGTGCTCGGCCTGACGCCGATCTGGCTCGCGTTGCGCTGGTACCTGCGTCGGGCCCGGGACGGCTACCTCGCCGAGGGCGCGGCCGGCTCGGACGTCGCGGAGATCCTCGCGGCGACCGCGGCCGGGGCGCGCACGGTGGAGGCGTTCCGGCTCCGGACGCAACGTACCGCCGCGAGCAGGGAGGCACTGGAGACGTCCCGTCGTACCCGCTTCCACACGCTGTTCCTGCGCACGGTGTTCTTCCCGGCGGTGGACGCGTCGTACGCCGTCCCGGTGGCCGGGGTGCTGGTGATCGGCGGGGCGCTGCACGCCTCCGGCTCGATGAGCCTCGGGGCGGTCGTGGCGGCGGCCCTGTATCTCCACCAGTTGAGCGGACCGCTGGACGAGATCCTGATGCGGGTCGAGCAACTCCAGAGCAGCGGCGCCTCGTTCGCCCGGGTGGAGGGGCTGGCCCGGGCACCGCGGGCCGCCGGGGAGGGCGAGTGCCCGGATCCGGACGGCGACCGCATCGACGTCACCGGTGTGCGTTATGCGTACGAGGGGGGCGTGGAGGTGCTGCGTGGCGTCGACCTGACGGTACGGCCCGGGGAGCGGCTGGCCATGGTCGGGCCCTCCGGCGCCGGCAAGACCACGCTGAGCCGGCTGATGGCGGGCGTCGACGCGCCGTCGGCCGGCTCGGTGACGGTCGGCGGTGTGCCCGTCGTCGGGCTCGGGCCGGAGCGGCTGCGCCGCCAGGTCGTGCTGGTCACCCAGGAGCACCATGTGTTCCTCGGCTCGGTCCGCGACAACCTGCGGATCGCCGAACCGGAGGCCACGGACGAGGAGTTGTGGGAAGCGCTGGCCGTGGTCGGCGCCGACGCCTGGGTGCGGGAGCTGCCGCGGGGCCTGGACACCGCGCTGGGTCAGGGCGGTTGCCGTACGGACGGCTCGCAGGCCCAGCAACTGGCCCTGGCACGGGTGGTGCTGGCGGATCCGCACACGCTGATCCTCGACGAGGCGACCGCGCTGCTCGACCCGACGACCGCCCGGCACACCGAGCGGGCCCTGGCCGCCGTCCTGGAAGGGCGCACCGTCATCGCCGTCGCGCACCGGCTGCACACCGCGCACGACGCCGACCGGGTGGCCGTGCTGGAGGACGGCCGGCTGACCGAACTCGGCACGCACGACGAGCTGGTGGCGGCGGGCGGAGCCTACGCGGCGCTGTGGCACTCCTGGCACGGGGACAGGCCGGACGAGAGTGAGGCGTCCGTATAACGAACGTGAACTTCCGGTCAACGAACCGTTTCCGGCCATACTCTTGACGCGGTCCTGACAGAAAGCGCGCTCCCCTGCCACGCTTCCCACGACTGCTGCGCAGCAACCCCACAGCGCCACCTCCACCTCCCCAGGCCGGGCGATCCCCGGTCCCGCAGAAGGAGTCCGTGTTGAGAAGCAGTTCCTCGCGAAGAAGCACCTCCCACAGACGCACTCCCCACACCCCCCGCCGCACCGCGGCCGTGGCCCTCGCCGGCGTCGCCGCGCTGATCGCCGCCGCCGTGCAGAGCGGCACCGCCACCGCTGCCCCGGAGAAGGCACCGTCGGCCGCGAGCAAGGCGAACCCCGGCTCGGAGTCGGTCAGGCTCACCCCAGCCCAGCGCGCCGCGCTGCTCCGCGAGGCCGACGCCGCCAAGGCGGAGACCGCGAAGGACCTGGGCCTGGGCGCCAAGGAGAAGCTGGTCGTCCGTGACGTCCTGAAGGACCGCGACGGCACCGTGCACACACGCTACGAGCGCACCTACGACGGCCTGCCGGTCCTCGGCGGCGACCTGGTCGTGGAGAGCACGAAGGCGGACGCCACCGCGGCCGTCGTGAAGGCCACCCGCGCCGCCATCAAGCCGGCCACGACGAGGACCGCGCTGCCCGCCGCGAAGGCCCGGCAGCAGGCCCTGTCCGCCGGCAAGGCCGACGAGGCCAGGAACCCCGGCATCAACCGCGAGCCCCGCAAGGTGATCTGGGCAGGGAACGGCAAGCCCGTCGTGGCCTACGAGACGGTCGTCGGCGGCTTCCAGCACGACGGCACCCCGCAGGAACTGCACGTCGTCACCGACGCCACCAGCGGCGAGAAGCTGTACGCGTGGGAGGCCATCGAGACCGGCACCGGCAACACGGTGTACTCCGGCACGGTCGACCTCACCACCACCCGGTCCGGTTCCGCGTACAACCTCACCGACGGCGCCCGCGGCAACCACAGGACGTACAACCTCAACCGCGGCACCTCCGGCACCGGCACGCTCTTCTCCGGCTCCGACGACGTCTGGGGCGACGGCAGCCCCTCCAACCTGGAGTCGGCCGCCGCGGACGCCCACTACGGCGCCGCGCTGACGTGGGACTACTACAAGAACGTGCACGGCCGCAGCGGCATCCGCGGCGACGGCGTGGCCGCGTACTCCCGGGTCCACTACGGCAACAACTTCGCCAACGCCTTCTGGTCGGACGGCTGCTTCTGCATGACCTACGGCGACGGCGCGGGCAACGCCAACCCGCTGACGTCGATCGACGTGGCCGCGCACGAGATGACCCACGGGCTCACCTCCAACACCGCGGGCCTCAACTACTCCGGCGAATCCGGCGGTCTGAACGAGGCGACCAGCGACATCTTCGCCGCGACCGTCGAGTTCTTCGCCGACAACGCCTCCGACGTCGGCGACTACCTCATCGGCGAGGAGATCGACATCAACGGCGACGGCACGCCGCTGCGCTACATGGACAAGCCCAGCAAGGACGGCAAGTCCAAGGACGCCTGGTACTCGGGCATCGGCTCGATCGACGTGCACTACTCCTCGGGCCCCGCGAACCACTTCTTCTACCTGCTGAGCGAGGGCAGCGGCACCAAGACCATCAACGGTGTCACCTACGACTCGCCCACCTCGGACGGCCTGCCGGTCACCGGCATCGGCCGGGACAAGGCGGAGAAGATCTGGTTCCGCGCGCTGACCACCAAGTTCACCTCGACCACCAACTACGCGGGCGCCCGCACCGGCACCCTCGCGGCCACCGGCGAGCTGTACGGCACCGACAGCGCCGAGTACAAGGCGGTCCAGGACGCGTGGGCGGGCGTGAACGTCGGCGCCCGCTCCGGCGGCGGAGGCGGCGGGGGCACGTCCTTCGAGAACACCGCCGACGTGGCGATCCCCGACCGGGGAGCGGCGGTCACCTCGTCGGTCACCGTCTCCGGCCGGACGGGCAACGCGCCCTCCGACCTCCAGGTCGCCGTGGACATCGTCCACACCTACATCGGTGACCTCCGGGTGCAGCTGGTCGCCCCCGACGGCACGGCGTACACGCTGAAGGGCTACGGCACCGGCGGCAGCGCGGACAACCTCAGCACCACGTACACGGTGAACGCCTCCTCCGAGGCCGCCAACGGTGTGTGGCAGCTGCGGGTCCAGGACAACGCGGCCCGCGACACCGGCTACATCAACAGCTGGAAGCTCACCTTCCTGTAGGCCCGTAGGCCCGTAGGCCCGTAGGCCGGTAGGCCCGCAGGCCGGTAGGCCCGCAGATCCCCGGCCGGCAGGCCGTGGTGGGCCGCTGCCTCAAGTCAGGGCGTCGCCCCGGTGGGTTCGAATCCCCCGGAGCGGCGCCCGCTTCACGCGGCAGGGACGTACACCTCGTCGTCGTTTTCCGGCCAACATCACACAACGCTCCTGACATGTACGCGTCCTAGGTGTCACTCTTCCCCCACCCGCCGCACAGCACCACAGCAACTCCCCCACACCTAGGAGCTTGTGTGACCACCCCCCTCTACGCGCGTCGCAAGCGCGCCACGCTGGCCATCGCCACCACCGTCGCGGCCGGCGCCCTGCTCACCACCGGCCTGACCTCCGGCAGCAGCGTCGCCGCCGATTCCGCGAGCAAGCCGGCCCTGGCCGCCGCGCCCGTCCTGCTCTCCGCGCCCGCCCGCACCGCGCTCATCCAGGAGCAGCAGGCGGACGCCCCGAAGACCGCCGACGCGATAGGCCTCGGCGCTCAGGAGAAGCTGGTCGTCAGGGACGTCGTGAAGGACGCCGACGGCACGGTCCACACCCGCTACGAGCGCACCTACGCGGGCCTGCCGGTCCTCGGCGGCGACCTCGTGGTGCACGAGTCGAAGTCCGGCGCGCCCCAGGGCGTCACCAGAGCGACGAAGGCGAAGCTCGAGGTTCCCTCGCTCAAGCCCGCCGTCACCGCCGCCAAGGCGGAGAAGCAGGCCGTGACCCTCGCCAAGGCGGCCGGCTCGGAGGAGACCGAGGCCGGCTCGGCGCCCCGCAAGGTGATCTGGGCGGCCGACGGCAAGCCCACCCTCGCCTACGAGACGGTCGTCGGCGGCCTCCAGGAGGACGGCACCCCGAACGAACTGCACGTCATCACCGACGCCGCCACCGGAAAGAAGCTCTACGAGTACCAGGGCATCGAGACCGGCACGGGCCACACCACGTACAGCGGCGAGGTCGACCTCGGCACGACCAGGTCCGGGTCGTCGTACACCCTCACGGACGGCACGCGCGGCGGCAACAGGACGTACAACCTCAACCGCCGCACCTCCGGCACCGGCACCCTCTTCTCCGGCTCCGACGACATCTGGGGCAACGGCGATCCGGCCAACCTGGAGACCGCCGCCGCCGACGCCCACTACGGCGCCCAGGTGACCTGGGACTTCTACAAGAACACCTTCGGCCGCAACGGCATCAGGAACGACGGCAAGGCCGCCTACTCGCGCGTCCACTACGGCAACAACTTCGCCAACGCCTTCTGGTCGGACGGCTGCTTCTGCATGACCTACGGCGACGGCGCAGGCAACGCCAACCCGCTGACCTCGCTCGACGTGGCCGCGCACGAGATGAGCCACGGTCTGACGTCGGCCACGGCGCGCCTCACCTACAGCGGCGAGTCCGGCGGTCTGAACGAGGCGACCAGCGACATCTTCGCCGCGGGCGCGGAGTTCTACGCCGACAACGCCTCCGACGCCGGCGACTACCTCATCGGCGAGAAGATCGACATCAACGGCGACGGCACCCCGCTGCGCTACATGGACAAGCCCAGCAAGGACGGCGAATCCGCCGACGCCTGGTCCGCCGGCCTCGGCAGCCTGGACGTCCACTACTCCTCCGGCCCCGCCAACCACTTCTTCTACCTGCTGTCCGAGGGCAGCGGCTCGAAGACGATCAACGGCGTGGCCTACGACTCGCCCACCTCCAACGGCTCCACGGTCACCGGCATCGGCCGCACCAAGGCGCTCCAGATCTGGTACAAGGCGCTCACCACGTACATGACGTCGACGACCAAGTACGCGGGCGCCCGCACGGCGACCCTGAACGCGGCCTCGGCGCTGTACGGCGCGAACAGCACCGAGTACAAGGCGGTCGCGTCCGCCTGGTCCGCCGTCAACGTCGGCTGACCGAAGCACGACCTGCGGGCGGTACCCGGACCGAAGGCGGGTCCGGGTACCGCCCTACTCTTGGGGACCATGTCTTCGGAGGAGTTCACCTACGCCGACGTCGGCGCCTCGCGCGACCAGGCCTTCTGCCCGCCGGGCTTCCATCGCATGAACGTGCGCACCCGTCTCGGCGAGGGTGAGGAGGTCTTCCGCCGTGCGTCCGAGGCGGTCCTCACCTGGGAGATGCACCGGGCCATGGGCGTGGGCATCGACGCGGCCTCGGACCGCGCGGCCCCCGGCGTGGACGTCACCGTCACTCTGGCCGGCATGATCAAGGCCCCGTGCCGCGTGGTGTGGACGGTGGAGGAACCCCGCCGCGCCGGCTGGGCCTACGGCACGTTGCCCGGCCACCCGGAGAGCGGCGAGGAGTCCTTCGTCGTCGACCGCACGGGAGACGGCACCGTCTGGCTGACGGTGAACGCCTTCAGCCGCGCGGCCAAGTGGTACGCCAGGGCGGGCGGCCCGGCGACCAGAGGGGTCCAGCACGCGTACGCGCGCAGGTGCGGCAGTGTCCTACGCAACCTTGCGACCCAGGGTGGTGCGGAAGCCTAGGGGCAATGCCGTTCGGTTAGCCGTCTGGCGGGCTTGGTAAGGGGTTGTGCTCGATCTGGATGGTGGTCCTGTGGGTTCGGTGGTCGATGTCGGGGCCGATGGCGCGGTACTTGGAGCTGATCGCTCGCTTCTTCACGCGGGGCCGGGTCCGGTCCCGGCGGGCGGGCAGGAGATCGTTGAGTAGCGCGGCGCCGATCCGGCCGACGAGGTCGACGTGGGTGTGGGAAATGATGCCGGCGGCGCGGGTGATCTGGTCACGTGCCGTGTTCAGCGCGATGGTGAATGCGGCACGGTCGGGGTCTATGTCGGGCCGGTGCAGGACAGCGTCACTCATCGCGGTGCGTAACACCTGGTAGGCGACCAGGAGCGCCCAGGTCTCCTGGGCGACGGCCGCCGGGTGGCGTCCGCGCAGGACTCTTCCGCCGAGGATGGTCGATTTCAGTTCGCAGTAGCTGGTCTCGATCTCCCAGCGCTCGTGGTAAAGCCTGACCAGGCCGGTCGCGGATGCCTCATCGGGGTCGAGCAGGCTGGTGACGAGCCGGTAGGTGCTCCGGGTGACCGGGCGCTCATCGGCACCGTCGGCGGGGGCGAGGGTGATGTGGGCGTCGATGACGCGGACGGTGACCTCGCCGACGCGGGACAGGAACGTGCCGTCGGGCAGACGGCGCAGGACCGGCAGCTTGAGCGCTGTGCTGTGGGTCTTGGCGCGGATGAGGAAGTCCGCGCCGGTGGAGGCGAGCGTGCTCACGAAGGCGGTGGCCGAGAGGTTCGGTCACCGAGCAGCAGCATTCCGGGCCGGAGCGTTCCGGTCCGGCCCGCGGTGGTGACCAGGTCACCGGCGTAGGTCAGCTCGCCGGTGGCGTCGGTGCCGAAGACCGCGTCCAGGAGTGTTCTGGTTCCGCAGGCCACCAGCGCGACCAGCCGCAGCATCGGGTAACCGGCCGGCCCGTTCGGCCCGGCTTTCGCCTTGGGGAACACCGACAGGTTCGCGGGCGTGTCCGGCAGCGGTATCTGGGTGCCGTCGATCGCGACCACCAGCCTGTCCGCGAACCGTGTCACCTGTGTCGCGGTCACCGCTGCGGGCCCTTTGACCAGGTCGAACAGTGCTTTCAGCGGCTTGGGGCCGACCCGTCGCATCGCAGCCGTGATCGACGAAGGTGCCGGTGGGGTCAGCGGCACAGGGAGCGAGGCGGTCAGGTGAGACCACACCCGGGCCCAGCCCTGCCCGGTGAACAGCGCGCCTGCCAGGAGGAGGTAGACCACCACCCGGGACGGCAGCCGCCGCATCCGATGCTGCAGACCGCCCGCGCAGGCGAGTGCCTCGTCGACGAGCTCGAACGGAACAACCTGGGTCAACTCGCCCAGGTGCCCCACGGCCAAGGCGCCAGGAGCATGCGTAATGACAGAATCGGACACTGCAGCCCTTGTAGAGGAACACGAGTCTTGGCGGACCCGAGAACCACTACAAGGGCTGCACCCGTATCACCAGCCGAAACGCCGAACGTTGCGCCACCAGTCGAACCCTTAACCGAACGGCATTGAGCCTAGGGGGCTTCAGAAACCCCCTAGGGGCGGACGGCACTCACCGCATCAGCACCCCCGCAGCCTCCACCAACTCCTCGGACGGCCCGGCCACAAGCCCCAGCTCCGCACTCGAAGCCAGCAGCCGATGCGCGGGAAGGATCCGCACCGTGTACCCGAAAGGCCCGGTGCGATCCAGTGACAAGGGCCCCTCATACACCCAGCGCCCGTCCTGGTCGGGAGAGCCCGCCGGCTTCAGCGGCACGACCGCCGCGTCACCGATCCGGTCCTCCTCGTCCACCCGGCCCGACACCACCTGCACCTCGACATCGTCGGGCCCGAGAGCGCCGAGACCCACCCGCACCCGCAGCCCCAGCGTCGTGCCCAGCTCCGCCAGTGCCGCGGACGCGGACGTCTCCACATGGTCGACGGTGACCCCCGGCCACTCCGTCCGCACCCGCGCCTTCCACTCGGCGAGATCCCGCGCGGCATCCGGGTCCATCGAGCGATGGGCGAGGGCCGCCGGCGCGTAGAGCCGCTCGACGTACTCCCGGACCATCCGCCCGGCCAGCACCTTGGGCCCGAGCACGCTCAGCGTGTGCCGGACCATCTCGATCCACCGGTCGGGCAGGCCGCTGTGCCCCCGCTCGTAGAAGCGGGGCGTCACCCGCTGTTCCAGCAGGTCGTACAGCGCCGCGGACTCTATGTCGTCGCGGTGGTCCGGGTCGGTCCCGACGCCGTCGGCGGTGGGGATGGCCCAGCCGAAGTCCGGCTGGAACCACTCGTCCCACCATCCGTCGAGGACGGACAGGTTGAGACAGCCGTTGAGCGCCGCCTTCATCCCGGAGGTGCCGCAGGCCTCCAGCGGCCTGAGCGGGTTGTTCAGCCAGATGTCACAGCCGGGGTAGAGCCTCTGCGCCATCCCCATGCCGTAGTCCGGCAGGAACACGATCCGGTGCCGCACCCGTGGATCGTCCGTGAACCGCACCAGCTCCTGCACCAGCCGCTTCCCGCCGTCGTCCGCGGGATGCGCCTTGCCCGCCACGACGATCTGCACCGGCCGCTCGGGGTGCAGCAGCAGGTCCATCAGCCGGTCGCGGTCGCGCAGCATGAGCGTAAGGCGCTTGTACGACGGGACGCGCCGGGCGAAGCCGATGGTGAGGACGTCCGGGTCGAGCACGCCGTCGATCCAGCCCAGTTCGGCCGTATGGGCGCCGCGCTGCCGCCAGGAGGCCCGCAGCCGCTCCCGCACCTCGGTCACGAGCTGCTCGCGCAAGCCCCGCCGCAGCTCCCAGATGTCCGTATCGGGGATGTCGGCCACCGCGTCCCAGCGGTCCGAGCCGCCGACGCTCAGCGCGTCCTCCGCGCGCCGCGCGCCGATCTGCCGGGCGCCGAGCCGGAACACCTCGGGGGCGACCCAGGTCGGTGCGTGCACCCCGTTGGTCACGGACGTGATCGGCACCTCGTCGGGGTCGAAGCCTGGCCACAGGCCGGAGAACATCTCCCGGCTGACGTTGCCGTGCAGCAGGGAGACGCCGTTGGCGCGCTGGGCCAGGCGCAGGCCCATCACGGCCATGTTGAACAGGTTGGGCTCACCGCCGGGGTAGGTCTCCATGCCGAGCCGGAGGACGCGCTCGACGTCGATGCGGGGCAGCTCGGCCTCGGGGCCGAAGTGGCGGGCGACCAGCTCGCGGTCGAAGCGGTCGATGCCGGCCGGGACGGGCGTGTGGGTGGTGAAGACCGTGCCCGCGCGGACCGCCTCCAGCGCCGAGTCGAAGTCGAGGCCCTGAGCGCAGAGTTCGGCGATGCGTTCCAGGCCGAGGAACCCGGCGTGTCCCTCGTTGGTGTGGAACACCTCCGGCTCGGGGTGGCCGGTCAGCCGGCAGTACGTCCGTACCGCCCTGACCCCTCCTATACCGAGGAGCATCTCCTGGAGCAGCCGGTGCTCGCTGCCGCCGCCGTAGAGCCGGTCGGTCACGCCGCGCTCGCCGAGGTCGTTCTCCTCGACATCGGAGTCCAGCATCAGCAGCGGGACCCGGCCGACCTGCGCCAGCCAGATCCGGGCGTGCAGTTGCCTGCCGCCGGGCAGGGCGAGGGCGACCTGTGCGGGCGTGCCGTCGGCCTCCTCGAGCTGGACCACGGGCAGCTCGTTCGGGTCGAGGACGGGGTAGTGCTCCTGCTGCCAGCCGTCCCGGGACAGGGTCTGGCGGAAGTAGCCGTGGCGGTAGAGCAGGCCGACGCCGATCAGCGGGACGCCGAGGTCGCTGGCCGCCTTCAGGTGGTCGCCGGCCAGGATGCCGAGGCCGCCGGAGTACTGCGGCAGGGCGGCGGTGATGCCGAACTCGGGTGAGAAGTAGGCGATGGCGGCCGGAAGACCGTCGGGCTGGGACTGGTACCAGCGGTCGCCGGTCGTGTAGTCGTGCAGGTCTCTGGAGACCGCGGCGAGGCGGTCCAGGAAACGGCGGTCCCCGGACAGCTCCGCCAGCCGCGCGGGCGGCACGCTGCCCAGCAGCCGCACCGGGTCGCCGCCGGAGGCGGCCCAGCGCTCGGGATCGACGGACTGGAACAGGTCACGGGTCTCCGCATGCCACGACCAGCGCAGGTTGCGGGCCAGATCGCTGAGGGGCCGAAGGAGTTCGGGGAGAACGGGCCGGACGGTGAATCGACGGATCGCCTTCACTTTCCACCTCGTCGCTGGATGACGCTGGGCTTTGACGCGGGGCTCGACGCGGGGCTTCGGCGCGGGGCCGCGCCGACGTTCCCTTACGACAGTACCGGCGTCGGTGCCGCCTCCGCTGAGGCTCCGCCACCGGCCGCCCGATCGGCCTGAACAGCACCATCCACGGATATGGCCGATTCCACCCCCATAGGCGTCCTTGTGGCGCTTCGCACGTCACGAGAGGCTGCACCTGGCGTACCGGCCCGCGCCCGCCGCACGCGGCGCCGCACGGCGGCCGTACGCCGAGTCGAGGAGGGGAACTCGGACCATGGCACGGACACGCATACGGCGTCTGCGCCGGGCGGGGAGCCTGACCGCGGCGGTCTGCGCCGCGGCGTTTTCGGCCACCACCCTGCCCGCGCACGCCGTACCGGAGGGGCGGATACCCGGCGCCGGAGGACCCGGCGCCGTGCACGGCGGTTACCTGGTGACGCTGAGGGAGGGCACGGGGGCCCGGTCGGCGGCCGGAAAGGACCTCGCCAAGAAGTACGGGGTGGAGATCAGCCACACCTACGGCACGGTCCTGAACGGCTACGCGGTCCGGGCCGACGAGAGACGGGCCCGGTGGCTGGCCGCCGACCCCCGGGTCGCCTCGGTCGTCCAGGACACCCGCGTCCGGCTCGACGGCACCCGGCGCAACCCGCCGTCCTGGGGGCTGGACCGCGTCGACCAGCCGAAACTGCCGCTGGACGGGAGCTACACCTGGCCCGGTTCCGCAGGCGCCGGGGTGACGGTGTACGTGATCGACACCGGCGTCCGGACCAGCCACCGGGACTTCGGCGGCCGGGCGGTCCACGGCTGGGACTTCGTCGGGGACGACAAGGCGGCCTCGGACGCCAACGGCCACGGCACGCACGTCGCCGGCACGGTAGCCGGGCGGACCCACGGCGTCGCCAGGAAGGCCCGGGTCGTCTCGGTGCGCGTCCTCGACGCCGCGGGAGCGGGCACCACGGCCCGGGTGATCGCCGGGATCGACTGGGTGACCCGGCACGCGAGGAAGCCCGCGGTCGCCAACCTCAGCCTGGGCGGCCCCCGCAACGCGCGGCTGGACGCCGCCGTCCGCGCCTCCATCGCCTCCGGAGTGACCTACACGGTCGCCGCGGGCAACGACGGCAGGCCGGCCGGTCTGTACTCCCCGGGGGCCGTCCGGCAGGCGATCACGGTCGGCGCGACCGACCGCAGGGATGCGAAACCGGCCTTCTCCAACCACGGCCGGGCCCTCGATCTGTTCGCCCCGGGCGTCGGAATCACCTCCGCGTCCCGCGCGAGCGACACCGCTTGGGCCACCTTCTCGGGTACGTCGATGGCGGCTCCGCACGCCGCCGGCGTCGCCGCGCTCTATCTGGCAGATCATCCGAAAGCGGCTCCGTCGCAGGTCGGAGCGGCCTTGACCGCCGGGGCGGCGGCCGGGAAGGTCTCCGACCGGGGCCTCGGTTCGCCGGACAAACTCCTGCGGGTGCCGCGCGGGTAGGGCGAAGGAGCGGCCATGCCGCAGGGCCGGCCTCGTCCGTCGGGGACGAGGCCGGACTTGTGTGTCGACATACGCGTGAGTAGTTAACAAAGTGCCGGATTGCCTACCCGAATAGGGTGGGAAGGCTCCTGCGGGTACCCCTCTCAGGAGCACCACGCAGGACCCACCTCCCCACAGTCATCCGCCCACCCACGTTGACGCGGACAGGAGCGGTCATGCCCGCCAAGCACCAGTCGCCAGCACCCCCCAGCCGCCGTACCACCGGGGCGCGCGCGCCCGGCGGCGAAGCACGCCCCGCGGGCCCGGCCGAGACCGGTCCGCCGGTCCCGCCAGCACCCCCCGCGGGTGACGCGACCGCCGTCGGACGCATACCCGTTCTCGATGTCCGCCCGGTCGTCCAGCACGGACGACGGCCGGCCAAGGCCGTGACCGGCGAGACCTTCGAGATCTCGGCGACCGTGTTCCGGGAGGGGCACGACGCGGTCGCCGCCAACGCCGTCCTGCGGGACCCCGGGGGCCGCCCCGGGCCGTGGACGCCGATGCGGGAGCTGGCGCCCGGGACGGACCGGTGGGGTGCCACGGTCACCGCCGGGGAACCCGGCCTGTGGACGTTCAGCGTGGAGGCATGGGGGGACCCGGTCAGCACCTGGCGTCACCACGCACAGATCAAGATCCCGGCGGGCATGGACACGGACGTCGTCCTGGAGGAGGGCGCGCGTCTGTACGAGCGGGCCGCCGCCGGTGTGCCCGAGGAGGAGGGACCGCGGGACGTGATCCTGGCCGCTGTCGACGCGCTGCGGGACGAGAGCCGTCCCGCGGCGGCGCGGCTGGCGGCGGCGTTGACGCCGGAGGTGGACGCGGTCCTGGCCCGGTATCCGCTGCGGGACCTGGTGACCAGCAGCGAGCCGCTGCCCCTGCTCGTCGAGCGGGAACGGGCGCTGTACGGGTCCTGGTACGAGTTCTTCCCGCGCTCGGAGGGCACGCCGAAGCGGCCGCACGGCACGTTCCG
>NZ_JBVIPD010000010.1:0-78065 GCF_055578235.1 Streptomyces sp. NPDC033136
TGCTCACGGTTCTGCCGCCGCAGCCGACGCAGTTCCTCGCGCTCCGCGCTCGTGAGCTCGCCCGGCGCCCCCTGCCCGCGGTCGATCGTGTCCTGTTTGACCCAGTTCCGCAGGCCCTCGGCGCTGACCCCGATCTCCCGGGCCACCTCGGTGACGGTCTTGCCGGAGGAGCGGACCAGCGCGACCGCGTCGCGCTTGAACTCCTCCGAGTACCGCCTGCTGCGGTTGCTCTTGCTTCCCACCTGGCACTACTTCCTCTGGAACCTCACGTCCCAGTCTCCAGGTGTCCAACATCAAGGGGAAGCTTCAGCGGCGGCTGTCACCCCGTGCTCGCGACAGGACACCCGCGGCGCCTCGGCCTCCAGGAACACCCGGATCTCGCCGTGGTCCAGGTCGCGCCACCGAACGGCCGTGAGCGCGCCTGCCGCGAGGAAGTGACGCCTCTTCATGGGCATGTCTAGCGCTCCCCGTTGATGGTGGGGTGAGAGTGCGCACAGGAGAGGGCGCCGCGTGTCGGCCTCTCACGTCTTCGCGGTGGTGCTGGTTGCGGTACGGCCACCAGCACCACCGGGTGCGCGTACGTCCGGAGGGCGTGGTTGATCGTGGTTGCGACGTTCATCGCACGACGACGGTCGGTCCCGGCTGCCCCCCGTCGGCCGGACCGGGAAGGCATCGGGGAGTGATTCCGGCGACGTGCGGGCGCGTTTCTCCGCCGTGCCGGTCGCCGTCCCGGGGACGGTTTCGTCGCGCGGGCCGCTGACATCGGCGGCGGAGGTGTCGCGGAAGACGGTGCCGTGCCGTTGCCGCCGGTGGACCTCACTGTCTTCCCGGCCTTGTGTGAGTTCGCCTGTGGGGCGCTGTCACAGCTACGTCATGGCGTCGCGAACCTTGGCGGTGTCGACGAACTGTTCGAAGCGGACGATGAGTCCGCCGCGGACCACGAAGTGGTGGGCGACGCGCACGTCGATCGGCTTGCCGGTGGCCTTGTTGGTCGCGGTGTAGCGGGCGAGGACGACGACGTTCTCGCCCTCGGCGACATAGGTGTCGTCGTGCGCGGTCCAGTCGTCCCACTCCTTGCCCAGCTGCTCCATCACGTTGGCGGTGACCCCGTCGGGGGTGCGGTAGGTGCCGGCGAGAGGGAAGCCGGCCATCTCCTTCCACTCCACGTCCGGGGCGAGGGTGGCGCGCAGGGCGGCCAGGTCGCCGGCCGCGGAGGCCAGGTACTGGCGGCGGACCACGTCGGCGGGGGCCGTGGAGGTCGCGAAGTCGGTGTGCTCGTACGTCATGACACTCAGCCCCACTTCATCTCGCCCTTGGCGACCTTCGCCCCGAGCTGGGCGGCGATCAGCATGCCGTTGTCGGGGTAGCGCTTGACGAGCGCCTCGGTCAGCGCGGCGCCGTCGGCCGCCTTGCCGAGCTCCTCCTCGAAGGCGACGAGGTAGTCGCGGGTGGCGGTGATGGCCGAGGCATCGGCCGCCGTGCCGGGCAGACGGTGGCCGGGGACGACCAGCTCCGGCTGGAGGGAGGCCATCTCGTCCAGCAGGTCGATCCAGGCGGAGCGGTCCTCGGGGGTGGGGGTGTCGGCGACCCAGACGTGTTCCTGCTGGAAGAGCAGGACGCCTCCGAGGAGGGCACGGTGCTCGGCCTGCCACAGGTAGTGGCGGTCGGGCAGGCCGGCCGGTCCGCCCTTGAGCTCGAAGCGGTGGCCCTCCAGGGTGAGGTCGCCGGTCAGCGGGGTGAGGTCGACCAGGCGGGTGGGCAGGTTCGGGCCGAGGGCCGCCCACGCCTTGAGCTTGCCCTCGTAGGAGTGCCGGATGTGCTCGATGACGATCGGGGTGGCGACGAAGGTGGCGTCGGGGAAAGCGTCGGCGAGGACCTCTGCTCCGAAGTAGAAGTCGGGGTCGCCGTGGCTGACGAAGACGGTGGTCAGCTTCTTGCCGGAGTCGAGGATCTCGGCGGCCAGGCGGTGGCCGTCGGCGCGGGTGAAGCCGGCGTCGACCAGCAGCGCCTCCTGCTCGCCGGTGACGAGCGTGGCGGTCTTGTTCTTGCTGCCGGCCGGGAATTCGAGGTCGAGGACCTTGAAGGAGAGGGTGCTCATGCGGGCCTCCTGGAGAGGACGGAGTTCAGTGGGTGGGGGCGATGGTGAGGGCGGCCAGTCGCCGGTCGATCTCGTCGGCGGTGGCATGGCCGTGGGCCAGGACGGCGACCCGGTCGCCGTCCTGGACGAGCAGGGTGGGAAAGCCGGTGACACCCAGCTCAGCACAGCGGTGGAAGTCGTCCGCCGCCGCGTTGTGCGTCTCGGGCGCGTCGAAGGCGGCGCCGACGGTGTCGGCGTCCAGACCGGCCTCCTCGGCGACCTTCCGGTAGGTCGCGGGGTCGGAGAGGCTGAGGCCGTCGACGTAGAAGGCCCGCTGGAGGGCGGCGGCCAGTTCCGCCGCGCGGTCGGGGACCGCCCGGCGCAGGGCGACGACGCCGCGCGCGGCGGCCTCGGAGTCCATCACGAACGATCCGTCGGCGATCAGACGCTCGTAGCCCGCGCCGAACTCGGCGCCGGTCAGCTCGGCGATCTGGGCGTTGGCGCCCTGGACGTAGCCGAACTCGCGGATCGGCACCCGGCGCAGCCCGGTGAACAGACCACCGGAGACCACCTCGACCGGCAGGGCGGGATGACGGGAGACGACCTCGCGCAGCGTTCCGGAGAACCCGTGCGACCAGCCGCAGTAGGCGTCGAAGGCGTAGACGAGCTTCATCGAAAGTCCCAACGAAGGTGTGGGCGCCCACTGAACGCGAGTGGTTCGCCTGAGGAAACAGTAACTGATGTGTCAGGTATTTTTGGACGGCCAGCCACATTCCCTGCGATCCCGCTGTCATTGCATCGATGAAGCGGTCCGGCCGCAGCCCGGAGGGGTCGTTCAGGGCAGGCGGGGCAGCACGTCCCGTGCGGAGTGGCTCAGGATTCGCAGGTTCTCGGCGAACCGCTCCCGGTCCTCGGGCGGCAGCGGCGCCAGGAAGTAACGCCGGATGTTCTCCACGTGCACCCGGGACGCCCGCACGGTGGTCTCCTCTCCCAACCGGGTCAGCCGTACCAGCCGCCCGCGTCTGTCGCCGGGGTCCTCGGCGCGCTCCACCAGTCCGGCCGCCTCCATCCGGTCCACCAGGCGCGTCGCCCCGCCTGTGGTCAGCACCTGCTCCTGGGCGATGGCCCGCATCGACAGCCCGGGATCGCCGGCCCGCCCGAGGATGAGCAGCACCTCGAACATCAGATGGCTGATGCCGCACTCCAGCTCCAGCGACCGCCCGAGGATGTACTCCAGCCGGTTCGCCGCCCCCTGCAACCGTCCGAATGCCAGCACCAGCGCATTGTCCGCGGCCTCCTTCGACGACGAGATCTCCGTCGACTCTTCCACGTTCCCCCCACCCAACTGGTCCTCCACACCATGCATCCACCGATCATGCCTCGTGCGCCATCGGGGCGCTCACCGTGCCGGAACATGTCAGCCACCGACTCTCGGAGCACACCGCCCAGGTGCACGGACCGGCCGGGAAGCGGAAGATCCGAAGTCTTACCCGTGTCGCCTTGGCGCTGCCGGCCGGTATGACGTCGAGGCGGACGCCCTCGTGAGACGTCCGTCAGTACGCGACGGTGATGCGGCAGCGGATCGCCGTGCTCTTCTCGGCCTCGTCGACGAGGGCGACCGCGTAGTCCTCGGCGCTGATGAAGCTGGTGCCGTCCTCCGCGATGAGCAGGTCGTCGCCGCCGAGGCGGAAGGTGCCGGTGCGCTCGCCGGGGGCGATCTCGTCGGCCGGGGAGACGTACGTCCAGTCGAGGGCGTTGCCCACCTCGGCGCGCAGCAGGCGCAGCACCTCGCGCTGGGCGAGCGCCTCGGCCTTGTAGATCGCGGGGAAGTCCGGGGTGTCGACCCGGTCCTGGCCCGAGGCGGTCTTCAGGCTGCCGGCCCCTCCGACCACCAGCAGGCGGTGCACGCCCGCGATGCGCAGCCCATCGACCAGGGACGTGTACGTCGTCAGTAGCGGGGCGACCGGGTCGGAGCCGTCGCGGGGCGGGGAGACGGCGGAGATGACGACGTCGTGTCCGGCGGCGGCCTGGGCGACCTTGCCCGGCGCGGTGGCGTCCAGGGCGTGGACGGTCAGCGCCTGGTGCTCCGGCAGGCTGTCCGCGCGGCCCGAGCGGGTGGCGGCGGTGACCTCGTGGCCGCGGCCGAGTGCTTCCGCCGTGACGCGGGAGCCGATCATGCCGGTGGCGCCGATCAGGAGGATCCTCACGGGTGACTCCGTTCGTGCTCGTTGCGTATGCGTGGGTGTGGTCAGCGCTGGATCTGGAAGGTGACCTTCGCCCGCTCCATCGTCTCCTGCAGGACGCGCACCTCTCCGGAGGCGTTCTTGTACCTGCCGGTGCCGCCCGTGATGGCGAACTTCTCGTCGAAGACGGGTCCGGAGGCGGAGAGCTTGGCCGTGCCGGACGTGGCGATCTTGCCGCCGGGCAGCTCGTAGACGAAGGTCAGCAGCTCGGCGGTGCGTGGCTTGGCGTCGGTGGAGATGCCGACGAAGCTGCTGGTGCCCAGCTTGCGGCCGTCGCGGCCGGTGAGGTCGCCGGTCCCGATCAGCTGGTCGCCGAGGGCGGAGTCGGCGGGGGCGACGTCGACCAGGTTGACCGCGGTGCCCTTCTCCACGGCCTCGATGGTGATGGTGCGGTGTCCGTGCGAGACGGGAGCGGCGTCCGCCGAAGCGGGCGCCAGGGTCAGGCCGAGGGTGAGGGCGCCGGCCGTGGCGGCGGCGACGCCGAACGCGGTGAGGGTGCGCTTGCGCATGATCGGGCTCCACATCTGTGGGGGCGTACAGAGAAAAGTACCTGCCGACGCAGACAATATCTCTGCCTATGCAGATATTGCAACAGCAGCTTCTTCCGCTCTCGGTTTTCTGTCATCCTCGTGGGGTGAACGAGCACCTGCTGAACGACGACGATGTGACGCTCTACGGCCTGTTCGTGGAGGCGTTCGCTCGCCTCAAGCCCCGTGTGCACCGCGACCTGGGAGTCCCGGACACCTGGTTCGAGGTGCTGCTGCGACTGGGCCGTACCCCCGGCCACCGGCTGCGCATGACGGACCTGGCGGAGGCCGTGTCCTTCAGCTCGGGGGGCTTCACCCGGCTCGCCGACCGCATGGCGGAGGAGGGGCTGATCCGCCGCGACCCCGACCCCGCCGACCGGCGAGCCGCACTCGCCGCACTGACCGACAAGGGCGCCGAAGCGCTCGACCACGCCCTGACCGCTCACGTCCACCATCTCCGCAGCCACGTCACCGGACCGCTCTCATCCGAGGACCGCCGCCACCTGGAACGCATCCTGCGCACGCTCCGCGACGCCAACGAGTGAGTTCCTCGCGGGAGTGCGGTTGCGTCGGGCACGGCGGCAACTTCCTGCTGACACTCCTCGTCGGAGTGCTGACAGATCGGCGCGGCTCACTCTCGGCAGAGGAAGGCAGGAAGGATCAGTGTGGGCGCATTCATCCGCTCCGGCTCAGCGAGGCGGACACGGAAGCGCAGGTTGTCGACGCCGGCGCGACTTGCACGTCATGGCCGAGGATCAGGCGTGTCGATGTCCTCCACGGAGGCGTGGCCGGACTCCAGCAGCCGGATCGCCGAGAGAAGGTATGGCACGAGCAGGGCGTTCACCCGAACCCGGCGCGGTCCTGCGCGCCGGTCACCTTCTTGTCCAGCACTCCGGTGACGAACTGCTCTGCACATGCCTCTGCTTGAGGAGCCGTCAGCAGCGACGGCACGATCTCGACCAGCTCCAGCTCCAGCACGGGATTGAAGAAGCGCACCCCGATCACCTGCTGCGGGCGGGTCGTGGCCGTGCCCCGTTTCATGATGGGGAGAGAGGAGGTGTTCGATGTCAGGAGGGCGTCCTCGCGAGTGACGATCCGGTCGAACTCGGCGAACAGCTCGACCCTGACCGTCTCGTCCTCCGTGGCCGCCTCCACCACCAGGTCCCGGTCAGCGAGATCCGTGAGATCACTGTGAGAGCGGCACTCGATGAGAAGCCCCGCCGGTGCGGCCCGCGGGGCTTCCGAATAGGCGGGTTACAGCGTCCGGCGCGGGCGCCGTTGCACTCGGTGTCCCTTTTGGAAGCACCCGTTAGGCGCCTACGAGGGTAAGTACGCAGCAGCGGTCGCGGGCTACCGGGTAGGTCCTGATTACATCGAGGCCCACCGCGCCTTCGTGGCCGTCGGCGCCGACGAGCCCGGAGGCCGGGTCCTCGGGTTCTACTCGCTCGTCCTCGCTCCACCGGAGCCCGACCCGCTGTTCGTCGCTGACGAAGCGCAAGCACGGGGTATTGGACGACTGCTCGTCGCGCACATGCACTCCGAGGCCCGTGCCGCCGGGCTCGACTGCGTCAAGGTCGTGTCGCATCTTCCCGCCGAGGACTTCTACCACCGCGCCGGTGCAGTGCGGACCGGGACCGCGCTCGCGAACCCGCCCGCCGTGCCGTGGGATGCTCCCGAATTCGAGTTTCGCATTCCTTCGGAATGACGCGGTGTGCCGGTTGGCGGGCCACCAGCTTCGCCTGCATGGTGGCCGGCATGCAGGAGCCGCTGGAGCCGCGCGCTCCGTGTGTGCCGTCGCCTCTGCCCTGGCTGGGTGATCGCTTGCGGCAGCGGCCTCCCCCGGCGACTCCCTCGCCTCAGGCACTCTCAGGGCCATCGAAATCGCGTACACCTCGGCTCGCTCCGCACACGATCGAGGTCGGACGCGTAAATACGCAGTTCACACATCAGCGAAATTGGAGGTAGCCACAGCCCTTGCCCCGTGGAGCCTGGCCGACCGGCGTCGGTGCGGCCCGCGGTGGAGCGGATCGGCGGGAGGCTCCGGACGGGGGCATCAGGGCCTGACTGTCGTGTGTGTTGGCCAGGTCCGACTCGGCGTTCGGGTCGTCGTGGGCGTCGACGATGGCGATGGTCCTGCCGGAGCCGCTGGCGGAGGCGGCGGAGGTCAGGCCAGTAGGCCGACTGCAGATCGCTGGGGCCATAGCCGGTGGGGGAGTCCGCGGCGGTGTTCGGCCGGATGGTCTGGGGTGCGATGCCCTTCCTCGCTGCCTGCTCTTCCTGGAAGGCGGTGGTGCCGCTGGTGACGCGCAGTGCGTTGCAGGATGCGTAGCCCGTCTTCGGGGTTTTCGGCGCACTGCAGCTCTCCAGGGCGGTGAAGTACGTGCACGCCGCGCATCCGGACAAGGCCCTGCCCGGCATCCGCTGACGGGGCGGCTGGTCCGGTGTACTTGCTGGTCACCAGCCGGTGACGCGCTGCCAGATGTCCTGGATCGCCGGTGTGGTGTTCGTGGTTCGGGTGCCGTCGATGACGTGGTAGCCCTGGTGCTGGGCGGCGGTGGCGCAGGCGTGGTTGGGCAGGATGCGCAGACGGGTGCCGACGGGCAGGTCGGGCACGCGGGCGCCGTCGCGGGTGGTGAGGGTGCCGTGTTCCTGGCTTGCGGCCGTCATGATCAGGTCCGGGACGAGAGTGCCGTCCAGGTCGGTGACCAGGCCGTATCCCTGGTCCTGCGCCTGGACGGCAGTGCCGCGGTCGCGGGACATGGCCATCCAGCCGCCGTCGGTGACGATCCAGCCGTGTTCGGGGCGGTGGCCGATGACGGTGACGACGACCGACAGGGCGATGTCCTCGATGCGGCAGACGCCGATGCCGGCCATCACCAGGTCGAAGAAGACGTAGTTGCCGGCGCGCAGTTCGGTGACGCCGGTGAGGTCCTCGGCCGCGTGGGCGGTGGGGGTGGAGCCGACGCTGACGGTGGCCACGGGCAGGCCGGCAGCGCGCAGCCGCTCTGCCGAGACGACGGCGGTGTCGCGTTCGTTCTTCGCTGCCAGGCGCTGTTCCTCGCCGGTGTAGGTGAAGTACGACTCGCCCGCGTGGGTCAGCACTCCGTCCAGACAGCCCGCGTCATGCAGGATGCGGCCGATCTCGACGAGCTCGGATGCGTTGGGCTTGAGACCGCCGCGGTGGCCGTCGCAGTCGATCTCGATCTGGGCTGGGACGCGAAGGCCGGCCTTGCGGGAGGCTTGGGCGACGAACTCCGCCTGCTCGGTGCTGTCCAGCAGGATGCGCAGGGTGACGCCGCGGCGCAGCAGCTTGAGGACGCGCGGGAGTTTGTGGGGGTCGATGCCGACAGCGTAGGTGATGTCGGTGTAGCCGCCGTCGGCGAACGCCTCGGCCTCGGCGAGGGTGGAGACGGTGATGGGACAGGGGGTGCCGTGGTGCAGGAGGGCGGCGACATCGAGGCTCTTGGCCGTCTTCACGTGAGGGCGCAGGGCGACGTGAAGCCGGTCGGCCCTGATTGCCAGTCGTTCGATGTTGCGCCGCACCTTGTGGGCGTCGACGACGGCGAACGGGGTGTCGGGATCGGCCAGGGTCCGGGCGGTGCCGGGACCGGCGGCGGTTACTGGATTGTTCACAGGGAGATGTCCATCTTCTTCAGGAGGGCCAGGCCCAGATACAGGTCCTGCGCGCCGATTCCGGAGCTGTCGAAGACCGTGATGTCGCTGTCGTCCGTGCGTCCCGTGGCGCGTTGGGTGAGGACCTCGCCGAGCGGGATGAGGACCGTCTGGGCCGGGGCATGCTGGCTCTCGCCCATACGGCGGGCCTGTTCGGGAAGGTCGCAGAAGACACGGGCGCGGGCGAACAGTTCGGGCGGGAGTTCCCGCTTGCCGGGGGCGTCGGCGCCCATGCAGGAGACGTGGGTACCGGGGCGGACCCACGCAGCCTCGAACAGCGGCGGGGTATCGGCCCGGGCGGTCGTGGCGGTGACGATCACATCGGCCCGGGCACAGGCTTCTTCGGCGCCCACGCTCCGGGCGGTATGCCCCTGGGTTGCCAGTACCGCGGCCATCCGCTCGGCACGCTCGGCGGTGCGTCCCACAACCAGGATCTCACCGATGGGTCGGACGCGGCTGACGGCCGCCACCTCGTAGCCGGCCTGGTGGCCGGTGCCGAAGATGGCCAGCGTGGTGGTGTCGGCGCGGGCCAGCAGGTCGACGGCGAGGGCGTCGGCCGCGGCGGTCCGGTAGGCGTTCGCGGTGCCGACCTCCAGGACGGCCGCGATCCTGCCGATCGTCTGGTCCAACAGCAGCAGGGTGGAGTGGTGGCGCGGCAGCCCGTGCTCCGTGTTGCCCGGCCAGTAGGTACCGATCTTCACCCCGGCGTGGGTCGCGGACGCGGATGGCTTGAGGGTGAACTGGTTGCGCGGGTCGGACCCGTGCACGGCGAGACTGGGAAAGACCGTGCCGTCCACCGTCGCGGCGAAGGCGGCGCGGGCCGCTTCCAAGGCCAGATCCTCGTCCACGAGCACGGCGGTCTGCTCCTCAGTGATGTGCAGCAGAAGGCGCGCGGCCGGTGACGGGCCGGAGCCGGCCGAGGAAGCGGGCACGGGGCCAGTGGTGGATCCTGCGGCGTTCACGAAGTGCCCCTTCGCTTGGCGTAGTTGTAGATGGTCGCCCGGGACACGCCGAGCAGGTCCCCGATGGCCTGTGCCGCATCACGCGAGTCGAAATAGCCGTCCTGGTGCAGCTGCCGCACCAGTGCCTTCTTGTCCTCCCGCCCCAGCGACCGGGGAGTCGCTCCGCGCTCCGCGGCCAGTTCCTCCACCGCCTGGCGCAGCTCGCGTGCGCTGCGGTCCCGCAGGGTCTCCAGGGCCTGCCCGCGGTGCTCGGTCTCCGTTGCCACGAGGTTCGACAAAGCGAGCGTCACCGGTGACAGCACCGACACGTCGAGGTTCAGGCACAGAGCCGCGATGTACTCGCCGGCCGCGTTCTTGATCCCGATGGATGTGCTCTTCGCCGGGCGACCATCGGGGAACTGGTTGGGGTAGTTCTGGATCACGCTGGGGTAGCCGGAGTCCTCGATACGAGCCAGGCCCAGCTCTGTGACGGAGTCCCCGACCTCGCGGCCCGAAAGGTTGTTCTCGATCACTCGGATCGCGTGCTGCGGATCCCGCAGGTCATGCAGAACCACCTCGCACAGGCCCGGGAACATGCGGCCCAGCGCAACAGCGATCTTCTCGGCCTCACGGATGAGGTGCTCGTCCGCCTCGGCCGAGGCCGAGGTGACGACGCCCTCGCGTTCGCCCCTCTCCACACCATCAACAACATGTGCCACATGGCCCCCATCCTCAACCTGAACTAGATTCTTATTCTAGATCTAGATAATGAGTCTAGAAATCCTCTCGATGATTGTCCAGCAGCCCGTGGTTGGCGTTCCGTCCCGGCGGCGCCTGCGGACAAGCCGCTCATCGACGTGGCCCCTTACTGCGCCCCGCACCACTCGGCCACGATGCGGTCACTGGTCGGCGGTGGCCCGGGTGCCGCGCGGCCCGGCGCGGTGTCGCTTTCGCACCGGGGGGTGCTCTTCCTGGACGAGCACCCCTCGAGGACCAGGAAGTCCGCCAGCCTTGGTCAGGCTCCAGGTCGAAAAGGACAGGTCGTGTTCGGGCGGCCTGGACTTCCTGTCTTCTTGATCTCGCGGCGCTCGGGCAGGGTGAAGGTCTAGGGCCGGGGACGTCCTCGTACGGCTCCGCGACGAGGAGAAAGTTCCGATCGTCGTTTACTCGACCTCCGGGGAGTGGGCCGCGCTCCAGGCCCTCGGCACGACCGGAATGGTCGAGTACCTGGCGAGTCCGCGCCGAGCTGGCCGCGCTCCACCCGGACGTGCAGACGACGGTGCTTCCCGTGAAGACGACCGGCGACAAGTGGATGGGTGACCTCGCGAAGGTGGAGGGCAAAGGCGCCTTCACGAAGGGCGGAGCTCGGCGGCCGTTGTCGGTGGCCGCCGCACGGCACCCGGGAGCGGGGCGTGATGATCGTTCCCGCCTCGCCACGAGCCCGCTCCCGGGTGCCGGTGGACTACCTCCCGCACCGGGTGGCCGCCGTGACCGTGGAGACCGACACGGGGCCCTTGGAGGTCGTCAGGGTGTGCGTGTACCGTCCCGCGACCGGACGGAGGCGAAGGCCACCAGGAAGCGCACGTTCCTGGGACGCCTGGCCGCCGCGCTCCCCGCCGGGAAGGCTGGCCACCGCCTGGTCCTCGGGGGCTTCAACATCCTGGAGCCCACCCACGTCCCGCGATACGGACCTTCCAGGCGGGTACGGGTTCTGTACCGGGCTCGCCACGGCCGGGTACCGGGACGCCTTCCGCCTTCTGGCTCCGGACGCCCTGGAGTGTTCCTGGGTGGGGTACTGGCGACGGCTACCGCTACGCCCACGTCTCCGGGCCCCTCACGCGCCACGTGACGGGTTGCCGGAACGTGCACGAGCCGCACACCGACGGCCCGCACGGCAAGCCGTGCGGGCCCTTCCGTGTCATCCCCTGCTTTGCGGACGCACTCGTCCTAGTGGGGCGTATCCCGCCTCCCCGGTGGGAGATGAGTGGGAGACAAGTGGGAGATGATCATGGCGTGGTGCTGCAATCAGGCGCTAGAAAATGCTAGATAGCGCCACCTGTGCGGCCCCGCGTCAGCCCGCCGACTCGGCCGCGTGGGGGCTCAGCGCACCCATGCTGACCAGCACGATGATGACGATGCCGAGGACGATGCGGTAGTAGACGAACGGCATGAAGCTCCTGGTCGAGATGAACTTCATGAACCATGCGATCACGGCGTATCCCACGCCGAAGGCGATGACCGTCGCGAAGATCGTCGGCCCCCACGAGACGTGGCCGCCCTCGGTGGCGTCCTTGAGCTCGAACAGGCCGGATGCCAGCACCGCGGGGATGGCGAGCAGGAAGGAGTAGCGGGCCGCGGCCTCCCGCTTGTAGCCCATGAACAGGCCGCCGCTGATGGTGGCGCCGGAGCGGGAGACGCCCGGGACGAGCGCCAGGGCCTGGCAGACGCCGTAGATCAGGCCGTCCCGCACTCCCAGGTCCTCCAGGGCCTTGCGCTGCTTGGGGGCGCGATGGCGGCCGCCGTTCTCGTCGCGCGCCGCGAGCCGGTCGGCGACGCCCAGGACGATGCCCATGCCGATCAGCATCGTCGCCGTGATCCGCAGGTCGCGGAACGGCCCCTCGATCTGGTCCTTCAGCGTCACGCCGAGCACGCCGATCGGGATCGAGCCGACGATCACGAGCCAGCCCATCCGCGCGTCGGGGTCACTGCGCAGCGCCTTGTTCGTGAGGGAGCGCGTCCACGCCGAGAGGATCCGCCCGATGTCCTTGCGGAAGTAGATCAGCACAGCGGCCTCGGTGCCGATCTGCGTGATCGCCGTGAAGGCCGCACCCGGGTCCTCCCAGCCCGAGAAGGCCGCCGTCAGCCGCAGGTGCGCGCTGGAGGAGACGGGGAGGAACTCGGTCAGCCCCTGGACGAGTCCGAGGATGAGTGATTCGAACCAAGACATGAGGTAACGGAGTCCAAGTGCCGATCGTGGGACGGACGACGGGCACACCGGGCCGCCGTTGTGATGAACGGGGGATCGTGCGTGCCGAGCAGGAAGCGTAGCGCCCCCGGAAGGCCTCCCGGACACAGGGGTTTGGAAGCCGCCCCCGAGCGGTGACGATCAGGCCGCCGGGGTCCGGTCACCGCTTGGTCGGCGGCGCCATCGCGCTCGGCGACGACACTGGTGCACGCGGGAGCGGGGCGCCCGGCACGCGCTGCCAGACCATGTGCGAGGAGGGCGGGCTCGCCCACGCCATGGTCGCGGGGACGTTGTGCGGCGGGCGGACCTGAAGATTCGTCAGAGCGCGCGCAGGCGGTGCCGCTTGCGCCAGGCCACCACCACGCCCGCCAGCGCGGGCAGGGCGATGCACGCCAGGGCGATCAGGAAGGCGGGGGACGTCGGGGTGGAGGCGCGGGCGCCGGCGACGGCGTAGGCGGCGGTGTTCGGGATCGAGCCGAGGCCCGTGGCCAGCAGGAACGGCAGCAGGCCCATACGGGAGACGGAGGCGCAGTAGTTCGCGGCCCAGAACGGCACACCGGGGAACAGCCGCACCGCCAGCATCGAACGGAAGCCGTGCCGGCTGAGCTGGCCGTCCGCCGCCTTCAGCCAGCGCCCCCGCAGCAACGGCCGCAGGGCGTCCTGCCCCAGTGACCGGCCCAGGCAGAAGGCGATCCCGGCCCCCAGCACCGTGCCCGACAGGGCCACACCGAGGCCCAGCTGCGAACCGAACAGCGCGCCCGCCGCGAGGTTCAGCAGCGGCCTCGGCACGAACGCCACGGTGCACACGCCGTACGCGACGGCGAACACCACCGCCGCCATGGCGCCGCCGAGCTGGGGCGGCCAGCCCTGCGTCAGCAGCCGCTGCGGCTCGAACAGCAGCACGCCGCACGCACCGGCGGCGAGCAGCGCGACGAGCAGGGACAAACGCGACCACGGGGAGAACAGAACTCTCGTGCAGCGAGCCGCGAAACCGGTGGGTACGGCGTGCGAGGCGGTCGTTGCCGGGGGAACGGCGACGGCGAGCTCCGCGGTGGTGGCCCGGGGAGAGGCCGTGGCGGTGCCCCCAGAGCGGGTGGTGGCATCGAGCATCCGGTGACACTAACCGACATATGTGTGTGATCGCCGTATGGTTCGTCTCACGACCGTCACCGGCCGCCGTGCGCACAGCCGTACGCAGGGCGGATGCGCGGGGCGGATGAAAACCATTCGACGTGCGGTGAGACGTCGGCGAGGATCGACGTCATGTTCCGGCACGCCTTCACCCTCGCAGCATCCGTGGTCACGGATGCCCCGAAGGCTGCCGTCGCCGTTCTCACGGCCGTTGCCGACGGCGCCCGAAGCTGACCCTCTCCGGTTCGTCCGGCGGCCCCGCAAGGGGAGGGTCGGGCAGGTCCTCGGGGTCCCACTCCATGACTAGACGCTTCGAGGTACAGCCATGTCCAAGACGGCCTACGTCCGCACGAAACCGCATCTCAACATCGGCACCATGGGCCATGTCGACCACGGCAAGACCACCCTGACCGCCGCCATCACCAAGGTCCTCGCCGACCGCGGCACCGGCGCGTTCGTGCCGTTCGACCGGATCGACCGGGCGCCCGAGGAGGCGGCGCGCGGCATCACCATCAACATCGCGCACGTCGAGTACGAGACCGACACCCGGCACTACGCGCACGTCGACATGCCGGGCCACGCCGACTACGTCAAGAACATGGTCACCGGCGCCGCGCAGCTGGACGGGGCGATCCTCGTCGTCTCCGCGCTCGACGGGATCATGCCGCAGACCGCCGAACACGTCCTGCTCGCCCGGCAGGTGGGCGTCGACCACGTCGTCGTCGCCCTCAACAAGGCCGACGCCGGGGACGAGGAGCTGACCGACCTGGTCGAGCTGGAGGTCCGCGAACTGCTCACGGCGCACGGCTACGGTGGTGACTCCGTGCCCGTGGTCCGGGTCTCCGGGCTGAAGGCGCTGGAGGGGGACCCGCGGTGGACGGCGTCGGTCGAGGCCCTGCTCGACGCGGTGGACACCTATGTGCCGATGCCGGAGCGGTATCTGGACGCGCCGTTCCTGCTGTCCGTGGAGAACGTGCTGACCATCACCGGGCGCGGGACCGTGGTGACCGGGGCCGTGGAGCGTGGTGTGGTGCGGGTCGGGGACCGGGTCGAGGTGCTCGGGGCGGACCTGGAGACCGTGGTGACCGGGCTGGAGACCTTCGGCAAGCCGATGGAGGAGGCGCAGGCCGGGGACAACGTGGCGTTGCTGCTGCGGGGAGTTCCCCGGGACGCCGTCCGGCGGGGGCACGTGGTGGCCGCGCCGGGAAGCGTGGTGCCGAGTCGTCGGTTCACGGCGCGGGTGTATGTGCTGTCCGCGCGCGAGGGCGGGCGTACGACGGCTGTCTCCAGCGGGTACCGGCCGCAGTTCTACATCCGTACGGCGGATGTGGTGGGGGACGTCGATCTCGGTGAGAGGGCTGTGGCGCGGCCCGGGGAGACGGTGGTGATGACCGTGGAGCTCGGACGGGACGTGCCGTTGGAGGCGGGGCTCGGGTTCGCCATGCGTGAGGGGGGCCGGACCGTGGGGGCGGGGACCGTGACCGCCGTCGCGTGATCGGTTCCCGCGGCGCGAGGGACGGCGGCCGGCAGTGCCCACGCGGCGCGTTCGCACCTCAGCACAGCCCCGCGCCCCTGAGGGGGCGCGGGGCCACCGGCACAATTAGAGGGTGAACGAGGCCATTCCCGTAACCCGCGACGTCGATCACGGCACCGCCAAGCTCATGCCCGACGTCGACCGGGAGCGGGCCTGGCTGCTGACCGTCGACGGGGCGCCGCAGTCGTATGTCGACCTGGACGATCCGGCGCATCTGGAGTTCGAGTACGCGCGGCGGCTCGGGCATGTGCTGGATGTACTGGCCGAGCCGGGGGCCGCGCTGGACGTGGTGCATCTCGGGGGTGGGGCGCTCACGCTGCCCCGGTACGTGGCCGTGACACGGCCCGGGTCGCGGCAGGAGGTCGTCGAGGCCGATCGCGGGCTGCTGGACCTGGTGGCCGAGCATCTGCCGTTGCCGGAGGGGGCCCGGGTCGCGCTGCACGCGGCGGACGCGCGGCGGTGGCTGGAGAACGCCGCCGGGGGCTCGGCCGATGTGATCGTCGCCGATGTGTTCGGCGGCTCGCGGGTCCCGGCGCATCTCACGTCGGTCGCCTATGTACGGGAGGCCGCGCGGGTCCTGCGGGGGAGTGGGGTCTACCTCGCCAATCTCCCCGATGCGGCGCCGTTCGGTTTCCTGCGGTCGCAACTCGCCACCTTGGCCACCGCCTTCGGGGAACTCGCGCTGATCGCCGAGCCGGGGGTGCTGCGGGGGCGGCGGTTCGGGAACGCGGTGCTCGTCGCCGGGCACGAGCCCGTCGACCTCGCTGCCCTGACCCGGCTCACGGCCGCCGACGCCTTCCCCGCCCGGGTCGAACACGGTGCCACGCTGCGGGAGTTCACCGGAGGGGCACGGGCCGTGCGGGACGAGGACGCCGTGCCCTCACCCGAGCCACCCGACGGGGCGTTCGGTATCGGCTGACGGGAGCGTGACGCGAGGGCGGCGATCGACGCCCTGCGCGAGGCAGTTCAGGGCGTTGGCCGCGACCCTCACATGGTGCCGGGGCAGCGGACGGCGCCGCCGGCCGCCACGGCGACGGCCGCCCGCACCGGTCCGCGACGGCGCCGCCGGTCAGCGGGAAGGGCACCAGCGGGAGCCCGTGCGCGCCGCCACCGGGCCGACGTCACGGCCCGCCCGCCTCGAGGCCCGTGCATGCCGCCGCGAGAACGAGGGCGCCGGGGCTGGTGACGACCGCGGCGGCGGTCAGCGGGGGTAGGCGTGGTCCGCCCCGGCGGTGCGGCGGGAGGTGGTGGTCGGCGCCCCGTGACCTCTCCGGAGCGGGGCAGGCCGGCCAGACGGCTGGGGCCGGCCCCGGCCGGTCACGATTCCGTGGGCGCTTCCTCGGTGAGGCGCACGGTGCTGAGGATCTTCTGGATGGTCGCCTCGGACAGCTCGTCCTTGACGCCCTTGGCGCCGAACAGGTTCCAGGTGACGAAGTCGCCCGCGCCGTTCTTGAACGCGAAGGTGATCGCCTTGCCCTCGCTGTCGCACTTGCCGTTCTGCGGGGTGTTCTCCGAATGCGCCGTGGCGACGCTGCCCTTGATGCCCGACTTGGTGGTGTACGGCTTGGGCTTGGTGAACTTCACGCTCTTCTTGTCGGGCTGGGTGTAGCCCCCGAAGATCCACCATGGCACGCGGGTCTCGGCCGCCATGTCCGAGTTCTTCGCGCCGTTCTCACCGCGGGTACCGGCGGTCACGAGGGCGGTGTCCTCCTCGCGGCCGTCCTTGTTCGTGTCGCTGGTGCACCATTTGGACTTCAGGTAGGCCGGGGCGGTGACGGTGGTGCGGTCCAGCTCACCGTCCTTCTTCTCCCATTCGAAGCCCACGCTCGTACCGGGGGTGTCGATCTCCCAGCCGGCGGGGACGTCGAACTTGGTGCCGAAGCGCGTGTTGACGACGACCTGCCAGCCCGGGACGGTCGCCTTCTCCGCCTCGCCGTCGCGCGGGTTGTCCTCGGAAGCCGAGGGGCTCGGCTCCTTGGAGGCGGTCGGGGGCGACTTCTTCTTGTCGTTCTTGCCCTCCGCCGTGTCGTCCTTGTCGCCGCCGAGTACCAGGAAGCCGGTCACCCCTGCCGCCACGACCACGGCGGTGGCGGCGATGACCGCGACCAGTTTCGTCCGGTTGCCGCCGCCACCGCCCTGCGGCGGCTGCGGCGCGCCGGCCGGCGCGGGAGTGCCCCACTGCGGCTGCTGGCCATAGGGGTTGGGCTGCTGCTGATAGCCCGGCTGCTGATACGGATTCGGCTGCTGGTACCCCGGCTGCTGGTACGGGTTGTTCGCTTGCGGGTTCTGCTCGCCCCCGGGCGGCTGCTGTCCTGGCCACATGAGCAGCCACCCTAGCCGCGCTCCGGACACGATTCGGTCACCGCCCGTGGACGGAGATGTAGCAACCCGGAGACAGCGCGGTGCGGGCGGATACGGTGCCAGCCGGTGCGGCGGTCGTCACACCGGCCTGGTCAGCCATCTCTACTCGTGAGTAACATGCGGTCATGAGCGCAGACCAGATGTCCATCGGCGAGATGCTCGCCGCCACGGTGCCCATGGCCCGGACCCTGAACCTCGAGTTCCTCGAGACCACGCCGGAGCGGGCGGTGGTCTCCCTGCCGGACCAGGGCGAGTACCACAACCACGTGGGCGGCCCGCACGCCGGTGCGATGTTCACGCTCGGCGAGTCCGCGAGCGGGGCGATCGTGCTGGCCGCGTTCGGGGACCAGCTCTCGCGCGCCGTGCCGCTCGCCGTCAGCGCCGAGATCGCCTACAAGAAGCTGGCGATGGGCGCCGTCACCGCCACCGCCACCCTGGGCCGCCCGGCCGCCGAGGTCGTCGCGGAACTGGACGCCGGTGAGCGGCCCGAGTTCCCGGTGGCCATCTCCATCCAGCGGGCCGACGGTGCCGTGACCGGCGAGATGACCGTCGTGTGGACGCTGCGGCCCAACGGCTGATCCGGCTGCCGCGTGTGCTCGAACCCCGGCGGGTGCCGGGGTTCGAGCGTGTCAGGCAGCGATGTCCCGCCGCGCGGGGCGCGCGCCGTCCAGCCCCGCGGCGAACTCCCTGAGCCATGCCGTGAGCTCCGGCCCCAGGTCGGGCCGGTCGCGGGCCAGCCGGACCACCGTGCGGAGGTAGCCGGCTGTGTCGCCGGTGTCGTAGCGCGAGCCCTTGAAGGCGACCCCGTGCACCATGCCGGCCGCGGCCAGTTCCTGGAGGGTGTCCGTCAGTTGCATCTCGCCGCCCCGGCCCGGCGGGGTGCGCTCCAGGACGCCGAAGACGGCCGGGTCGAGGACGTAGCGGCCGATGACGGCTTGCGGACGGTGTGGGCGGGGCGGCCGGGGTGGAAGGGTGGGGGGCGATCATGCGGCCCATGCTGGCGGGCGGAGCTGAGAGCACACCGAGAGCCGGATGGGAGCGCGCTGTGGAGTGGGAGATTTCGTGGACCAACCGCCTTTGAGTGCACACAACTTGAGGCCTTGAGCAGGGATACTTTCGAATGCCGGTACGGATACCGCCGGTAACATATCTGAATTACCCGCGTCGTGGACTTGGGTCATCCGAACTCCTTGTTACCGGTCAGTCGTATGTGCGAAAGTGAGCCGCATCACAGCCAAGTCCGCAGCTGACGCGGCACAGGTATGCACCAATCACGCACCTGCTTTCCGATGGACGCGCAATTCGCCTGCCGTCCTGCGGCTGGAAGGAAATGGTTCCGTGCAATCCCCCTACCCCCCACGCCCGCCGTACCCCCCGCGCCCCGGAGCGGCGCCCGCGGAGTCCGACCGCAATCTTCTCGCCCGGGCCGGCGAGCCCGGTGAAGGGCCGCGCGCCGTCGCCCTGTTGCTCGCGCGGCACTGGCGGGCGGTGTACGACTACGCCGTGATCTGCCTGGCATCCTCCGAGGATTCGGCGTCGATGGCGGCCGCCGCCGCGTTCCGCCGGGAACTCGCCCGGCCGGGCGGCGGCGCCCTGCGCCCGCGTCTGCTCGTCGCCGTGCGGGACACCGTCATGGACTGGGCCGCCGACGACGGCCTTTCCACTGTGCTGCCGGAACTCCGCAAAACCGTCGGCGCCCGCGGTCTGCGCGCCGCCCGGTCCGTGACACCCGAAAGGCGGCGCCTCGCCGAACGCGCATTCCGTGCCCTTCCGGGTGCGTCCCAATGCCTGCTCTGGCACACGGGGGCCGAAGCCGAACCCATATCCGTACCGGCCCGTCTGCTGGGGGTGGACGCCCGTACCGCCTCGGCCGGGCTGGAGCAGGCGCGCGAACAATTCCGGGCGGGTTGCGTACGGGCGCACCGGGAACTCGCGCCGACGCAGGAATGCCGCTACTACAACCGCCTGCTGGACGTTCCGATGCGGCGCGGCGGGGGCCTGCTGCCGGACGTGCAACGGCATCTCATGGCCTGCCGCTACTGCCGGCACGCCGCCGAACAACTCAGCCACTTCGAGGGCGGTTTGGAGGATCTGCTCGCCGAGACCGTGCTGGGGTGGGGCGCCCGCCGCTACCTGGAATCACGGCCGAGCCGCGACGAGGGGCAGCACACCCTGCCCGTCGGCGGGCGGCATCGCCTGCGGCCCCGTGCCCTGCCGGCGGGCGGCCGGCCCGGCTCCCCGAAACGGCACACGAAGGCGCTCGCCGCCGCGGTCGGGGTGACCTCGCTGGTGTTGCTCGCGACCCTGCTCGCCGCCCGGGGCTGGACGGAGGAAGGCGGCGCCGCCGATCCGCAGGCCACGTGGGGCGTGGTCAGCGGCCACTCCGTCGATCCGGACGAGGCAGGGCCCTCGCCCGTGGGGCCGGACGGGGAGGGATCCGCGTCCGGCGGCTCCCCGTCGGCCGCCTCCGCGGGCAACGCCGCCGAGGTGGCCCGGGGCCGGCTGCGGAACCTCGACGCGGACCTGTGCCTCGACGTCCGGGGCGGCCGGCTGCGGGCCGACGCCCGCATGGTGCTGACCGGCTGCTCCGCCGCGTCCCCGCAGTGGTCGTACCAGGACGACGGCCTGCTGCGCAGCGCCACCGCCCCCACTCTCTGCCTCGGTTCCCCCGCCGCCGGGGACTCGGTCGTCCTGACCGGCTGCCTCGTGCACGCCGGAGTCGTCCACTACGACCTGACCGTGCGCGGCGAACTCCTGCCGCGCGGCGGCGAGGGACTCGCCGTCGCCCCCGGAAAGGGCCGGGACGTGATCGTCACCGGCCGCGACGGCTCGAGGGACCGCCGCTGGGCGCTGGAACCGGCGGTCACGCCCGGAACATCCGGGGAGAAGCGGGCCGAGGACGCGCCACCGGAGAACCGCGAAGAGGAGAAGGAGCAGCCGTACGGCAACGGCCCGCCGGCGCACCGGACCGAGCCGCCGCGGACCGAATCGGGAGACCCGCCGCAGGAGCGGTACGAGACACGGGTCGCGCGGGTGGGCTGCTGCGGCGAGGCGGAGCCGGGGGCGCCGTCCGGCGAATCCGGGGCACAGTCCGGCACCGCTGCACTCGGTCCCGCTACCACCACCGCGGCCACTGCCGTGACCACCGCCGCGACCGGCACCGTCACGGTGCTCCGCACGGCCGCGCTGCCGTAGCGCGGGCCGGGGCCGCCCACTCGGGTGGCCCCGTGGTCGCCCGCGGTGTCCGGCCGGGTGCCCAGCCGGGGCTGGCGCAGAGTGCGTCGCATGAGCGACACCGCCCCCGCTTTCCCGGACGATCCGCCCTGCTTCTGCTCGGCGGGGCGCTCGCCGTCGCCGCGGCGCCGTCCCGTCGTGCTCTCGCATCGGACGGACGCGGCCCGGGCACCGGTGCCCGGTGAAGACCGACTGATCCGCCGCGCACAGCACCCGGAAGGCCCTCCAGGCGGGCCTCGACCTGGAGATGCCCGACGGCACCCCCTTCGGCACGGCGCCCTCGCGTGCGACGGCGCCGGGGTGGGCGCCACCCTGCTGCGCAACGCGCGCGGACGTGCGGCTGCTGTTCCCCTTCGGCCACGGGCTGTCGTACACGTCCTTCGCCTACCACGACGACGCGCACGGGACGGGCGACGGTGTCGACGTCGCCTTCACGGTCCGTGACACCGGCCCGCGCGACGGTGTGGACGTGCCGCAGGTCTACGTCGGTCCGTCCCCCGGCCTCCCGCCCGGCCAGTCGGTCCGGGGCCGGCCGGCTACCGGCGGCTCGCGCTGGCGGCGGGGGAGGAACGCCGTGTCACCGTCCGGGTCGAGCGGCGGACCCTGTCCTCCTGGGACCCCGGGACCCACGACTGAGTGCTGGGCGCCGGCCCGCGCCCCCTCCGGATCGGGGCGTCGTCACGGGATCTGCGGGTGCGGACGCACGTACGCGTGGGTGGCTGACACCGGTCGCCGCAGGGCGTGTGGCCGACAGGCGCCAGGCATCGAAGCGGAACAGACTGGTACTCCTCCGGAGGCCATCGCAGAACCCAGGGAGTCGCTCATGCCCGAGGCCCCGCGCCAGGACAGCAGGACCGCACCGACCGACGAGGAACTGCGCACGCTGGACGCCCACTGGCGGGCCGCCAACTACCTGGCGGCCGGTCAGATCTACCTGCTGGCGAACCCGCTGCTGACCGAGCCGTTGCGGCCCGAACACATCAAGCCGCGGCTGCTCGGGCACTGGGGCACCTCGCCCGGCCTCAACCTCGTCCACACCCACCTCAACCGGGTGATCAAGACCCGCGAGATCGACGCCCTCTGCGTCTGGGGCCCGGGTCACGGCGGGCCGTCGGTCCTGGCCAACTCCTGGCTGGAGGGCAGCTACAGCGAGAAGTACCCGGACGTGTCCCGGGACGCGCGGGGCATGGAACGGCTGATGCGGCAGTTCTCCTTCCCCGGCGGCGTGCCCAGCCATGTCGCCCCGGAGGTGCCCGGCTCGATCCACGAGGGCGGTGAACTCGGTTACTCCCTCGCGCACGCCTACGGCGCCGCCCTCGACAACCCGGACCTGCTCGTCACGTGCGTGATCGGCGACGGCGAGGCGGAGACCGGCCCCCTGGCAGGTTCCTGGCACGCCAACAAGTTCCTCGACCCGGTCCATGACGGTGCCGTCCTGCCGATCCTCCATCTCAACGGCTACAAGATCGCCAACCCGACGGTGCCGGCCCGCCTGCCCGAGGAGGAGCTCGACGCGCTCCTGCGCGGTTACGGCCACGACCCGATCCATGTCACCGGCGACGACCCGGCCGCCGTCCACCGGGCCATGGCCGAGGCCATGGACACCGCCCTCGACCGCATCACCGAGGCCCAGCGCGCCGCCCGCGAGGAAGGCGCGACCGGCCGCCCGCGCTGGCCGGTCATCGTGCTGCGCACCCCGAAGGGCTGGACCGGCCCGGCCGAGGTCGACGGCGTGCCGGTGGAGGGCACCTGGCGGGCGCACCAGGTGCCGCTGTCCGGTGTCCGCGACAACCCCGCCCACCTGCGCGCCCTGGAAACGTGGTTGCGCTCCTACCGGCCCGGGGAACTGTTCGACGCCGAGGGCCGCCCGGCCGCCGACGTCCTCGCCTGCGTCCCCGAGGGCACCCGGCGGCTTGGCGCCACCCCACACGCCAACGGCGGACTGCTCGTGCGCGACCTGCCGGTCCCCTCCCTGGACGACTTCGCCGTTCCCGTCGACAAGCCGGGCACGACGATGCACGAGCCGACCCGCGTCCTCGGCGACCTGCTCCGGGACGTCATGGCGGGCACGGCCGACCGGCGTGACTTCCGCCTGGTCGGCCCGGACGAGACCGCCTCCAACCGGCTGCAGGCCGTCTTCGACGCCAGCGGCAAGGCGTGGCAGGCAGGGACCCTCCCCGTGGACGAGCACCTGGACCGGCACGGCCGAGTGATGGAGGTCCTCTCCGAACACCTCTGCCAGGGCTGGCTGGAGGGCTACCTGCTCACCGGCCGGCACGGGCTGTTCTCCTGCTACGAGGCGTTCGTGCACATCGTCGACTCCATGGTCAACCAGCACATCAAGTGGCTGCGCACCTCGCGCAGGCTGCCCTGGCGCGCCCCCATCGCCTCCCTGAACTACCTGCTGACCTCCCACGTGTGGCGGCAGGACCACAACGGCTTCTCCCACCAGGACCCCGGCTTCGTCGACCACGTCCTCAACAAGAGCCCCGAGGTCGTGCGCGTCTACCTCCCGCCGGACGCCAACACCCTGCTGTCCGTGGCGGACCACGCCCTGCGCAGCCGCGACTACGTCAACGTCATCGTGGCCGGCAAGCAGCCCTGCTTCGACTGGCTGTCGATGGACGAGGCCCGGGTGCACTGCGCCCGCGGTGCCGGCATCTGGGAGTGGGCGGGCACGGAGGACGGCGGCGAGCCCGATGTCGTCCTGGCCTGTGCCGGTGACGTCCCCACCCAGGAGACTCTGGCCGCCGCGCATCTGCTCCGCCGGTACCTGCCCGAGCTGGCCGTCCGCGTGGTGAACGTGGTCGACCTCGCCCGGCTGCTGCCCCGGGAGGAGCACCCGCACGGCATGAACGACTTCGAGTACGACGGGCTGTTCACCACCGACAAGCCGGTGATCTTCGCCTACCACGGGTACCCGTGGCTGATCCACCGCCTGGCCTACCGCCGCGCCGGCCACCAGCACCTGCACGTGCGCGGCTACAAGGAGGCCGGCACCACCACCACGCCCTTCGACATGGTCGTCCGCAACGACCTCGACCGCTACCGCCTGGTCATGGACGTCATCGACCGCGTCCCGGGTCTCGCGGTGCGCGCCACGGCCGTACGCCAGCGCATGGCCGACGCCCGTACCCGCCACCACGCCTGGATCCGTGAGCACGGCACCGACCTGCCCGAGGTCGCCGAGTGGAGCTGGAACGCCTGAGCCGCGGGGGACGTCCTCACCGCCGGTAGGCTTCCCGGGGCACGCGGGGAGGCTCAGGGAAAGGAACCGGCGTTGCACGTCCAGCAGTGGCTCGAAACCGTACCGGCGATCGCCGTCTACGCGCTGGTGGGAGTGGTCATCGGCCTGGAGAGCCTGGGCATCCCGATGCCGGGCGAGATCATCCTGGTCTCGTCCGCGCTGCTCGCCTCCCAGCACGGCGACATCGACCCCGTCGTCCTCGGCGCCAGCGCCACGGCCGGCGCGATCATCGGCGACTCCATCGGCTACGCCATCGGCCGCAGGGGCGGGCGGCCCCTGCTGGCCTGGCTGGGCAGGAAGTTCCCCAGGCACTTCAGCGAGGGGCACATCGCCACCGCCGAGCGCTCCTTCGAGAAGTGGGGCATGTGGGCGGTGTTCTTCGGCCGCTTCGTCGCCCTCCTGCGCATCTTCGCGGGCCCCCTCGCGGGCGTGCTGCGCATGCCGTACTGGAAGTTCCTCGTCGCCAACGTCCTCGGCGGCATCCTCTGGGCCGGCGGCACGACAGCGGTCGTCTACTACGTCGGCATCGTCGCGGAGTCCTGGCTGAAGCGCTTCTCGTGGCTGGGCCTGGTGGCAGCGGTCCTCCTCGGCCTCACGTCGATGCTGGTGCTCAGGCGCAAGGCCAGGAAGGCGAACCGGACGCTGGAAGCGACGGAGGCGTAGTTTCCTCAGGGGCGCCGGGTGCTGCGCGACCGGCCCCCGCGGCCCCGCACCCGCCGAAAGGGCCTACGCATGCACTTCCCGGTGCGCCTTCGCCAACTCGGCGTACATCGTGCCGTTGAGGGTGACGCCCTGCCGCTCCTCGTCCGTCAAGGGACGCTTGACCTTGGCCGGCACCCCCGCCACCAGCGATCCGGGCGGCACGACCATGCCCTGCGGCACCAGCGCCTGCGCCGCGACGAGCGACCCGGCCCCGATCACGGCGCCGTTCAGCACGGTCGCCCCCATCCCGATCAGGCAGTCGTCCTCCACGGTCGCCCCGTGCACCACCGCGTTGTGCCCGATGCTCACCCGCTCACCGACGCTCACGGGAAACCCCGGGTCGGCGTGCAACGTGCAGTTGTCCTGGACATTACTGCTCGCTCCGACGGAGATCTCCTCGACGTCCCCGCGCAGAACGGCCCCGTACCAGACACTCGCGCCGCCACCCAGCGTCACGCTCCCGATCACCGACGCGGTGGGCGCCACGAAGGCCGTCTCGTCGATCTCCGGCTCCCGGCCGCCGATCCCCGTGATCATCGCCCGCTGTCCCATGTGCGCCTCCAGAGTCGTCGTGGACCACCGGCACCGTACGCCACCCGGTGGGGCGAAGATCACAGGCCCTCGCCCTCATGAGGGGTCCCAGCGCTGAGTACGGTGACCTCGTGCCGAAGCGCAAGAACACGTTCTCATCCTGGCGGCGGGGCCTCACGCAGCGCGCCGTCCACGCCGGGTGGGCCTGGCTGCAGCGGACGGCCTCCGTCACCGCGGAGCACCCCGGCCGGTACCGGTTCGGCGCGATGGGAACAGGTACCAGGCTCGCCTTCCCGCTCGGCACGGTCTTCGGTGAGCCGTGGATCCACCTCGGCTCCCACTGCATCATCGGCGAGCAGGTCACCCTCACCGCGGGCCTGATGCCCGACCTCGACCTCGGCCCGGACCCCATCCTGCGCCTCGGCGACGGCGTCGTCCTGGGCCGCGGCAGCCACGTCATCGCCGACACGACGGTCACGATCGGCAGTGACTGCTACTTCGGCCCGTACGTCTACGTCACCTCCACGAACCACTCCTACGACGATCCGCACGAGCCGATCGGCAGGCAGTGGCCGCGCATGGAGCCGGTGGAGATCGGGCCCGGCTGCTGGATCGGCACGGGCGCGGTGATCCTGCCGGGCGCCCGGATCGGGCGGAACGTGGTGGTGGCCGCGGGTGCGGTCGTGCGGGGCACGGTGCCCGACCACGCCGTGGTGGCGGGCGCACCGGCGCGTGTCGTCCGGCGCTGGACGCCCGCCGACGGCTGGCAGCCGCCCCTGCGCACCCCGCCGCCGGTCCCGATCCCCGAGGGTGTGACGCCCGAGCAGCTGCGGGCGCTGTCGGAACTCGACGAGGAGACGGCGGCACGTCTGGCCGAGCTGGACGCACAGGGGACAGCGGGCGATGAGCACGGGGACCGGCGGCCGGGAACCGGAGAGCGACGAGACGGCGCTCGTGGCGAGGAGACGGCGGCCGGTCTCGCGGAGCTGGAGCCGGAGTCCTGAGCCCGCGGGTTCAGCCCGACGCCGGCGGATGCCTCGCAGTACAGTTCGGTGAACGATCAGGTCAACCGCACGGTAGTGCACCCTGATGTACTGTGTCATACGCAATATTGGACGGAATGTGTCGGACCTCGACCTGCTGACCCAGTCGCTGGCACGCAGCGTCAAGCACTGGCGCGCGGTGCGCGGCTTCACCCTGGACGTGCTCGCCGCCCGGGCAGGCGTCAGCCGCGGCATGCTCATCCAGATCGAGCAGGCCCGCACCAACCCCAGCCTCGGCACCGTCGTCAAGATCGGCGACGCGCTCGGCGTCAGCATCACCACCCTCCTCGACTACGAGCAGGGCCCGCACGTCCGCATCGTCCCGGCCGAGCAGGCCGTACGGCTGTGGCACACCGACGCCGGCAGCTACAACCGGCTGCTCGCGGGCACCGAGGCGCCCGGCCCACTGGAGCTGTGGGACTGGCGGCTCATGCCGGGCCAGAGCAGCTCCTCGGACCCGCACCCCGCCGGCACGACCGAACTGCTCCACGTCACCGCGGGGGAGCTCACGCTCACCGTCGACGGCGCCGAGCACCGTGTCCCCGCGGGCGCGAGCGTCCACTTCGAGGCCAACGTCCCGCACACCTACGGCAACACCGGCGACGTGCCGACGGAGATGGTCATGGCCGTCTCGGTGCCGCCCGTGTCCTGAGACGCCCGGCCGGCGGGCGGTCGGCGGTTGTTAGCGTGCGGTCATGCGCCCACCCATCGGACACTTCGACAACGCCCGTCCGGCCCCCGCCTGCCTCGGCGAACTCGCCGCCCCGGTCGCCGTCGCCGTCCGCCACTGGCAGGGCAGCGTCCCCGCCGACCGGCTCGTGTACGTCGACACCGACCCGGAGTGGGCCGACACGGCCATCTTCGTGGAGCACTACGGGCGGGAGCTGCTGGAGCAGTCCGCGAACTGCGTGGTCGTCGAGGGCAAGCGCGGCGGCGAGTCAACGCTCGCCGCGTGCGTGGTGCTGTCCACCACCCGGGTCGACGTGAACGGCGTCGTGCGCCGTCGGCTCGGCGCCCGCAAGGCCTCGTTCGCCTCGATGGACACGGCGACCGCCGAGACCGGCATGGAGTACGGCGGCATCACCCCGATCGGACTTCCGGGCGGCTGGCCCCTCCTGGTGGACACGGCCGTCGTCGACCTGGCGTATGTGCTGGTCGGCAGCGGCCGGCGGCGCGGCAAGCTGCTGGTCCCGGGCAAGGCGTTCGCGGAACTGCCGGGCGCCGTGGTGCTGGAGGGGCTCGGGGTCTCCTGACCTACGCCGCGGTGTGGTGCGCCAGTGCCAGATGCGGGTCGGTCTCGCCCGGGGCCGGTTCCGGGTCGGCGTGGACCAGGGCCGCGGTGAGGCGCGGTACGGCGTGCAGCAGCGCATGCTCGGCGTCGACGGCGATGCGGTGGGCCTCCCGTACCGTCACCTCACCGTCGACCACGACCGCCACCTCGGCGCGCAGCCGGTGGCCGATCCAGCGCAGCCGCAGTTCACCCACCCCGCGCACCCCGGGAACGTCGGCCAGTGCCCGCTCGGCCCGGTCCACCAGGGCCGGGTCGACGGCGTCCAGCACCCGCCGGAACACCTCCCGCGCCGCGTCCCGCAGCACCAGGACGATCGCCGCGGTGATCGCCAGCCCGACGACGGGGTCCGCCAGGTGCCATCCCAGGGCCGAGCCCGCGGCGCCCAGCAGCACGGCCAGTGAGGTGAACCCGTCGGTACGGGCGTGCAGCCCGTCGGCGACCAGCGCGGCGGATCCGATCGCGCGGCCGACGCGGATGCGGTAGCGGGCCACCCACTCGTTGCCCGCGAAACCGACGAGGGCGGCCACGGCGACGGCCGGGACGTGCTCGACGGGCCGCGGATCCAGCAGCCGGTCCAGAGCCGCCCAGCCCGCGAAGGCCGCCGACGCGGCGATGGTCAGCACGATCACCAGGCCCGCCAGGTCCTCGGCCCGCCCGTAGCCGTAGGTGAAGCGGCGGGTGGCCGCGCGCCGCCCCAGAACGAAGGCGATGCCGAGCGGTACGGCGGTCAGCGCGTCCGCCGCGTTGTGGACCGTGTCCCCGAGCAGCGCCACCGAGCCGGAGAGGGCCACCACCACCGCCTGGGCCAGGGCCGTCACGCCGAGCACCGCGAGCGAGACCCAGAGCGCCCGCATCCCGCGGGCCGACGACTCCAGGGTGGAGTCGACCTTGCCGGCCGTCTCGTGGGAGTGCGGGGTGAGGACGTGGGCCATCCGGTGGAGCAGGCCGTGCCCGTGGCCCCCGTCGTGCCCGTGCCCGTCGTCGTGCCCGTGGCCCCCGCCGTGCCCGTGCCCGTCCTCGTGCCCGTGGCCCCGGTCGTGCCGGTGTCCGTGGTCATGAGGGTGGGAATGCTCGTGCCGGTCGCTCACGTGGGTCCCCTTCCGGTGCGCGTGTGAGTGGACGTGCACACGCCCACGGGGCCATTATGTGCGTATGAGCGCACGCATGCACCTGTCATCTGCGCACGATGCGCATCCGCGCAGTCCCGGCGAGGAGCAGTTCGCGCTCGCCGCCGAACTGCTCGCCCTGCTCGGGGACCGGACGCGGCTCGCCCTGCTGCACGCACTGACAGGGTCGGAAGCCGACGTCACGACGCTCACCCAGGCGTGCGGGGCGGCGCGGCCGGCCGTCAGCCAGCACCTGGCGCGACTGCGCCTCGCGGGCCTGGTGGACACGCGCAAGGAGGGCCGCCGGGTGGTCTACTCACTCCGCGACGGCCATCTGCGCCGGCTGGTGGACGAGGCGCTGAACGTGGCCGACCACCGCCTCAGCGACCGGCCCCCGCACGACTGAGTCAGTACCGCGCGGCCGCCCCGAGGTACTGCTCGCCGGAGCCCGGGAGCGGCAAGGCACGGGTCATGCGGCTCGTCATGGAGGCCGGTCTCAGTGGGCGGGCGCCTCCGCGACGGCCCGTCCTCGATGCCCCGCCCCATCTCCCCGGGCCGGGACGCCAACGCCCGGGCCCAGTGGTGGATCGCCGGCCACCGCGGATGAGCAGCCGTCGAGGTCACGCCCGAGCAGGGGGATCACTGCCCGAGCAGGGGGATCTCGATCGCTGGGCAGCGGTCCATCACCATGTCCAGGCCCGCGGCGCGGGTCCGCTCGTACGCCGCCTCGTCGACGACACCGAGCTGGAACCACACGGCCCTGGCGCCCTTCGCGACCGCCTCGTCGGCGACCGCTCCGGCGAGGTCGCTGTTCACGAACACGTCCACGACGTCCACCTCGAAGGGGATGTCCGCCAGGCTCGCGTACCCCTGCTCGCCGTGCACCGTCTCGGCCTTCGGATGCACCGGCACGACGCGCTTGCCGAAGCGCTGGAGGACGGCGGCGACCCCGTACGCCGCGCGCCGCTGGTTCGACGACAGGCCCACCACGGCCCAGGTGTCGCCGAGTCCGGCGAGAATCCTGCGGATCGTTGCCTCGTCGCCGTACACAGGCTGCCTCCTCGGACGTCGTGGACGACCTGCTGTGCGCACAACGACGCGAGGTGCGCGGTCATTCCCCCGGTGCCCCCGTGATAGCTTGCCGAGGCCAGTCGAACCCATGTACGTGGGTCAGGGAATCCGGTGCGAATCCGGAACTGACGCGCAGCGGTGAGGGGGACGGGCGGGGCCTCGGCCACTGGACTCCCTCGCGGAGGTCCGGGAAGGCGCTCCGATCCGGATGAACCCGAGTCCGAAGACCTGCTGGCGGCCCCCGCGGCCGCACGCGGCGGGGGAGCACCGTACGACCGGGCTCCGCGATCGAGCCCTCGACGACTGAGGACTGGTTCCCGTGTCCCTCGCCCGACCCGCCCGTGCCGCCGTGCTGCTCGCGGTCGGCTCCCTGCTCCTGACCGCCTGCGGCGACGCGAAGCCCGCCCCCGCGAAAGCCGCCGTCACCCTCGGCAACTGCGGCCACGAGGTCCGCGTCGAGGCCGCGCCGCGGCACGCCGTCTCCCTCAACCAGGGCACCACCGAGATCCTGCTCTCCCTCGGCCTCGCCGACCGCCTCGCGGGTACCGCCACCTGGACCGACCCGGTGATGAAGGGGCTGGAGAAGGCCGAGGCGAAGGTGCCGCGCATCGCCGAGAACAACCCGTCCTTCGAACGGGTCCTGGACGCCGGCCCCGACTTCGTCGCCGCCTCCTTCGTCTCCACCCTCGGCAAGGGCGGCGTCGCCACCCGCGAGCAGTTCGAGAAGCTCGGCGTCCCCACGTACGTCTCCCCGTCCGACTGCGCCGGCAAGGACAACTCGGGGGGCGGCGACGGAGCACGCGACAGAGCCCTGGGCATCGACACCGTGTACGGCGAGGTACGGGATCTCGCGGCCGTGTTCGGGGTGAGGGAACGCGGCGAGGAACTCGTGGCGTCCCTCCGGCAGCGCATGACGAAGGCCACCTCCGGCATCGACGCCCACGACGTCACCCTCCTGTACTGGTTCGCCAACTCCGAGTCGCCCTACATGGCGGGCTGTTGCGGAGCGCCGGGCATCATCACCCGGGCCCTCGGCGCGAAGAACGCCTTCGACGACACGCACGAGGAGTGGCCGCAGATCAACTGGGAGACGGTCGCCGACCGTGACCCCGACGTCCTCGTCATCGGCGACCTGACCAGGAAGTCACAGACCGCCGAGTCGGCCGCGCGGAAGATCGCCTTCCTGGAGTCCAACCCGGTCACCAGGACCATGGACGCCGTCCGGCACAAGCGGTACGTGCTGCTCAGCGGGCAGGCCATGAACCCGACCATCCGCACGGTCGAGGGCGTGGAGCAGGTCGCCGCCGGGCTGCGCCGGTTCGGGCCGGCCAAGTGACCGACCGGGACCTGCCGGAGGTCACGGCCCCGGCGTCCGGGATCCGGACCCGCCGTGGGTCCGGGCTCGCGCTGGGCGCTGCCGGGGCCCTCGCGCTCGTCGTCTCCCTCGCCGTGTCCCTCACCATCGGGCCCGCCGACATCAGCGTCGCCGACGTGTGGTCCGTCGTGGCCGCCCACCTCGGCCTCGGCAGCTCGGAGCTGACGCCGATCCGGGACGGGATCGTCTGGCAGCTGCGGCTGCCCCGCACCCTGCTCGCGGCCGTGTGCGGGGCCGGACTCGCCGTGTGCGGGGCGGTGATGCAGTCGCTGCTGCGCAACCCGCTCGCCGATCCGTTCGTGCTCGGGGTGTCCTCGGGCGCCTCCACCGGCGCGGTCCTGGTCGTCGTGCTCGGCGTGGGAGGCGGCGCCCTCCCGGTGTCCGCGGGCGCGTTCCTCGGCGCCCTGGTCTCCTTCGCGCTGGTGCTGCTGCTCAGCCACACCCTCGGCGGCACCACCGACCGGGTCGTCCTCGCGGGCGTCGCCGCCATGCAGCTGTTCTCCGCGCTCACCTCCTTCGTCGTGATGACCGCCGCCGACGCCGAGACGACCCGGGGCGTGCTCTTCTGGCTCCTCGGCTCGCTCGGCGGCGCGGGCTGGACCGACGTCTGGCTGTGCCTGGCCGTCCTGGCCGTGACGCTGGTCGTGTGCCTGGCGTACGCCCGTACCCTCGACGCCTTCGCTTTCGGGCAGGACGCGGCGGCCGCGCTCGGGGTGTCCGTGGCCCGCACCCGGCTGGTGCTGCTGTGCGTCACGGCCCTGCTCACGGCGGCGCTGGTCAGTTCGGCCGGGGCGATCGGCTTCGTCGGGCTGGTCCTGCCGCATGCCGCCCGGGCCCTGGCCGGCCCCGGGCACGCCCGGCTGCTGCCGGTCACGGCCCTGGCCGGGGCGGTGTTCCTGGTGTGGGTGGACACGCTGGCCCGTACGGTGCTGGACCCGCAGGAGGTTCCGGTGGGGGTGGTGACGTCGCTGATCGGGGTGCCGGCGTTCGTGGTGGTGCTCTACCGGACGCGGAGGGTGCGGTGAAGGGGGCAGGGGCGGCGGCGAGCGGGGCGGCGACGGCGGTGAGCGGGGCCGGGCTGCGGGCCGACCGGGTAGGCCGCCGTGCCGACGGACGCCTGATCCTCGACGACGTCGTCCTCGCGCCGGAGACCGGCTCCACGGTCGGTGTCCTCGGCCCCAACGGCTCCGGCAAGTCCACACTGCTGCGACTGCTGGCCGGGCTGCTCACGCCGACCACCGGAGTCGTCACGCTCGACGGCACGCCGCTGGACGGCCTGCCCCGCCGTACGGTCGCCCGCCGCCTCGCCATGGTGGAGCAGCAGTCGGACACACAGGTCGAGCTGACGGTCGAGGACGTCGTACGGCTGGGCCGCGTGCCGCACCGCCGCGCCTGGACACCCGCCTCGGCTGACGACGCGCGGGCGGTACGCGCCGCCCTGGCGCGCACGGGCCTCGCCGGCCGGGCCGGCCAGCCCTGGCACACCCTCTCGGGCGGCGAACGCCAGCGGGTGCAGATCGCCCGCGCGCTGGCCCAGGAACCCCGCGAACTCCTCCTGGACGAGCCGACCAACCACCTCGACATCCACCACCAGCTCGACCTGCTCGCCCTGGTCACGGGCCTGCCGGTCACGACCGTCGTCGCCCTGCACGACCTCAACCTCGCGGCGATGTACTGCGATCAGGTCGTGGTGCTGCGCGAGGGTCGGGTGGTGGCGGGCGGCACCGCGCGGGACGTGCTCACCCAGGAGCTCATCGCCGAGGTGTACGGGGTGCGGGCGGACGTCCGGTGCGAAGGCCCCGAGGGGCGGCCCCACGTGCGGTTCCTGGGAACCCTGGACTGAGCGGACCCGGCCCACGCCAAGAAGGGGCCTGTCCGCCACGGTGGCCGGGAAACGCCGAACCTGCCCGCGTGTCCCCGGCCGGCGGCCTACGCTCGCCTCGTGCTGCGCATCATCGACACTCGTACCGGCCGGCCGGTCGAAGCCGCCCCCGCCCGCCGGGGCCTGACCCGTGTCGAGGTGCACGCGCCCGGCTCCGACACGACGAACCTGCGGGTGCTGCTCGTCGCGGACCTGCTCGTGCGGACCCTGGAGCTCGGTGGCACCCCCGTGTGGGCCCTGCTGACGGGCGGGCGGCGCCAGGCGGAACTGCGGACGAGCGCCGCGGCACTCGGCGTCCGGCCCTTCGAGGACAGTCCTGACGTCAGCGCGGGCCTGGGGGAGGCCCAGGTCATCCATGTCGCGGCCAAGGGCGGTGCGACGCCCGACGGGGTGCGGATCGCGGTCGGCGCCGTGGGGGCGGAGGTGTCGGACAGCCGGGCCGGCGGTTCGGCGGAAGGGGAGGCGCCGGCCGGGCGGTCGGCTCAGGAGGGCCCGGAGTCCGGCATCGACCCCGCCGTCCTGCGTCTCGCGTTGATCACCCGGCACCACAGCGCCCCCGCCCGGCTGACGGCGGCCGACCTCGACGACGCCCGCGCCACCCTCGCCCGCTGGCGCGGCGCGGTCGCCCGATGGGCCCGGAGCCCCTCGCGGCCGGTTCCCGACGAGGTGCGGGTGAGACTGCGCGATGCCTGGGAGGACGACCTGGACGTGCCCCGGGTGCTGGATGTGCTGCACCATGTGGAGACCGAGCCGGATCTGCCGGACGGCGCCCGCTTCGAGACGTTCGCCTACGCCGACCGGCTCCTCGGCCTCGACCTCACCGCCGACCTGGGATCCCCGTCATGATCGACCGCGCAGGAGCGGGCCCGCTGCGCCGCCTGGTGGTGCTGCGGCACGCCAAGTCCGCCTGGCCCGTGGACGTCTCCGACCACGAACGCCCGCTCGCCCCGCGCGGCCGCCGGGACGCCCCCGCGGCCGGCCGGGCCCTGGCCGAGGCCGACTGCCTGCCGGACCTCGCGCTGTGCTCCACCGCCGTACGCGCCCGCCGGACCTGGGACCTGGCCGCCGCCGAGTGGGGCACACCCCCGCCCGTCCGCTACGACCACCGCCTGTACGCGGCGGGCCCTGCGGGCCTGCTGGCCGTCGTGCACGAGACGCCCGCCGAGGTGGAGACGCTGCTGCTGCTCGGACACAACCCCGGTCTGGAGGAACTGGTCCTGGCGCTCGCCGGTGACGGCCTCGACGACACCCTGGAGCGGGTCCGCACGAAGTTCCCCACCTCGGCGATCGCCGTCCTGTCCTGGCGCGGCACGTCCTGGCGGGCCTTCACCCCAGGCACCGCCCTGGTCACATCGGTCACCGTGCCCCGGGGCGTGAAGAAGCACCACTAGTCTCCGCCTCCCTGGACGCCGGCACCACCTGCGGCCGGATCCACAACGCGCTCAAGAACACCGACGGCGCCGCCGCCGGCCTGACCATCCACGCGACCACCGCCTACGGCGCCGTCACCGCCCGCAGCCTGTAAAGAAGCCCCTCATGACCGACCTGGCGATCGCCGCGCACGGGCTGCGCAAGTCCTACGGCGACAAGACCGTCCTCGACGGCATCGACCTGGCCCATGAGCCTCGTCAGCCCGAACGCCGAGGCCGCCGGCAACAACGCCATGCCCCTGATCCAGCTGCCGCTCCTGTCCAGCGCCTTCGTGCCCCTCGACACGATGCCGGGCTGGTTCCGGCCGATCGCCGAGTACCAGCCGTTCACGCCGGCCATCGAGACCCTGCGCGGCCTGCTGCTCGGCAGCGAGATCGGCACCAACGGATGGCTCGCCGTCATCTGGTGCGCGGGGCTCGCGGTGCTCGGCTACTTTCTGGTCGACCTCGAAGTTCGACGACGACCCCCGATAAGCGCCATGACCCCGCGGATCACCTCCGCAACCCCTCCCCACCCCACGGCGGCGTACACCGGCACCACGCCGGAGTGCGCCGCCCCGTTCGTGCGCGAGGACACCGCCCCGTCGTCACCGGTGCCGACGATTAGGCTGGGCCGATGCAGGACGAATACCGCACGGTCGCCCGCGCGGGCGTGCACGAGACCGAGGTCAACCGCTCCCGCTTCCTCTGCGCCCTCGCCCCGGCGGCCACCGAGCAGGAGGCCCAGGACTTCATCGCCGCGGTCCGCAAGGAGCACGCCGACGCCAGCCACAACTGTTTCGCCTACGTCATCGGCGCCGACGCCTCCGTCCAGAAGGCCGGCGACGACGGAGAACCCGGAGGCACCGCAGGCGTCCCCATGCTCCAGATGCTGCTGCGCCGGGACATGCGGTACGTCGTCGCCGTCGTCACCCGCTATTTCGGCGGGGTCAAGCTCGGTGCGGGCGGGCTCATCCGGGCGTACGGCGGAGCGGTCGGCGAGGCCCTGGACACCCTCGGCACCCGCACCCGCCGCAGGTTCCGGCTGGCCACGGTCACCGTCGACCACCAGCGCGCCGGCAAACTGGAGAACGACCTGCGGACCACGGGGCGTGAGGTGCGGGACGTGCGCTACGGGGAGGCGGTCACGATCCGGATCGCCCTGCCGGACGCCGACGTGGACGCCTTCCGGGCGTGGCTGGCCGACGCGACCGCCGGGACGGCCGGGTTCGCGTTGGGCGGGGAGGCGTACGGGGACGCCTGACACGCGGCCACGGCGAGTGCCGCAAGACGGACGCGGTGAGGCCCCCCGACCGGTGGACACGGGAGTACGGCAGCGTGCCGGAGTGACACGTTCCACGCATACTCGCGGACATTTCCCCTGAATTGACGCCCCAAGGTGGGGCATCGCGAGGTTCGTGAGGGGCCAGGTGCCCGCACGGGTTAGCGTGGTGGGTGCTGACAGCGAGCCGGACCGGCTCGCGCGGTTCGTGGAGCGGCAGCAGGGGGAGACATGCGGGGCGGAACGGGGTCGTGAGACTGCTGCACACGTCCGACTGGCACCTCGGCCGGGCCTTCCACCGGGTGAACATGCTCGGCGCCCAGGCCGAGTTCGTCAGCCACCTCGTGACGACCGTGCGCGAGCGGGCCGTGGACGCGGTGGTCGTCTCCGGAGACGTGTACGACCGGGCCGTGCCGCCCCTCGCCGCGGTCGAGCTGTTCGACGACGCCCTGCACCGGCTCGCCGGCCTCGGCGTGCCGACGGTGATGATCTCCGGGAACCACGACTCCGCCCGCCGTCTGGGCGTGGGCGCGGGACTGATCGGACGGGCCGGCATCCATCTGCGGACCGAGCCGTCGGCGGCCGGCACTCCGGTCGTGCTGGCCGACGCCCACGGTGACGTCGCCTTCTACGGACTGCCGTACCTCGAACCGGCGCTGGTGAAGGACGAGTTCGGCGTGGAGAAGGCCGGGCACGAGGCCGTGCTCGGCGCCGCCATGGACCGGGTCCGCGCCGACCTCGCCGGCCGCGAGCCCGGCACCCGTTCCGTCGTCCTCGCCCACGCCTTCGTCACCGGCGGCCAACCCAGCGACAGCGAGCGGGACATCACCGTCGGCGGCGTGGCCGCGGTGCCCGCCGGAGTCTTCGACGGCGTCGACTACGTGGCACTCGGGCACCTGCACGGCTGCCAGACCCTCACCGACCGGGTCCGCTACTCCGGCTCCCCGCTGCCCTACTCCTTCTCCGAGTCCGCCCACCGCAAGAGCATGTGGCTCGTCGACCTCGCCGCCGACGGCACCGTTGCGGCCGAGCGCGTCGACTGCCCGGTGCCGCGCGCCCTGGCCCGCCTCCGGGGCACGCTGGAGGACCTGCTCGCCGACCCGGAGCTGACGCGGCACGAAGGGGCGTGGGTCGAGGCGACGCTCACCGACCCCGTCCGCCCGGCCGACCCGATGGCCCGGCTCACCGAGCGCTTCCCGCACACGCTCAGCCTCGTCTTCGACCCCGACCGGGACCAGGAGGAGGCCGAGGTGTCGTACGCCCGGCGCCTCGCCGGACGCAGCGACCAGCAGATCGCCGAGGACTTCGTCGCCCATGTGCGCGGCACCGGACCCGACGCGCACGAACAGGGCGTGCTGCGGGACGCGTTCGACGCCGTACGGGCCGACGAAGCCGTACGGGAGGTGGCCCGGTGAGGCTCCACCGGCTCGCCGTCACCGCCTTCGGACCCTTCGGCGGCACCCAGAGCGTCGACTTCGACGACCTGTCCGCGGCCGGGCTGTTCCTGCTGCACGGACCCACCGGCGCGGGCAAGACCTCCGTCCTCGACGCCGTGTGCTACGCCCTCTACGGCTCCGTACCGGGCGCCCGGCAGGGCGGCGGCCAGGGCACGACCCTGCGCAGCGACCACGCTGCCCCCGAGATCCGCACCGGGGTCGGCCTCGAACTCACCGTCGCCGGACGCCGCCTGGAGATCACCCGCCAGCCACCCTGGGAACGTCCGAAGAAACGCGGCACCGGCACCACGGTCGACAAGGCCCAGACCTGGCTGCGCGAGTACGACCCGGCCTCCGGTGTATGGAAGGACCTCAGCCGCTCCCACCAGGAGATCGGCGAGGAGATCACCCAGCTGCTCGGCATGAGCCGCGAGCAGTTCTGCCAGGTCGTGCTGCTGCCCCAGGGCGACTTCGCCCGGTTCCTGCGCGCCGACGCCGAGGCCCGCGGCAAACTGCTGGGCCGCCTCTTCGACACCAGCCGTTTCGCCGACGTCGAGAAGCGCCTCGCCGAGCGCCGCCGGGCCACCGAGACCCAGGTGCGCGACGGGGACGCCGAGTTGCTGGCCGACGCCCACCGCATGCAGCAGGCCGCGGGCGACGCCATGGCACTGCCGGACCTGGCACCCGGCGATCCCGGGCTCGCCGAGGCCGTGCTGGGCGCGGCCGCCGTCGCCCGCGGCACCGCCCGCGAACAGCTCACCGTCGCCGGGTGCGGGCTCGCCGCCGCCGAGTCCGCGCAGGCCGCCGCCGGCCGCGCCCTGGACGAGGTACGCGAACTCGCCCGGCTGCAGAGCCGGTTCACCGACGCGCGCGAGAAGGCGGCGCATCTGGAGCAGGGAGCCGAGGCGTACCGGCAGGCGCAGGCGCTCATGGAGCGGTCCCGCAAGGCCGAGACGGTCGCGCCCGCCCTGGAGCTGCGGGAGTCCGCCGACGCCGAGCACCGCCGGGCGGCCGCCGCCGAGGCACGCGCCCGTGCGCTGCTGCCCGGGCGTTTCGCCGACGCGGGCGCGGCTGGACTCGCCGCCGCCGCCCGCCGGGCCGCCGAAGAACTGGGCGGACTGGACTCGGCCCGCCGCGCCGAGCGCCGGCTGGCCGAACTCCTCGGCGAACGCGCGGGCCTCGACCGTCAGGAGCGTGCCGACGCCGACCTCCTTCAGGAGGCGGAGGCCTGGCTCGACGGCTGGGAGGAGACCCGCACCGCCCTCCAGGAGCGGGTGGAAGCCGCCCAGCGGGCCGCCTCCCGCGCCGAGCAGCTCGCCCTACGGCGTGAACCCGCTCACCAGCGGCTGAAGGCGGCCCGGCTGCGCGACCAACTCGCCGAGGACACCGACAAGGCCGTCGAGCAGGTCCGCTCCGCTCAGGAGGTGGCGCTGCGGGCCAAGCAGCACTGGCTCGACCTCAAGGAACAGCGTCTGACCGGCATCGCCGCCGAGCTGGCCGCGCACCTCACCGACGGCGAGCCCTGCGCCGTCTGCGGCGCCACCGAGCACCCCGCCCCCGCCCGCAAGGTCGCCGGTCACGTCGACCGCGAGGCCGAGGAGCACGCCCTCGCCACCTACCAGCGCGCCGACGAACAGCGAGCCGACCACGAGCAGAGCCTCGGCGTGGTACGGGAGGCACTGGCCGCCGCCACCGCCGAGGCGGGTGACACGCCCACCGGTCAACTCACCCGCGAGGCCGAGGAACTGGAGGGGCAGTACACGCTCGCCCGCGGCGCCGCCGCAGAGCTGCACTCCGCGCAGGAGCGGCTGCGGCAGGCCGGACAGGAGCACGAACGGCGCCTGACCGCCCGGCAGGAGGCCGCCGTACGGGCCGCGTCCCGCGTGGGACACCGGGAGCGGCTGGACCGCGAACGCGCCCTGCTGCAGGAAGAGCTGGACCGGGCGAGGGGCGCCCTGGACAGCGTCGCCGCGCGGGCCGCGCAACTGGAGCGGCGCACCGCGCTGCTCACGGACGCCGCCGACACCGCCCGCGTCGCCGAGGACACCGCCCAGCGGCTCAAGGACGCCGACGCCCGGCTCGCCGACGCCGCCTTCCGGGCCGGTTTCGAGACGCCGCAGGCCGCGGCAGCCGCGCTCCTCGACGCCGCCGCCCACCGCGAGCTGCAACACCGCCTGGACGCCTGGCAGACCGAGGAGGCCGCTGTTCAAAGCGTCCTCGCCGAGGCGGACACCGCGGCCGCCGCCGAGCGGCCACCCGCCGATGTCGCCCGCGCGCAGCAGGACACCGACGACGCGGCCCGCCGTCTGCGCGACGCCGCCTCCGCCGACGACGCGGCCGGCCGGCGCTGTGCCGAACTCGACCGGCTGTCCGCCCGGGCGACCGCCTCCGTGCGCCGGCTGGCGCCGCTGCGCGAGGAGTACGACCGGATCGCCCGCATGGCCGGCCTCGCCGCGGGAACCTCGGCCGACAACGAGCGCCGGATGCGACTGGAGTCCTACGTGCTGGCGGCCCGCCTGGAACAGGTCGCCGCCGCCGCGACGGTACGGCTGCGGCGCATGTCGTCCGGCCGCTACACCCTCGTCCACTCCGACGACCGCACCGGACGCGGCCGCAGTGGCCTCGGGCTGCACGTCGTCGACGCCTGGACCGGCCGCGAACGCGACACGGCGACCCTGTCGGGCGGCGAGACGTTCTTCGCTTCCCTCGCCCTCGCCCTCGGCCTCGCCGACGTCGTCACGGACGAGGCCGGCGGGGTGCGGCTGGACACCCTCTTCATCGACGAGGGCTTCGGCAGCCTCGACGACCAGACCCTCGACGAGGTCCTCGACGTCCTCGACTCCCTGCGCGAACGCGACCGCAGCGTCGGCATCGTCAGCCACGTGCCCGACCTGCGGCGGCGGATCCACGCCCAGCTGGAGGTCGTCAAGGGCAGATCGGGGTCGGTGCTGCGGCAGCGCGGCGCCGGCTCCCGTGGAGGCGGGTGACTACGGCTGCTGAAACCCCCGATCATCGTGCGGGAGTTGACCCTGTAGGTTCTTGCGCCATGGTGCGATACGCGGAGCCGGGCGTCGTGGAGTGGGTGGAGTCGGGCGGTGGGCCGCTGATAGCGGTACCCGAGACCGTCCTGCCGTTCTGGGCGGGCGCCGACGGCGAGGAGACGGCCTCGGACTACGACCGGGCCTGCGAGGTGGACGGCAACGTCGGACTGCTGCCGGTGGGCGACTCCACGGCCCTCGTGCTGGGCGACGAGCCCGCCTCCACCGCGTACCTGCCCGACCACGGGATCTTCGTCCGCTGGTGCGCCGGAAACTCCGAGGACGAACTGCTGGCCGGCGTCCCGCCGGCGATCGCCGGCGCGGAGTGGGAGCCGGAGGTGCACTGGGACGTGCCCGGGTCCGTGCTCCTGTTCGACGCGGCCTGGCCCGGGACGGACCCGTCGGGGACCGACCGGGTGCGGGTCGCCCTGGAGCCGGGCCGGTACGCGGTCCGCGCGGCGAGTGTCCAGCCGGGACCGGAGACGTGGCTGGGCCTGGTCCAGCTCCGGCTGCTGGCCCCGCGATAGCCCGCGCCTCTCAGGGGCGCGGGGAACCGCGCGACCGGGCAGGCACATCCGAACCCGCCTGACGGCACCGGCTCGCCCCGTCGCGTGGCTCGCCCCGTCGCGTGGCTCGCCACGGACGAGGCGGAGCGGCACCCGGGCCGTCGACTCCGAGGACGGCTTCCGGCGCCCGGCGGCGCCTACAGCCGCGACAGCTCGTCCACCAGGTCGTCGAGGCCCAGCGAACCCTGCGACAGCGCCGCCATGTGCCACGCCTTCGGGTCGAAGGCGTCCCCGTGCCGCTTGCGGGCGTTCTCGCGGCCCAGGAGCCAGGCCCGCTCGCCGAGCTTGTAGCCGATGGCCTGGCCCGGCATGGACAGGTAGCGGGTCAGCTCGCTCTCCACGAAGTCCGCGGGCCGGCTGCTGTGCGAGCCGAAGAACTCCTGCGCGAGTCCGGGCGTCCAGCGCTCGCCGGGGTGGAAGGGCGAGTCGTCCGGGATCGTCAGCTCCAGGTGCATGCCGATATCGATGATCACGCGCACGGCCCGCATCATCTGCGCGTCCAGATAGCCGAGCCGGCGCTCCGGCTCCGTCAGGAAGCCCAGCTCGTCCATCAGCCGCTCCGCGTACAGCGCCCAGCCCTCGGCGTTGGCACTCACCATGCCGACGCTCGCCTGGTAGCGGGAGAGGTCCTGCGCCACGTGCTTCCACTGGGCCAGCTGGAGGTGGTGGCCGGGCACGCCCTCGTGGTACCAGGTCGACACCAGGTCGTAGACAGGGAAGCGCGTCTCGCCCATGGTCGGCAGCCAGGTGCAGCCCGGGCGGGAGAAATCGTCCGACGGGGGCGTGTAGTAGGGCGCCGCGGCACTGCCCGGAGGGGCGATGCGCGACTCAACGCGGCGTACCCGCTCGGCCAGGTCGAAGTGCGTGCCGTCGAGCGAGTCGATCGCCTCGTCCATGAGGCTCTGCAGCCACTCGCGGACCTCGTCGACGCCCTCGATGTGCGTGCCCTGCTCGTCCAGGTGCGCCAGCGCCTCCCACGGGGTGGCGGCGCCCGGCAGGATCTTCTCGGCCTCAGTCCTCATCTCGCCGAGGAGGCGGTGGTACTCGGACCAGCCGTACGCGTACGCCTCGTCGAGGTCCAGGTCCGTGCCGTTGAAGTAGCGCACCCAGCGCGCGTACCGCTCCCGGCCCACCACGTCCGGCGCGCCCTCGACCGTCGGCGCGTACACGTCCCGCATCCAGTCGCGCAGCCGTACCACGGCCTCGGTGGCCGCACGGGCCGCCGAGACCAGCTCGGAGCGCAGGGACTCGGGACCGGCGGCCGCGTACTGCTCGAACCAGCCGTGGCCCTGACCATCCGCGTCGGCCCACTCGCCGAGCTGCCCCACGAACGTCGCCGTGGCGCGGGGGCCGGCGTACAGCTTCCGCTCCAGGCCGAGCGCCAGGGACTCCCGGTAGCCGTCCAGCGCGGCCGGGACCGCGCGCAGCCGCTCGGCGATCGCCGTCCAGTCCTCCTCCGACTGCGCCGGCGTCACGGTGAACACCTGCCGCACCGCGTGGGCCACGGAGCTGAGGTTGCTGACGGAGCGCAGACTCTCGTCGGCCTCGTGCACGGCGAGTTCGGCGGTGAGCCGCTCCCGCAGCAGCCGCGCGCAGCGGCGTTCGATGTCGCTGTCCGCGCCGGGCAGCCGCTCGGCCTCGTCCAGCCGGGCCAGCGTCCGGCGCGCCAGCTCCGCGAGCGCCTCCTGACCCGCGGGCGAGGTGTCGGGCAGCCTGCTCGAACTCTCCTGGTCGCCGAGGAACGTGCCGGTGATCGGGTCGAGGGCGACGAGCTCGTCGACGTAGGCGTCGGCGACCTCGCGGGGCAGCGGGCTCTTGATCTCAGACATGCGGCCATCCTCGTACGGGGGACCGCGCACGTCACCCGGATTGAGCCGAGGGCGAAGGCGGCAGCAGCGGCCCGCACTCCCACTGCTGGAAGATCAGCCGGGTCTCCACCCGGGCCACCTCCCGGTGCGCGGTGAACTCGTCCAGCACGAGCCGCTGCAGATCGGCCATGTCGGCGACCGCGACATGGACCAGATAGTCGTCCGGCCCGGTCAGATGGAAGACCGTCCGGGACTCCGGCAGCGCGCGGATCCGCTCCACGAACGGTCCGACCAGCTCCCGCCGGTGCGGCCTGACCTGCACCGACAGCAGCGCCTCCAGGCCCCGCCCCAGTTTGGCCGGATCCAGCTCCAGCCGGTGCCCGAGGATCACGCCCGAGCGGCGCAGCCGGGCCACCCGGTCCAGACAGGTCGACGGCGCCACCCCGACCTGCGCGGCGAGATCCCGGTACGTCGCCCGTGCGTCGTTCTGCAACAGCCGCAGCAGGTGCAGATCCACCGGGTCCAGTACGACAGATTCGGCCATCGGCCGAACGTAGCACGGGATTCACGCACAGAACCCCGGCCGATGTTCACTCTTCTTCTCCATGGACATGGACATGGACACACCGTGCACGGGCTCCCACCGCGACGGACGCACCGCACCGCGAGCACTCGCCACCGAGGCCGTGCACGCCGGGCGGGACGACCTCGCCCGGCAGGGGCTGCACGCCCCGCCGATCGACCTGTCCACCACCTACCCCTCGTACGACAGCCGCGGCGAGGCGGCGCGCATCGACGCGTTCGCCACCACCGGCGCGGAGCCGGACGGCCCGCCCGTGTACGGGCGGCTGGGCAATCCGACCGTCGCCCGCTTCGAGACGGCGCTGGCCCGACTGGAGGGCACCGAGGCCGCGGTCGCGTTCGCCAGCGGGATGGCCGCCCTGAGCGCCGCTCTCCTCGTCCGCGGCTCGATGGGCCTGCGCCACGTCGTCGCCGTACGCCCCCTCTACGGCTGCAGCGACCACCTGCTGACCGCCGGGCTGCTGGGCTCGGAGGTCACCTGGACCGACCCGGCCGGCGTCGCCGACGCGCTGCGCCCGGACACCGGCCTGGTCATGGTCGAGTCCCCGGCCAACCCCACCCTCGCCGAGGTCGACCTGCGGGCCGTGGCGCACGCCTGCGGCTCGGTGCCGCTGCTCGTCGACAACACCTTCGCCACACCGGTCCTCCAGCGCCCCGCCGAGCACGGCGCGCGGCTGGTGCTGCACAGCGCCACCAAGTACCTCGGCGGACACGGCGACGTACTGGCGGGCGTCGTCGCCTGCGACGAGGAGTTCGCAGGCCGGTTGCGCCAGGTGCGCTTCGCCACGGGCGGCGTCCTGCACCCCCTGGCGGGCTACCTGCTGCTGCGCGGCCTGTCCACCCTCCCCGTCCGGGTCCGGGCCGCCTCCGCCACCGCCGCCGAACTGGCCCGCCGCCTCGCCGCCGACCCGCGCGTGACCCGGGTGCACTACCCGCGCATCGGCGGCGCCATGGTCGCCTTCGAGGTCCACGGCGACCCGCACGAGGTCATCGCCGGCGTACGCCTCATCACCCCCGCGGTGAGCCTCGGCAGCGTGGACACCCTCATCCAGCACCCGGCGTCCATCAGCCACCGCATCGTGGACGCGGAGGACCGCAGGGGCGCCGGGGTGAGCGACCGGCTGCTGCGCATGTCGGTGGGCCTGGAGGACGTGGAGGACCTGTGGTCGGACCTCGACCGGGCGCTGCGGCGGCCCGGCAGGGGCACGGGGAACCGCGCGACGAGCCACAGTGCGCCCGCACCCGCCCAGTGACGGACACCCCTACGGCGCGGAGGCGCTCCCGAACTCCTCCGCACCCGTCACGACGGCCTCACCCAGCCGCGCGGTGATCACCAGCGTCCCCTCCTCGACCTGGTAGTCGAGAGGAAGTCCCAGCCCCCGCATCGCCGCGACCATTCCCGTGTTGGACGCCTGCGTCACCGCGTACACACTCGAGCACCCCGCCTCGACGGCCAGGGCCACGAGCCGCGCCAGCAACTGCGCGCCCACGCCCCGTCGCTGCCACGCGTCCTCGACGATCAGCGCGACCTCCGTCTCGTCCCCGTCCCACAGGAGGTGACCGAGCCCGACGATCCGCCCGGAGGCCGTCTGCACGGCGAGGGTGCGGCCGTAGCGCGGACTCAGCAGGTGGCTGAGGTACCGGTCGGCGTCACCGACGGGCCCGTGATAGCGGAACTTCAGCGTGCGCTCCGAGCAGCGCTCGTGCATCGCCCTGGCCGCTTCCAGGTCGCGCGTGTCCGCCCGCCGCACGACGATGTCGCTGCCCTCGGCGAGCGTGAGCAGGTCCCGTCCGTGGGGGAGGCGCGGCCCGAGCCGGGCGTCCAGTTCCACCAGGGCCCTGGCCCGGGCGAACTCGGTCGGGGTGAACGGCAGGTACGGCCGCTCCACGGTGATCATTCCGCCTTCCGGGCCGCGCAGCCGCATCACCGTGTCGTCGAGGGCCCCTTCCACCGGCAGGCCCCCCGGCACCCGGTCGCCGCCGGCCGGCGCCGGATGGGAACGGATCGTGCACCGGCCCAGCAACTGGCGCAGCGTCAGCGGGAGTTCGGCCGAGTCCAGGGCGGTGCGGGCCGCGAGCCCGAGCACCCGGGTCGGCGCGTCCACCAGGTCGTGGGCGTCGGCCCGCTCGATCCAGGTGTCGTTACCGCCGGCCCACCGGACCGCCGTGCTGATCGCGGACGCCGGCAGATCGGCCGACGCCCGCAGCAGGAACTCGTCCACCGTGCCCTCGGCCAGCGGATGCGTCTGGAGGCTGAGGATGTCGACCCGGTGTACGGCCAGGGCGGTGCACAGGGCCGCCAGCGATCCCGGTTCGTCCTTCACCGTCGTCCGCATCCGCCACAGGGTGTTCGCCCCCGCACCCGCCCCCGCACCCGGCACCGGCTCCGGGGGCGGGGACTCGGTATCGCCCGTCGGCGGCGCGTGTTCGTGGCGTCGTGTTCGCCGGACGTGGAACGCCTCCGCGATCCGCTGCCACGGCGTGGCGGGGCGGGAGTCGTCTTTCCGGTACGGCACTTGAGTCACTTCTCGATTCATGTCTCGCTTCATGCACCCACTGTGACGGAACGGTGTTGCGCGATCGAGAACGGATTGTGACTGGCGGGTAAAGGTGGCAGTTTCCCCCCTTTGTCGACGCTTCAAACGTTGCGCTCCGTACCTACTGGCCGACCCGGCCCGGTTGGAGCACCTGGGTGAACAGCACCGTGCCGTCCTGCTCGCGCAGACGTACTGTCAGCTCGCCGCTGTGGCCGTCGATGACGACCTCGCCGAAGAACTGGTAGCCCCCGGCGGGCGAGACGTTGGCCGTCGTCGGCGCCTTCACGAACACGCGGTCCGGGCCGAAGGTGGCGTCGAGCGCGTTCGCCGGAAAGGCGCCGGCGTTGAGCGGGCCCGACACGAACTCCCAGAACGGCTCGAAGTCGGTGAAGGCCGCCCGCGACGGCTGGTAGTGCTGCGCCGAGGTGTGGTGCACATCGGCCGTCAGCCACACCGTGCCCGTGATCCGCCGGTGCTTGACGAACCGCAGCAGTTCGGCGATCTGCAGTTCACGGCCGAGTGGCGTGCCGGGATCGCCCTGCGCTACGGCCTCGATGTTCGCGGCGTCCGGGACGACCAGGCCGATCGGCATGTCGGAAGCGATCACCTTCCACACCGCCCGGGAGCGGGACAGCTCGCGCTTGAGCCACTCCAGCTGCTCGCGGCCGAGGATGCCCTGCGGGTCCACGGGCTGGTCGTCCGGGGAGTTGGCGTTTCGGTAGGTGCGCATGTCCAGGACGAAGACGTCCAGCAGCGGGCCGTGGCGCTGCACGCGGTGGACGCGGCCGCCGGGGCGGCGCAGTGTGGAGACCGGGAAGTACTCCGAGAAGGCCTGGCGGGCGCGGGCGGCGAGCACGTCGACGCGCTTCTCGGTGTACCGGCTGTCGGTGAGGATCTCCCCCGGGTACCAGTTGTTGGTGACCTCGTGGTCGTCCCACTGGACGATGGACGGGACCCGGGCGTTGAAGGCCCGCAGGTTCCCGTCCAGCAGGTTGTAGCGGAAGTTGCCGCGGAACTCCCCGAGCGTCTCGGCGACCTTCGCCTTCTCCTCGGTGGTGATGTTCCGCCAGGTCCGGCCGCCGGGCAGGGGCACGGTCCCGGCGATCGGACCGTCGGCGTAGATGGTGTCGCCGCTGCACAGGAAGAAGTCCGGGTCCAGGGCGCCCATCGCGTCATAGATGCGGTAGCCGCCGAACTCCGGGTTGATGCCCCAGCCCTGCCCGGCCAGGTCGCCGGACCAGACGAAGCGCACCCCGTCGCGGCGTTTCGCGGAGGCCGTGCGGAAGGTGCCGGTGACCGGCTCACCGGCGCGGCGCGGGTCGTCCGGGTCGGCCAGCAGCACGCGGTAGTGGATCTGCTCGCCGGACGGCAGTCCGCGCAGCCGGGTCGTGCCGGTGAAATCGGTGCCCGGGCCCAGCAGCGGGCCGTGCCATCTGCGCGGGTTGCGGAACGACTCGGTCGCCGACGTCTCGACGATCATCCGGGCCGGCCGGTCGGAGCGCACCCATACCAGCCCGGAGTCGCAGGTCACGTCTCCCGCCTGCACACCCCACTTCGCCGTAGGACGCCCGGACCGGGCGAGGGCCGGCGCCGCGCCGAGCGCGGTGGGCAGGGACAGGGCCGCCGACGCGGCGAGGGAACCGCGCAGGACGCCGCGGCGCCCGGGGAACGGACGGTGTGACATGGAGACGCCTCCAGGGACGGGATCCGGCCAGTGTGCAGAGCCACACCTACTGGCACGCCGCGGCGCCCACACGAACCCCAAGTGAACAACTGGCCGCGGGGTGAGGGAACCCGGCGGGCACGCCGGGTCACCCGGTGGCCGCCTCCGCCATCAGGCGGACGCCCTCGGCGATCCGGGCGGGCGGCACATGGGCGTAGCCCAGCACGAGCCGCACCTCCTTCGCCCCGGGGTCCTCGGCCCGCGGGTGCGAGTAGGACGACAGGGGGCGTACCGCCACCCCGGCCTGCGCGACGCGCCTGAGGAACCGCTCCTCGGGCCCGTACCGTCCCGGCAGTGTGGCGATCACGTGCAGCCCGGCCGCGATCCCGGACACCCGCGAGCCGGGGAAGTGCTCGTCCAGGGCGGCGACCAGCGCGTCACGCCGGTCACGGTAGGCCCGCTGGCAGCGGCGCAACTGGCGGTCGTAGTCGCCGCGTTCCAGGAAGCGGGCGAGCAGGGCCTGGTCGAGGGCCGGGTGGCCGAGGTCCATGGTGCGTTTGCGTTCGACGATCTCCTCCGCCCAGGACTCGGGCACCAGCAGCCAGCCCAGCCGCAACCCCGGGGCGAGGGACTTGCTCACCGACCCCGTGTAGGCCACATGGTCCGGGTCGAGGCCCTGGAGCGCGCCGACGGGGGCGCGGTCGTAGCGGAAGTCGCCGTCGTAGTCGTCCTCCAGGACGACGCCGTCCACGGACCGCGCCCAGTCGAGCAGGCCGGCGCGCCGTCGCGCCGAGTAGGCGATGCCGGTGGGGAACTGGTGGGCCGGTGTCGTCACCACGGCCCGTACGCCCGACGCCCGCAGCGCCTCCAGGGCGACTCCCTCCTCGTCCACGGGCAGCGGTACGGCGGTGACGCCGGCCGAGCCGTACAGCGCGTCGTGCTGGGGACTGCCGGGGTCCTCCACACCGACGGCGCGCACCCCGCGCGCGTGCAGCGCGAAACCGAGCAGGGCCGTCGCCTGGGCCACCCCGGAGACGACCACGACGCGCTCCGGGTCGGCCACCACGCCCCGCCGCCGGGTGAGCAGTTCGGCCAGCGCGGTGCGCAGCCGGGGCAACCCGCGCGGGTCGGGATATCCCAGCTCCTGGTGCGGCAGCTCCGCCAGCACCGCGCGCTGCGCGGCGGCCCACGCGGGGCGCGGGAACAGCGCCAGGTCCGGTGTCCCCGGCACGAAGTCCGCCCGGGAGCCGGGCGCACGCGGAGCGAGGTCGTGGGCCCGCGGCCGCGCGGCCCGCACGGCCGCGCCCACCCAGGTCCCGGCGCCCCGGCCGCTGCGCAGATACCCCTCCGCCGTCAACTGCTCGTAGGTCTCCGTGACCAGCCCGCGCGACACGCCCAGGTCCGCCGCGAGATCCCGGCTCGACGGCAGCCGGGTGCCCGGCGCGAGCCGGCCCGAGCGGACCGCCTCACGCAGCGCGGCCTGGAGGGAACGGCCGCGCGTGCGTGCCGGTGCCGAAGCGGCGGGGAGCAGCAGCTCCCAGGCGGCGGACGCGGCATCTCCGCCCGGATCGCTCTGCGTTGGCCTCATGAGGGGAGACCTTAGGGGTCCTTGGAGGCTGGAGCCGCCCTGGCTGGTCGTGGCCGGCTCCCCGCGGTTCAGCGGCTGCCGTCGAGCACCACCCGGGCCACCAGCGCGGGGTCGTCGTTCATCGGGACGTGGCCGCAGCCGGGCAGCCGTACCAGCCGGGCCTGGGGGATGACGCCCTTGGCCCGTACACCCTGGCGGGGGATGAGGATCCGGTCGCGGTTGCCCCAGGCCACGGTGACCGGCGTGCCCACGATGTCGTCGGTGAACCGCACGGTCCGGCCCGAGCGGAGCGTCTCGGAGAACCTCTGCGCCCGGGCCAGCGCGAGCGTCTCGGCGATCACGGCCTCGGGTGAACGGCGGCCCGGGCGGGCGTAGATGGTGCTCGTCAGCAGGGTGCGGCCGATCGCCGGGCGGGCCAGCCGTTCGACCAGCGGCAGCGGCATCCGCTGGGCGATCTGCCGCATCGTCATCAGCACGGCGAAGGCGTAGCGGCGCTCGGCCGCGCTCCAGAACCCGGCGGGGGACAGGGCGGTGACCGACCGGGCCAGCGAAGCCCGAGCCAGGTCCAGGGCCAGCAGACCGCCCAGCGAGTTGCCCGCCACGTGCGGTCGTTCGATCTCCAGTGCCTCGCACAGCGCCGCGAGGACGGCGTTCATCGTCGGCAGGTTGTGCGCCATGCCGTCCGGGAGCGCCGGTGACTCACCGCACCCGGGCAGGTCGACGGCGATCACATCGCGCTCGGCCGCGAGCGCGGGGAGTACCGGGTCCCACACCTGCCGGTGGTGGCCGATGCCGTGCAGCAGGAGCAGCGGCTCGCCGCTGCCCTCGCGGGTGTAGGACAGGGTCACGTTCTGCTCGCCCTGCGCGGTGGCGACTTTGAAGGAGACGGTGGCGGACATGGGTGCTCCTCGGCTGTACTCACTGACGGACGCTGTAGACAGCTTGTCAGCAATTGCTACCGGCGGGTAGCCCCAAGATGCCGGCACCTTCACGGGCGCGTGCCGCTCAGCGGGCCCTGCGCACCTCCAGGTTGAACTCCCCGTGCCCGAACTTCTGGAACAGGCCGCCCCACAGTGGCAGCCACATCTCCACGGCCCGGGACGCCCGGATGCCGCCCAGGTCGAGCACCCGGTCCGCCGGCCAGCCGAACTCCCCGAGCAGCGCCGTCACCTGCTCCTTGGCGCCCGGGTCGTCCCCGCAGACGAAGACGTCGTGCTGGCCCGGCACCCGCGCGGGCTCCACCATCACCCGGCAGTTGACGGTGTTGAGCGTCTTCACCACGCGCGCGTGCGGAAACGCCCGCTGGATCTGCTCGCCCACACTGTCCGACTCCACCGGCGACAGCCGCAGCTCGCCCTCCTCGAACGCCAGCGGGTTGGAGACGTCCACGAGGACCTTCCCGCCGAGGTGCCCCGCCCCCGCCGCCTCCAGCGCGGCGAGCGCCACCCGCCCGCCCACCGCGTTCACCACGACCTCACCGAACTCCGCCGCGTCCGCGAACGTCCCCGAGCCCGCCCTGGGGCCCGCGGCGGCGGCCCACTGCACCGCGGCGGCGTTGTCCCGCGTGCGCGAGCCGAGCCGCACCTCGTGCCCCAGTTCCACCAGCCGTCCGCCGAGCGTCCGCCCGACCTGGCCCGTACCCAGCACCGCGTACCGCATCGCCACCTCCGGGGAGCCGCGCCGCCGGAAACCGGCGCCTGAACGCCATTCTGTCCGGGACGGGGCGATCGCGCCTGGACAGGGCCGCAGCGGTGGGCCGGGGCGGAGCGGTGACCACCGAGACCGCGACCGACGTCGCCCGACGTCGCCGAGGTCTTCGAAGCGCACCGTCCCGTCCCGCTGGGCGTCGCCCCGTCCTGTCCGGGGACAACCCCGACTCCGTCTTCCAGCTCGACGACGCGGACGGCCGGATCCAGGCCGTCCACGTCGTTGCAAACCCGTCCCGGCAAACCCCGGCGAACTGCGGTCGCTGTCCGCCGCGCAGCCGGCACTCCTGGGCCTGCCGGGGCCCTGGGAAACGCCCCGTGAACGTTCCCGGCCATTGGTCTTGACCAAGGATCAGGGCCGTCCTATGGTCGCAGAGAAGTGCAACAACCTTTAATAAACAAGGGCGCTGAAAAGCCGCCGACCACGGCGATTGCGGAGGACAGGGTGGGGACCACGCAGCTGGAATCGGTGCCGGAACCGAAGTACTGGCATCTCAAGACCGTGCTCAGTCAGGCGCTCGACTCGGAGTTCTCGGTGGGGGAGATCCTCCCCAACGAGCGCGACCTCGCAGCACGCTTCGGCGTCGCCCGCGCCACGCTCCGCCAGGCCCTGGAGCAGCTCGAACTGGAAGGCAGGCTGCAGCGCCGCCGCGGTGTCGGTACGACCGTCGCGCCGCCCCGCGAGGGCGTCTCCCTCGGCACCGGCCCGCACACCTGGCCGGGCGGCCCCGAGGACGCCTGGCAGCTCGTCGACTGCACGGAGGCCGTGCCGTCTGCGGCCGTCGCCGAGGCGCTGGAGACCGGCCGGGAGGAGTCCGTGCACATCGTGCGCCGGTCCCGCGTCTCGCACGGGCGGCCCGTCGCCGCCGAACTGCTGTACGTCCCGGAGTCCTCGGTGCCCGACCGCTCCGACATCGACGCGCCGTCCGGAGCGGCGCGCGCGCGTGCGGTGCTGCGCGAGCTGCAGCGGCTGGAGCTGGAGCGGCAGGAGAACGCGGTGGAGCTCGGCTCTGCCGGGGCCGACGACGCGAAGGAGCTGGACCGGCTGCCCGGGGCTCCCGTGCTGGTGGTGACGACCCGGTTCGTCGCCGCGGGGCGCACGGCCGCGCTTTCGGTGGCGACGTATCGCGCTGACACGTGTCGGTTGACCTTCGGTGACGCGGGGGGCGTGGAAATCCACGCCGGGCCGCAGCGGCAGGCGTCCTGACGTCAGCGGTGCAGGGGGTGCGGTGCGTCGGGGGGCCGCGGGTGCGTGGCGGCCGGTCGTGCTGACGCGGTGGAGCCGCAGCGGTCACGAAACGGCCCCCGACCGTTAGGGCGTCGATCGGGGGGCGGGGGTGCGTTGCGGCTGGTCGCGTCCGCGGGGGTGGAGGCGCGGATCGGCAGGGTCCCGTGCCCGTGAGGGGGTCGGCGGCAGGGCGTTGATCGGTGGCTCGGGGGTGCGCTGCGGCTGGCCGCGCGCATGTGCGGTGGAGCCGCGGTTCGGCAGGGCCCCGTGCCCGCGGGGGGGGGCGTCAGCGGTGGGGTGCCGTAGGCGTCTCCACCGTGAAGAGCTGCTCCTCCACATGGTCCAGGGCGAGACGCAGGGCGCCTGTCGCCACTGCCGCGTCTCCCAGACGGGACAGGGTCACCTGCGGGGGCCGCAGGCAGTAGCGGGCCAGTTCGTGACGGAGGGGGTCCAGGACGCCGTCCAGACCCGCGGCCCAGCCGCCGATGACGACCAGTTCCGGGTCGAGGGCAAGGACCAGGGCCGCCACGTCGTGGACCAGGCGCTGGTTGAAGCGGTCGACAGCCGCGCGGGCCCGCTGGTCGCCCTCGCGGGCCTGCGCGAACACCTCGGCGACCGCCTGCTCGTCCAGGGGGTGGAGGGGTTCGTCCGTGGTGGACAGGAGCGTCTCGGGCGTCACCTCCCGGCCCAGCAGGTGCAGCGCGCCGATCTCCCCGGCCGCGCCGCCGTAGCCCCGGTGCAGCCGCCCCCCGATCAGCGAACCGGCGCCCGGGCTGAGCCCCGCCAGCACGAACACCACGTCGTCCGACTCGGCGGCCGCGCCCTTCCAGTGCTCGGCGACGGCGGCCGCGTTGGCGTCGTTCTCCACCAGGACCGGGCACTTGAAGGACCGGCCCAGCCGTTCGCCCAGCCGCAGCCCCGTCCACCCGGGCAGCGCGGTGCCCAGCCGCACCGTGCCGTCCGCCTCGACGATCCCGGGCGTCGCCACGCCCACGGCCCACAGTGAGCCGCGGGCGACACCGGCCCGCCGCAGCAGCTCGGCGACGGCACCCCGCAGCCGCTCCAGCCGCTCGTCGGCCCCGGCCGTCTCCGGCACGTCCTTGGCCTGGGAGCCGATCACCCGGCCGTCCAGGTCGGCCAGCAGCGCGGCCACCCGGCGCGCCCCGATCTCCAGTCCCAGCAGGTGCCCGGCCTCCGCCCGGAACCGGAACCGCCGCGCGGGCCGCCCCTGCCGTCGCGCGGCACCCTCCTCGGCCGCCTTCTCGACGACGAGCCCGGCCTCGATCAGCCCCTCGACGACGCCCTCGACGGTCGGCCGGGACAGCCCCGTCACCCGGGTGATCTCGGTCAGCGTCGCGCAGTCCGTGGCGCGCAGCGCGTGCAGCACCACCGCGGAGTTGATCCTGCGCAGCAGCGAGGGATCCCCGCCGGTCAGCCGCCCCACCGTCCGTCCTCCCAGGTCGTGCGCGTGTTGGCCGGATCGTACTTCGGCACGATGCACCCCGGCGAGGGGCAGGCGCCGGTCCCGGGGCAGGTCCCGGGGGATCAGCCCGGTGCCACGAACCCCGACTCGTACGCCGTGATCACCGCCTGTGTGCGGTCCCGCGCCCCGAGCTTCGCCAGCACCGCGCTGACATGCGACTTCACGGTCTCCGTCCCCACCACCAGCCGGGCGGCGATCTCCGCGTTCGACAGGCCGCGCGCCATCAGCCGCAGCACCTCGGCCTCGCGCTCGGTCAGCCGGGCCCGCTCCATCGCGGCCCGTGCCGCACGGTTCCCGCCGGTGTCGCCGTACTCGGCGGCGAGCTGCCGCACCGAGGCCGGGAACAGCAGCGACTCACCCTCGGCGATCAGCCGCACCGCGTGCACGATCTCGGCGGGCCGGGCCCTCTTCAGCAAGAACCCGTCGGCACCCGCGCGCAGTGCCTCGTAGACGTACTCGTCATTCTCGAAGGTCGTCACCACTAGGACCCGCGGCGGCTCGTCGACCGTCCGCAGCAGCGCCCGGGTGGCCTCGATACCGTCCAGCAGCGGCATCCGTACGTCCATGGCGACCACGTCCGGCCGCAGCTGTCGCACGAGCGGGATCACCGACGCCCCGTCCGCGGCCTCCCCGACGACCTCGATGTCGGGCTGCGCCTCCAGCACGGCTCGCAGACCCGCGCGTACCAGGGGTTCGTCGTCGACGAGGAGAACAGTGACCGGCATCGGATCAGCGTAGATCAACTCAGCGGTAGCTCGACATGGACCTGCCAGTCACCTTCGTCAGGGCCGGTCCGGGACCGCCCGCCGAGCAAGGCCGCGCGCTCGCGTATGCCGCGCAGGCCGCTGCCGCGCCCGGGGCCCGGCACCGGAGCCGTCAGGGGATTGCGTATCGAGAGAACGAGGGTGCCGTCGGCGACCTGGACGCGTACGTGCGCCGGGACCGTCCCCGCGTGCCGCAGCACGTTGGTCAGGGCTTCCTGGAGGATCCGGTATCCCTCCCGGGACACCGGCCGGGGCACGGTGTCCACCGGGCCCGTCACCTCGGCGTCGACCTTCGCACCGGAGGCACGTGCGGACTCCAGCAACCGGTCGGCGTCCGCCAGCGTCGGCCTGCCGCTCACCGGTTTCTCCGACTCGCGCAGGACACCCAGTACGCGCTCCAGGTCCTCCAGGGCGGCCCGGCCGGTCTCTTCGATGGCGCCCAGCGCCCGGTCCGTGAACTCCGCGTCACCGGCCGCCCGAGCCGCCCCGGCCTGCACCACGGCGACCGTGAGCGCATGCCCGATGGAGTCGTGCAACTCGCGGGCGATCCGCGTGCGTTCCAGCAACTGGTCGGTGCGCGCCTCCAGTGCCGCCATCCGCTCGGCGGGCGAAGGCCCGAGAAGCCGTTCGGCCAGCGCGGTGATGCAGTGGCCCGACCACACCACGACCACGGGGAGCAGAATCAATGGCGCGGGTGCCGCCACGGCGTGCCACCAGCGGTTCTCCTCGACGGTCACGAATCCGTCAGCGAAGGGTCCAAGACCGAGCCCCGTCGTCAGCAGGTCGACCGCGAAAAGGGGCAACTGAACGGAGAGATGGGCCACGACCCAGCCGAAGACGAGCCGCGTCTCCAGCCACACCACCGTCCGCCCGCGGTCCCCCCACGTGACCGACGGGGTGGTCACGATCTCCGCGCTCTCACCCTCCTGCCGGTGGTCGGTCAGCAGCAGCCTGGCCTGAAACCCCTCCACCACGCGTGTCAGGGGCACGAGGCCCGCGAGTCCGAGCAACAGGGCGGCCGTGACCTGGGTCCACCACGCCTCGTCGATGAAAATCCACAACGACGACCACACGATGCCCACCATCAGGTGCAGCCATCGTTTGTACGTCACCGCCCGCGTGAGCGGGCGCAGCATGCGGACCATTGCGCCATCGTGGCAGCCGTCACCGGCAACGAGCCTCCCCCGGGCGGGGGAGAGGATCTCCACCGCCGGGGGAGGCCCCGCCCCAGATGAACGGTCAGGCTGCTGCCATGACCAGCATCGAAGTCCAGAACCTCACCAAGGAGTACGGCGGTAAACGAGCCGTGGACTGCCTCACCTTCCGGGTGCTGCCCGGCCGCGTCACTGGCTTCCTCGGCCCCAACGGCGCCGGCAAGTCCACCACCATGCGACTGGTGCTGGGCCTCGACCGGCCGACCACCGGTTCCGCCACGGTCGGCGGCCGCGCCTACCCGGCCCTGCGCGAACCCCTGCGGCACGTCGGCGCTCTGCTCGACGCACAGGCCGCGCACGGCTCCCGCAGCGCTCGCGACCACCTCCGTGTCCTGGCGGTGAGCAACCGCATCCCGGACCGCCGGGTCGACGAGGTACTGGAGGAGACGGGCCTGGCGTCGGTGGCCCGGCGCCGGGTGCGGACGTACTCCCTGGGCATGCGCCAGCGCTTGGGCATCGCCGCCGCCCTGCTGGGCGACCCCGAGGTGGTCATGCTGGACGAGCCGTCCAACGGGCTCGACCCCGAAGGCATCGTGTGGATCCGGCAGCTGCTGCGCCGGCTCGCGGGGGAGGGACGCACGGTCCTGGTCTCCAGCCACCTGATGAACGAGACCGCGTCCTTCGCGGACCACCTCGTCGTCCTCGGCCGGGGGCGACTGCTGGCCGACACCCCGATGCGGGAGTTCATCCACGCACGCGTGCGGCCCCGGGTACGTGTCCGCACGAGCGATCCCGTTGCGCTGAGGAGCGCGCTCGCGGAGCACGGCCACGAGGCCGTGGAACACGTGGACGGGCACTGGACCGTGGACCACGCACGCGTGGACGACATCGGCCGCCTCACCTCCCACGCGGGCGTGCCGGTCCTGGAACTCGCGGCCGAGGAGGGCACGTTGGAACAGGCCTATTTCGACCTCACCTCGGCTGAAGCCGAGTTCACCGCGCAGCCACAGGAGGCCTGACCATGCAGCTCACGCCCGTCGTCCGCTCCGAGTGGCTGAAGATCCGCACACTGCGATCGCTCCCCGGAGCGTTGCTCGCCCTGTTCGCCGCGACCACGGCGTTCTCGGCGATCGCCGGTGTCTCCGGCACGTCGGACCCGGGGTTCGATCCGCTGTTCACGGCGCTGTCCGGCGTCGTACCGGGCCAGATCGCGGCCGTCTCCTTCGGGGCCATGGCAGTGTCGTCCGAGTTCCGGTCGGGAGCGCTGCGGCTCTCGCTCGCCGCGGTTCCGCGGCGCGGCCGGTGGTTCGCGGCCAAGGCTGCCGTCATCGCCGCACCGACCCTGCTGGTGGGGTGGGTGACCGCCCTGGCCGCGCTGCTCGTCGCCCGGGCGGGGCTCGGATCGGCGGCCGCCGGACTCGGCACCGGAGAGCAGGTGCGCGGAGTCATGGGCTGCGGCGTCTACCTCATGCTGATGGCCCTGCTCGCCGCCGGGCTCACCGCCCTGCTGCGCAGTGGCACGGCCGCACTGTCCCTGCTGATCCCGTTCATCCTGGTCGTGTCGTTCGTCATCGGCGACGCCACGGGCACGGTCGCCGACTTCCTGCCCGACAAGGCGGGGCAGTCGGTCCTGAGGCAGAGCGGCGACGGATCGTCCCTCGGCCCATGGACGGGGCTCGCGGCGAGCGCGCTCTGGGCGGTGGCAGCCCTGCTGGTGGGAGTGTGGAGCCTGCGCCGCCGGGACGCCTGACCGATAACAGGGGTGATGCCCCGCCAAGTGTCAGTGGGGGCGGGTTTACTGGACCTCATGAACATCGCGCAGCACATCGCCCTCGTCGACGAGCTGTGCTTCCGCCCCTTTCCGGCGGAGCACGGCCCGTCGGATGTCGGCACCTCGGGCCCCGGCTACCACATCGCGGTGTTAGAGAGCGCGGCAGACAGCGACCCCGCGACCCGGGCGCTGACGACCGACCAGTTCGAGAAGGGCCGGGACGCCGTCTACGAACTCCTCGCCTCGCGCTGGGGCGACACGGACCCCTACAACCTGCAGACCGTCCAGCTGCGCGCCGAGTGGGAGGAGACACCCCGGCCCTGGGCCGAGTTGAGCGCCTGGGCCGATGTGGCGTACGTGTGGCAGGTGGGAGGCACCGGCCGCTGGGTTGCCGTGGCGGTCGCGGCCCGGGACCCGGCGGACGACGTCCAGCTCCTGGCCGTGGTCACGGAGACGGCCCCGCCGTGAGCGAGTCCCCCGCGGCAAGGGAGACGACCGTCCCCGGTCAGTCCTCCGCCGCCTCCCGCAGCCTCCGGAACTCCTCCGCCATGGTCCCGGCGGTCCAGTGCGCGTTCAGCCCGCTCGGGTTGGGCAGCACCCACACGCGCGCCTCCCCGATCATCCGCGCCTGCGGCCCCACCTGAGCCCTCCGGTCGTCGAACGCGGCGCGGTACGCGGTCACTCCCACCACGGCCAGCCAGCCCGGCCGCAGCCGCCCCACCTTCCGGGCAAGCAGCCGCCCGCCCTCCCGGTACTCCTCGGCGCTCAGCTCGTCGGCCCGGGCACTCGGCCGCGCCACCACGTTGGTGATGCCGAGCCCGTACGACAGCAACTCCTGCTGCTCGGACGGCTTCAGCAGCCGCGGTGTGAACCCGGACCGGTGCAGCACGGGCCAGAAGCGGTTGCCCGGACGGGCGAAGTGATGGCCCGTCGCGGCCGTCATCAGACCGGGATTTATCCCGCAGAACAGCACCCGAAGACCATCCGCGACGACGTCCGGCACGACGCGGTCGCGGGCGGCCTCAAGCTCCTCGGGCGTGAAACGGGGCATCGTGTGCGGCGCGTCAGAGGATCGCGCCGGGCGTGTAGCCCGCTGCCTGGGGGTGCTGCTTCACGATCTCATCGACCCGGGCGACCACGGCGGCCACCTGGTCGCCCGCGGCGCCCGTGAAGGACAGCTTGTCGGCCATCAGCGCGTCCAGCTGGGCGCGGTCCAGGGGAATGCGCTCGTCGGCGGCCAGCTTGTCGAGCAGCTCGTTGCGCTCGGCGCCCTGCTCACGCATCGCGAGCGCGGAGGCGACGGCGTTCTCCTTGATCGCCTCGTGCGCGAGCTCCCGGCCCACACCCGCGCGCACGGCGCCCATCAGGACCTTGGTGGTGGCGAGGAACGGCAGATAGCGGTCCAGCTCACGGGCCACGACCGCCGGGAACGCGCCGAACTCGTCGAGCACTGTCAGGAACGTCTCCAGCAGACCGTCGAGCGCGAAGAACGCGTCCGGCAGCGCGACCCGGCGCACCACCGAGCAGGACACGTCGCCCTCGTTCCACTGGTCGCCCGCCAGCTCGCCGGTCATCGACGCGTAGCCGCGCAGGATGACCATGAGGCCGTTGACGCGCTCGCAGGAGCGGGTGTTCATCTTGTGCGGCATCGCCGAGGAGCCGACCTGGCCGGGCTTGAAGCCCTCGGTGACCAGCTCGTGCCCGGCCATCAGCCGGACCGTCTTCGCCAGCGACGACGGGGCCGCCGCCAGCTGCACCAGCGTCGTCACGACCTCGTAGTCGAGCGAGCGCGGGTAGACCTGGCCGACCGAGGTGAACGCCTGGGAGAAGCCCAGGTGCGTGGCGATCCGCTGCTCCAGGTCCGCGAGCTTCGTGGCGTCCCCGCCCAGCAGGTCCAGCATGTCCTGCGCGGTGCCGACCGGGCCCTTGACGCCGCGCAGCGGGTAGCGGCCCAGCAGCTCCTCGACACGGCCGTAGGCGACGAGCAGCTCGTCGGCGGCGGTCGCGAAGCGCTTGCCGAGGGTGGTGGCCTGAGCGGCGACGTTGTGCGAGCGGCCGGCCATGACCAGCTCGCCGTACTCGCCGGCCAGCTTGCCCAGGCGGGCCAGGACCGCCACCGTGCGGTCGCGCATCAGCTCCAGGGAGAGCCGGATCTGCAGCTGCTCGACGTTCTCGGTGAGGTCGCGGGAGGTCATGCCCTTGTGCACGTGCTCATGCCCGGCGAGGTCGTTGAACTCCTCGATCCGCGCCTTCACGTCGTGCCGCGTGACCTTCTCGCGCTCGGCGATGGAGGCCAGGTCGACGGTGTCGAGCACCCGCTCGTAGTCGGCGAGCGCCGCGTCCGGCACCTCGATCCCGAGGTCCTTCTGGGCGCGCAGCACGGCGAGCCAGAGCTGCCGCTCCAGCCTCACCTTCTGCTCGGGCGACCAGAGCGTGGCGAGCTCGGCGGAGGCGTAGCGTCCGGCGAGGACGTTCGGGATGCGGGGCTTGGCGGGAGCGGAAGTCACGTGCACGGATTCTACTGGCGATTCGTGCAGGCCAGCGCCGCGGGTACCTTCGTCGGAACCTACAAGAGCGGCTCGGCTGGTCCGGCCGGGGTCGCAGGGGGTGGACCGGACCCGGGGCCGGTCACCCGCGGCGCCCGCGGGAACCGCCTATACCCGGTCCTCGTACGGCAGCAGCTCCGGCCGCTTCGGCGGCAGGCCGTCGCCCGAGGAGCGGCCCGTCAGGCGGCGGGCTATCCACGGCAGCAGGTGCTGCCGGGCGAACCGCACGTCCGCCGCCCGCCGCATGACCCAGCCCGGCGGCAGCGTCGCCGGGATCGGCGTGTGCCACTCGGCGTCCTCGGGGGCGTAGCCGAGTGCCTGCCACACGGCCTCCGCGACCCGGCGGTGCCCCTCGGCCGCCAGGTGCAGCCGGTCCACGTCCCACAGTCGCGGGTCGCGGAGCGACGGCGCGCCGTACAGGTCGACGACGATCGCGCCGTGCCGCGCGGCCAGCTCGTCGACGCAGGCGAACAGCTCCTCCATGCGCGGCCGGAACCGCTCCAGGACGGGGCCCTGCCGGCCCGGGCTGCGCATCAGGACGAGCTGGCGGCACGAGGGGGCCAGCTTCTCCACTGCCTCCTCCAGGAGCCCGCGCACCCGGCCCATGTCGCACTTGGGACGCAGCGTGTCGTTGAGGCCGCCGACCAGGGTGATGACGTCGGCCCCCATGGCCGCCGCCACGTCCACCTGCTCGTCGACGATCTGCCGGATCAGTTTGCCGCGCACCGCGAGGTTGGCGTACCGGAATCCGGGCGTACGGGCCGCCATCCGCGCGGCGAGCAGGTCCGCCCAGCCCCGGTAGGTGCCGTCGGGCAACAGGTCCGACATGCCCTCGGTGAAGGAGTCGCCGACCGCGACCAGGCTGCTGTAGGTGGGGTTCGTCTGCATGGCGACGAACATGGTATCCCGTGCACATACCCAGCAGTCGGTCGGCTTGTGGAGCCCGGGCCGCTCACCCGTCGGCAGCCGGCCGGCCTCCGGGTTCCGGGCCTCTCACATGCCGGGAGCCGGCCGTCCGCGCATGCCGGTCACCGCCTCATGCCCGCTGCCCGAACAGCTCCCGCAGCACGTCCTCCATCGTCACCAGCCCGGCCAGCCGCCCGTCCGTCCCGAGGACGGCCGCGACGTGCGTACGGCTGCCGCGCATCGCCGTGAGGACGTCGTCCAGCGGTGTGTGCTCCCGCACGCGTGCGATCGCCCGCATGTCCCGCAGCCGGAACGGCGCATCCCGCGCGAGGGCCTCCAGGGCGTCCTTCACGTGCAGATAGCCCACGATCCGGCGCCCCTCGTCCACCACCGGGAAGCGGGAGAACCCGGTCTCCGCCGACAGCCGCTCCAGCTCCCCCGGGGTGACGCCCACGCTCGCGTACACCACGCGTTCCAGCGGAAGCACCACGTCGCGCACCGGGCGGCGGCCCAGTTCCAGCGCGTCGCGCAGCCGCTCCTGGGCCCGGTCGTCGATGAGGCCCGCCTCGCTGGAGTCCTTCACGATCCGCGCTATCTCGGCGTCCGAGTAGGAGGCGGCGACCTCCTCCCGGGCCTCCACGCGCAGCAGCTTCAGCAGCGTGTTGGCGAACGCGTTCACCGTGAAGATCACCGGCCGCAGCGCCCGGGACAGCGCCACCAGGGGCGGACCGAGAGCCAGCGCGCTGCGCACCGGCTCGGCGAGCGCGATGTTCTTCGGCACCATCTCGCCGAGCAGCATGTGCAGATAGGTCGCCAGAGCCAGCGCGATCACGAAGGACACCGCGTGCCCCGGGCCCTCGGGCACGCCCGCCGCGTGGAACGCCGGCTCCAGCAGGTGCGCGATCGCCGGCTCGGCGACCACACCCAGCACCAGCGTGCTCAGCGTGATGCCCAGCTGCGCGGCCGCCATCAGCGCGGACACGTGCTCCAGCCCCCACAGCACGCTCTTGGCCCGCCGGACGCCCTGGTCGGCGTAGGGCTCGATCTGGCTGCGGCGTACGGAGATCAGCGCGAACTCGGCGCCGACGAAGAAGGCGTTGACGACGATCATCGCCAGGCCGATCAGCAGCTGGACGGCGGTCACAGCTCCACCCCCTTCTGCTCGGGCTTCTCGGCGGACAGGGGCGCGCGCAGCCGGACGCGGGACGCCCGGCGGCCGGTGGCGTCCAGGACCTCCACCCGCCAGCCCGCGACCTCGAGGGTGTCACCGGCGGCCGGTATCCGGCCGAGCGTGGTCGCCACCAGCCCGGCGAGCGTCTCGTACGGCCCCTCGGGCGCCCGCAGCCCGACGCGCTCCAGGTGGTCGACGCGCGCGGAGCCGTCGGCCGAGTACAGCGCGTGGCCGTTCTCGTCCGTGCCGGCCGGCGCGAGGTCCGGCAGTTCGTGCGGGTCGTGCTCGTCGCGGACCTCGCCGACGACCTCCTCGACGATGTCCTCCAGCGTGGCCACGCCCGCCGTGCCGCCGTACTCGTCGATCACGACGGCCATCGTGCGCTTGCCGGAGAGCCGGTCCAGGAGGCGGTCGACGGTCAGCGACTCGGGGACCAGCAGCGGCTCGCGCATCAGCTCGGAGACGAAGATCCGCGTCCGGCGCTCCGCCGGCACCGTCAGTACGTCCTTCACGTGCGCGGTCCCCACGACCGAGTCGAGCGTGCCGCGGTAGACGGGGAACCGGGACAGCCCGGTCGCCCGCGTCGCGTTCGCCACGTCCTCCAGGGTCGCCTGCACCTCCAGCGCGACGACCTGCACACGGGGCGTCATCACGTTCTCCGCGGTCAGGTCGACCAGGTTCAGGGTCCGCACGAACAGCTCGGCGGTGTCGGGCTCCAGGGCGCCCTCCCTGGCGGAGTGCCGGGCGAGCGCCGCCAGCTCCTGCGGTCCGCGCGCCGAGGCCAGCTCCTCGGCGGGCTCCAGACCGATGCGGCGCACGATCCGGTTCGCCGTGTTGTTGAGGTGCGTGATGAACGGCCGGAACGCGGTGCTGAACCAGCGCTGCGCGTTGCCCACCGTCTTGGCCACGGCCAGCGGCGAGGAGATCGCCCAGTTCTTCGGTACCAGCTCCCCGACGACCATCAGGAACACCGTCGACAGAGCGGTGCCGATCACCAGCGCCAGGCTGCGCGACGCCGAGCGCGAGATGCCGAGGTCCTCCATCGGCCCGGCGATCAGCGCGGCGATCGACGGCTCGGCGAGCATGCCGATCACCAGGTTCGTGACGGTGATGCCCAGCTGCGCCCCGGAGAGCTGGAACGTCAGGTTCCGTACGGCCTTCAGCGCACCCTGCGCGCCCCGCTCGCCGCGCTCCACCGCCTGCTCCAGCTCGGCGCGCTCGACCGTCGTGAGGGAGAACTCGGCCGCCACGAAGGCGCCGCAGGTCAGCGAGAGCAGGATCGCCGCCAGCAGGAAGAGCACCTCGGTCATCGCTTCACCCCCGTTCCATGGTTCTCCAGAACGGCGCGGGACGCGCGGTGTCGCGCACGGGGCGGCTCGCCCATGGGCGAACGTTCACAACCTTTCATGCAGAACCGAGTGGCCAGTCAAGAGCAAAGGATGGGCAAAGTCCTCTTCGGGATCGAGAGCACCGCGTCCCAGGCCGAGATCACCGCGGGACGTCCGGGTCCCGGGGATCAGCGAGTGGCGGCGCCTGGTCGGTGAGGGGCTTGACCCAGCGTCGCCAGTGGCCCTCGCGATGGTAGCCAGCGGCAGCCCAGGTGTGGTGGGCCTGTTCGTTGGCTTCAAGGACCATGGCGTCGACACGTCGGCCGCCGAGGGTGGAGAAGCGTTGTTCTGCGGCTTCCAGCAGGGCGGTGGCGATGCCCTGCCGTCGGTGGTCGGGGTGTACGGCCAGTCGGTAGGCGGAGCATCGCCATCCGTCGAAGCCGGCTATGACGGTGCCGGCGAGGATGCCGTCGCGCTCGGCGAGGAGCAGGGCTTCGGGGTCTCGTGTGATGAGACGGGCCACTCCGTCGTGGTCGTCGCTGATGCTCGTTCCTTCCGCGGCTTCGCGCCACAACCGCAGCACGGTGTCGATGTCCGAGAGGGTGGCGCAGCGGATGCGAAGATCACTCATGGAGGTGAGCCAAGCAGAGCGCCGGTCTGCCTGGCGAACGGATTCCGCGCCGAGGGTGGACATCGCGGGCCGCTCACCGTCACCGGCAGGAGCGGCAGCCCCTGATGGTCCCGCCGATCACCTGCGTCCTTCGGCTACTCGTCGGCGGCTTCGTCTCCCTGTTCGGCCGCAGCGGCGCCGGCAGCAATCCCACGCAGTGGGCATCAGCTGCACTTGCCGGGTGAACGTCGCCTGGTCGAACCTCCGCTCAGCCAGGTCCTCCGGGCGGTCAGCCAGTACGGCGCTCCGGCGCCACCCCACATCATGTCCGCGGCGCCCTCGCTGCCGAACGGGGGGCGGAAGCAGCCAGCCGCCCGCCTCCTCGGACAGCGGTGGGTCAGCCCGGGAACGCTGGAGGTCGGTCACCGCACCTCGTCGCTCTGGTCCGCGCCGCCCGCTTCGCAACGGTCACCTCGCCGAACACCCCGAGGTCACGGCGGCTCAGCCAACCGGCCCCGGCGGACGCCGGTTCGAGCGGATGGCTCCCGAGGGGAACGGGCGCGCGGCATGACCGCACCTCACAGGAAAGCCACTTGAGTGTGCCCCGGTTCCCTCACTCGTGCGCGATGGCCGCCAGTACGTTCATGCGTGAGGCGCGCAGCGCCGGCAGCAGTGCCGCCACCACCCCGACCACCGCCGAGCCGACCACCACCGCGACGACCGTGAACCACGGGATCGCGAGGGCAGTCATGCCCTGGAGGGCCAGCACCTCATGGGTGCACACGCCCCACACCAGCCCCAGCGCGAGCCCCAGGACGGCCCCGAACACCGCGATGACCACCGACTCCAGCCGGATCATCCGCCGCAGTTGACGCCGGGCCAGTCCGATCGCCCGCAGCAGCCCGATCTCCCGGGTGCGCTCGACGACCGACAGGGCGAGGGTGTTGACCACGCCGAGCACCGCGATGATGATCGCCAGTCCCAGCAGCGCGTACACGAGGTACAGCAGGACGGCGATCTGCTCCCGGACCAGCTGCTTGTAGTCGGCCAGGTCCCGCACCTGCACCTGCGGGTAGGGGGCCAGGGCCTTCTCCAGGTTCGCGCGCAGATCGTCGTCGCTCGTGCCGGGAGCGGCGTTGACGTACAGCGCGGAGTCCTGCCCGCCGGGCGCGTACCGCTCCAGGGTGCCGAGGCCGAAGTAGAGACCGCCCTGTGTCCCGAACCCCTCGGCGGAGTCCTGGTCGGTGAGGGCGCCGACCGTCAGCTCGGCCGAGCGTCCGCCCGGGAACTCCACCGGGAGGGTGCTGCCCACCCGCACGCCGTGGTCGCGTGCGAAGTCCCGGTCCATGGCGAGGTGCCCGGGCGCGAGCGCGGCCGCGGAGTCCCCTCGCGCGTAGGTGATGTTGGCGACCTCGTCGAGCCGCGGATCGTAGCCCGCGGCGGTCGTCTCCACGCGGTCGCCGCCCGGCAGGCGCACCGCGACCGGCGTGAACCGTCCGCGCACGATCAGGCCAACGCCCTCGGTGCCGCGCACCTCGTCGGTGACCTCCTCCGGGAACGGCAGGAAGTTGGCGTTCTGGACGACGTAGTCGGCGCCCAGCGTCCTGTCGATCTGCTGGTCGAACGACGCGGTCATCGACTCGCTCGCCACCGACATCCCGCCGACCAGGGCGAGCCCCACCATCAGGGCGGCGGCGGTGGCCCCGGTCCGCCGGGGGTTGCGCAGCGCGTTGCGCTGGCTCATCCGGCCGACCGGCCCGAACAGCGCCGGGAAGGCCCCGCCGAGCACGCGGATCACCGGGCGCACCAGCAGCGGACCGGCGATCACCGTCGCGATCAGGGTCAGCACCACACCGAGGCCCAGCAGGGACGCCGCCGCCGACGTCCGCTCCGACACCACGCACCCCACGAGCGCCGCCGCACCGGCCACCCCGACGATCGCACCCGCGACCGCGCGCACCCGCAGCGGCCGGCCCACCCCCGCGACCTCGGCGTCGGAGAGCGCGGCCATCGGCGAGACCCCCGCGGCCCGCCGCGCCGGGAGGTACGCGGCGACGAACGTGACCCCGAGACCGACGACGTACGCCGCTACGGGCGTCACCCAGCCGATCGCCATCTCGCCGGCGTCGATGTTCATGCCGACCAGGCCCATCAGCTCGATCAGCCCGGCCGCCAGCCCGATGCCCACGGCCAGTCCCAGCGTGGAGCCGACCAGGCCGAGCAGCAGGGCTTCGGTGAGCACCGAGCGGCGGACCTGGCGTCGGTCGGCGCCGAGCGCGCGCAGCAGGCCCAGCTCGCGGGTGCGCTGCGCGATGAGCATGGAGAAGGTGTTGACGATCAGGAACACGCCGACCAGCACTGCGACCCCGGCGAAGCCGAGCATCACGTACTTGATGACGTCGAGGAAGCCGCCGAGTTGCTCGACGTCCGACTTGGCCTGCTCATCGGCCGTCCTGAAGTCGTAGGCGTGCGCACCGAGCGCGCCGGCCACGCGCTGCTTGAGCCGCTCGTCGCCGACGCCCTCCGCCGCGTCGACGGAGATGCTGGTGGCCGCCCGCGGGTCGCCCAGCAGTTTCGTCCGCGCGGTGGGGGCGTCGAGGTAGATCCGGGCGGCGCCGGGGTTGGTGGTGGTGAACGTGACGATGCCGGCGACCCGGACCTGGAACGACCCGGGCGGCGCGATCACGGTGAGCGTGTCGCCGATGTGCACGTCCTCGCGGTCGGCGGTCTCCGAGTCGAGCAGCGCCTCGGCGGGGCCGCGCGGGGCGTGGCCGGAGGTCAGCTCCACGGGGCTGCGCTCGTGGGGCTTCCAGGCGTAGCCGAGCGTGGGTGCCCCGGTGGTCGGGCTCACCGGCTCGTTGTTCCCGCCGGTGACCGTGAGGCCGCCCACCTCCACCTCGGCGCGGGCCGCGGCGACCCCCTCGACCTGCCGGACGCGGGCGGCGAGCGCGGCCGGCAGGGTGGCCGTCCGGCCCGAGGGCACGGCCTCGTCGAGGTCCTCCTTCGGGCTGACCGTGACATCGGCCGCGGTGGTGGCGAACAACCGGTCGAACGTACGGCTGACCGTGTCCGAGAAGATCAGGCTGCCCGTGACGAACGCGACGGACAGCAGGACGGCGAGTGCCGAGAGCAGCAGCCGCCCCTTGTGCGCCAGGAAGCTTCTCAGGGTCGCCTTGAGCACGGGATCAGTTCTCCTCGGCGGATGCCGCGCTGTCCTCGGACCGGGTGCGGATCGCATCGAACCTCTTCATCCGCTCCAGCACGGCCTCCGCCGTGGGCTGCGGCATCTCGTCCACGATCCGGCCGTCCCCGAGGAAGAGCACCAGGTCCGAGTGGGCGGCGGCGCCCGGGTCGTGGGTGACCATGACGACGGTCTGACCCAGCCGGTCCACCGCCTCGCGCAGGAAGCCGAGGACTTCCAGACCGGCGCGCGAGTCGAGGTTGCCGGTCGGCTCGTCCGCGAAGATCAGCTCGGGCCGGGAGGCGAGTGCCCGCGCGCAGGCCACCCGTTGCTGCTGCCCGCCGGAGAGCTGGGAGGGCCGGTGCCCGAGCCGGTCCCTCAGGCCCAGGGTGTCGATGACCCGGTCCAGCCACTGGGCGTCGGGCTTCTTGCCCGCGATGTCCATGGGCAGGGTGACGTTCTCCAGTGCGTCCAGGGTCGGGATGAGGTTGAACGACTGGAACATGAACCCGATCCGGTCCCGGCGCAGCCGCGTCAGCTCGCGATCCTTCAGTCCCGTGATCTCCGTGTCGCCGAGCCACACCTGACCGGCAGAGACGGTGTCGAGCCCGGCCAGGCAGTGCATCAGCGTGGACTTCCCCGAGCCCGACGGTCCCATCACCGCGGTGAACCGGCCGCGGACGATGTCCACGTCCACCGAGTCGAGCGCGAGGACGGTCGTCTCGCCCGAGCCGTACGCCTTCGTCAGACCGCGGGCGCGGGCCGCGATCCCGTCGGCCGGCGCGAGGCCGGGAGCGTGCTCCGCAGCAGGTGTGGACAAGGCCGCCTCCTCAAGTGTCGTGCGGGTGCTTCTCGGCCGTTCTCGTCTTCCTCGGTCCAGGTCTTGCGTGCTCCCGCCGAGCGTAGTGTGACCCGGCCCACACTCGGCATCCTCCGCGGGTCGGACACCCGCCCTTGCCGGTGCTAGCACCTCCGCGCTAGCGTCGAGGTATGGCGAAGACCCAGCTGAACGTGCGCGTCGACGAGGGCACCGCCCGCGCAGCCCGCGAGCGCGCCCTGGCCCGCGGGATGAGCGTCAACCGCTACATCGAGGAGCTGGTCAGACAGGACACCGGCGAGGTCGGCCACACCTTCGTGGAGGCCGCCGCCGACTTCATGAAGCAGTACGAGTCCGTCTTCGCCGAGGAGTTCGGCCCGCAGGGCGAGGGCACGCGCGAAGGTCGTCACTGAACCGTTGGACAACCTCGAGATCGACCTCGCCTGGCTGCTGATGCTCGCCGAGCAGAAGACCCCCGGAGACCCCCAGGTCACCGACTGGGGAGCCCTCGTCGCCGCCGTCGCACGCCACCGGGCCCGGATATTCGACGTCCCCGTCTACGACAGCCCGCACGCCCGCGCCGCCGCGCTGCTCCAGCTCCTCCTCCACGTCCCCGCGCTGGAGCGCTCCAACGCGCTGTTCGCCTCCGCCGTCGCCTACGCCTACCTGGTCGCCAGTGGCGCCAAGGTCGTCACCTCGCCCGAGCAGGTCCGCGACCTCGCCCGGCTGGTCAAGAGCGGCGAGGCGTCCGTACGGGACATCGAGCAGGAACTGCGCCAGTGGAGCCTGTGACCGCGCGGCCTAGGGGCTGACCGGGCGCCACGCCGTGCCCAGCACGCAGTACGAGCTGGGCAGCACCGGCCCCTGCTCCGGCATCAGCACCTGTCGGTAGGGGCCGAGTTCGAACCCGGCGTCCCGCAGCGACCGCACCGGCTCCCGCGCCAGACGGCAGCCCCCGCTCAGCACCGGCCACACCGTCCGGTCCAGCGCGTGCTGGGTGAAGGTCATCGCACGGCCGCCGCCCCTGCCATGCTCGAAGAACCGGACCTCACCGCCCGGCCGCAGCACCCGCCGCAGCTCCCCGAGCGCCCGAGGCACGTCCCGCACACTGCACAGCACCAGCGACACCACCGCCGCGTCGAAACCCTCGCTCTTGACCGGCAGCGCCTCGGCCACCCCCGGCACCACGTCCACCGGTACCTCGGCGCGCAGCGCGGCCTCCACGGCCAACTGCCGCAGCCGCCGCTCCGGTTCGATCGCCACGACCTCCGAGACGGTGCCCGGGTAGTGCGCGAAGTTCAGCCCGTTGCCCGCGCCGATCTCGATCACCCGCCCGGACAGCCCGCCGAGCAGTCTCTCGCGCACCCTCCCCATGCCCATCCGGGTCTCGGCGGTGACGCTGACCCGGGCGTAGCAGCGCGCGAACACTGGATGGTGCACGGCGTCCCGCGGCACCTTCCCGGAGCGGAGCGGCATGGGGACCTCCCTGACGAGGCTGGCCTTACCGCGATTGTCCCCCGTACCGGCTCGGCGCACCCCTGCCGCTACCGCAGGAGTACGCGGCCGAGCACCGGCCGGTGGTCACTTCCCGTCGCGTCCAGCGCCGACACCTCCGTCACCTCGACGCCCCTGCCCAGCACCTGGTCGATCCTCGCCACCGGCAGGGCGGCCGGCCAGCTGAACGCGAACCCCGAGGGCGGGGCGCCCAGCCGGGAGGTGAGCGGACCGAGTCCGCGGTCGTGCACCGTGCCGTTGAGGTCGCCGACGACCAGGAGCCGGTCGGCCGGGTCGTCCGCGATCCGGGCCCCGAGCAGGGCCGCGCTCTCGTCGCGGGCCGCCGAGGCGAGGCCGGTCGGGCCCAGCCGGACGGACGGCAGATGGACCACGTACACCGCGATCTCCCCGCCCGGCGCGGACACCGTGGCCCGCAGCCCGCGCCGCCAGCTCTCCGGGAAGCCCTCGGGCCGGATGTCCACGGGCCGCACGTCCGACAGGGGCCAGGCCGACCACAGCCCGACCGTGCCGTGCACCGCCCGGTGCGGGTGGGACGCGCCCAGCACGTCCTGGTACGCGGGCCGCGCCGTGGGCGTGAGCTCCTGCACGCCCACCAGCTCCGCCCGCGTGGCGAGCAGGGCGCGTGCCGTGCCGGAGGGGTTGGCGTTGTCGTCGGCCACGTTGTGCTGGACGACGGTCAGGTCGTACCGGCCCGGGGGCGAGGAGAACCACGTCCCGCCGAACATCCAGAGCCAGACGAGGGCGGGCGCCAGGCAGGCGAGCAGCCCCGCCCTCGACCGCGCGAGCAAGGCCAGGCAGCCGAGGACCGGCACCGCCACGCCCAGCCACGGCAGAAACGTCTCCAGCAGGCTCCCGAGACGACCGATCCCGTTGGGCACGACGGAGTGCAGGGCCAGCAGACCGGCGGCACCGGCCGCGCCGCCGGCGAGCCAGGCGTCCCGGGAAGTTCTGCGGTCGGCGGCCACGCTAGGCGAGCTCCGCCGCCAGCAGCGCGGCCGTCCGGGCCACCAGCGGATTGTCGGCCGGGGCGTCCTCCTCGGGCTGGGTGGTCAGCACCGACAGCACGATCGGCGGACCGTCCGGCGGCCAGGTGATGCCCACGTCGTTGTTGCCGCCGTACCGCCCGCCGCCGGTCTTGTCGGCGATCAGCCAGTCGGAGGGCAGGGCCTTGCGGAACTTCTCGGTGCTGGTGGTGTTGCGGAGCAGCCAGTCCGTGAGCCGTGCCCGGTCCCGGGGTTCCAGCACGTCGCCGAGCACCAGGCGCGCGTAGGTCAGGCCGATGGCGCGCGGGGAGGTCGTGTCGGTCACGCGCCACGGTTCCGCGCTGTTGAGCTCGGGCTCCCAGCGGTCCAGCCGGGTGACCCCGTCGCCCGTCGAGCGGGCGAAGCGCGTGATCGCGGCCGGCCCGCCCAGCTCCCGGAGGAGCAGGTTGCCGGCGGTGTTGTCGCTGAAGCGGATGGTGGCGTCGCACAGTTCGCCGACCGTCATGCCGGTCGCGACGTGCTGCCCGGTGACGGGGGAGTACCCCGACCGCGTGACGTAGTCCTGGGTGAAGTGGACGCGTCTGGCCAGGAACTCGCCGTCGCGGTCGAGGTCGCGCAGGACGGCCGCGGCGGCGAGCGTCTTGAACACCGAGGCCATCGGGAAGCGCTCGTCGGCCCGGTACGCCACCGTCCGGCCCGTGCGCAGGTTGCGGGCGTAGACGCCCAGCCGGGCGGTGTGCTCGCGCTCCAGTTCCCTCAGCCGTGCGGTGACGCCGCCGGTGCCGGGTGAGGCGTGGGCCGTGCCGCCGCTCAGCGCGAGAGCGGCGGCGGCACCCAGCGCGAGGGCCGTGCGGCGGGACGGGTGTGGGTGTTTCGTGTGCACCGAGTTCCCTTCGGAGGTGATCACGTACGTAGTTCAACACGCGATCACGTCCGTGGCGGTTTCACCGCGGCGCCCGCCGAAACGCTCAGGACGCCCGGGGAGCCTCCCGCAGCCGGAACGCCTCCGCATCCCACGTGCCGTCCAGGCGCGGCGCCAGCCACTGCGGCGCGGTCGCCCGGAAGTCCCCGGGGGAGAGGGCCCCCGAGCCGGCGGGAACCGAGCCCAGCAGCGGCGCTCCGGCCACGTCCGGCAGGTCCGCGAGATTGCAGCGCGCGGCGAGATCCGGGACCGCGGGCCAGCTCCCGATCACCACACCCGCCAACTCCAGACCACGGGAACGGAGTTCACGTGCCGTGAGCTCCGTCGCGTTCAGCGTGCCGAGACCCGCCGGCGCCACGACCAGCACCGGTGCCGACAGCAGCCCGGCCGCGTCCGCCAGGGTTCCCCCGGCCGCGTCGAACCGTACGAGCAGGCCGCCCGCCCCCTCGACCAGCACCAGGTCGTGCTCGGTGGCCAGCTTGGCGGCGGCCTCCGCGACCTCGTGCGGGTGTACGGGGGCGCGACCGGCCCGGCGGGCGGCCGTGGCCGGGGCCAACGGCTCGGGATATCGGGCGAGTTCGGCCGCCGTCACCGCGCCCGCGAGGCGTGCGGCCTCGGCGGCGTCCCCCGGCTCGTCCGGCCGTACGCCCGTCTGTGCGGCCTTCAGCACCGCCACCGAACGTCCGGAGGCCAGCGCCGCCGCGGCGACGGCGGCGGTCACGACCGTCTTGCCGACCTCCGTGCCCGTGCCTGTGATCACCAGTACCGGCATGTCATCCCTCCCGCGCCGCCGCGCACACCGCCCGCGCGATCCGTGCCAGGTCCGCGTCGCCCGTGACGTACGGCGGCATGGTGTAGATCAGATCGCGGAACGGCCGCAGCCACACGCCCTCGCGTACGGCCGCCTCCGTGGCCGCCTTCATGTCCACCGCATGATCCAGCTGCACGACCCCGATGGCGCCGAGGACCCGTACGTTCCGCACGCCCGGCAGGTCAGAGGCCGCCGAGAGCCCCTCCCGCAGCCCCGCCTCGATCCGCTTGACCTCCGCGAGCCAGTCCTGCCCGAGCAGCAGCTCGATCGACGCGCAGGCCACGGACGCGGCCAGCGGGTTGCCCATGAAGGTCGGCCCGTGGGCGAGCACCGGCACGTCACCCCGCGAGATGCCGTCGGCCACCCGGGCGGTGCACAGCGTCGCCGCCATCGTCAGATAGCCGCCGGTCAGCGCCTTGCCCACGCACATCACGTCCGGTGTCACCGCCGCGTGCTCCGCCGCGAACAGCGCGCCCGTACGGCCGAAACCGGTCGCGATCTCGTCGAACACCAGCAGTACGTCGTGCGCGTCGCACGCCTCGCGAAGCACCCGCAGATAGGCGGGGGAGTGGAAGCGCATCCCGCCCGCGCCCTGCACCACCGGTTCGACGATCACCGCGGCCAGTTCGCCGGCGTGCCGCCCGATCAGTGCCCGCAGGTGCTCGGCGTACGTCTCCTCGTACTCCGCCGGAGGCGGGTCCGCGAACACCTGGCGCTGGAGCACCCCGGTCCACAACTCGTGCATCCCGCCCTCGGGATCGCACACCGACATCGGCTGCCAGGTGTCGCCGTGGTAGCCGCCGCGCCAGGTCAGCAGCCGCTGCTTGCCGGGACGGCCGAGCGAACGCCAGTACTGCAGGCACATCTTGACCGCGACCTCGACCGACACCGACCCGGAGTCCGCGAGGAAGACATGCTCCAGCCCTTCGGGCGACATGTCGGCAAGGAGCTTCGCCAGACGGACGGCGGGCTCGTGCGTGAGCCCGCCGAACATCACATGGCTCATCCGCCCCAGCTGCTCGCGCGCCGCCTCGTTCAGCACCGGGTGGTTGTAGCCGTGGATCGCCGACCACCAGGACGACATCCCGTCGACCAGCTCTCCCGTGCCGTCCGCGAGCCGCAGCCGCACGCCGCTCGCCGACTCCACCACGAGTGGTTCCTGCCGCCCGGGCATCGGCCCGTAGGGATGCCACACATGCCGCCGGTCGAGCTCCAGCAGCTCGGCGACCGCCGGCTCAGGCATTGGGCGCGAGGTCCGTCCCGGCGCCCCGGCGGCGCACGGCGACCAGGTCGGTCCGGGGCCCGGCGGCCGTACGGGGTTCATCGGCCTGCGGTTCGGCCTGCTCGGCGGCCTGCGGTTCCGCGTCCGAACCGCACGCCCCGCCGCCGCCCGAACCGCAGACCCCGCCGCCGTCCTGGCAGCCTCCGGCCCGGTGCTCGGGCAGTGTGACCTGCTCGGTGCCCTCCACCTCGAACCCGGCGTCCGCGATCATCTCCAGGTCGGCCTTGCCCGCCTGGCCCTCACTCGTGAGGTAGTCGCCGAGGAAGATCGAGTTGGCCAGGTGCAGGGCGAGCGGCTGCATCGAGCGCAGATGGACCTCACGCCCGCCCGCGATGCGCACCTCCACGTCCGGGCAGACGAACCGTGTCATCGCCAGGATCCTGAGGCACCGCTGCGGGGTCAGGTTCCACTCCTTGCCGAGCGGGGTGCCCTCGAACGGGATCAGGAAGTTGACCGGAACCGAGTCCGGGTCCAGCGCGCGCAGCGAGAAGACGACGTCCACCAGGTCCTCGTCCGTCTCGCCCATGCCGGCGATCAGCCCCGAGCAGGCGGACAGGCCCGCCGCGTGCGCCTTGGTCACCGTGTCCACCCGGTCGGCGTACGTGTGCGTGGTGGTGATGTCGCCGTACGTCGCCTCGGAGGTGTTGAGGTTGTGGTTGTAGGCGTCGGCGCCGGCCTCGCGCAGCCGCTCCGCCTGGCCGTCGGAGAGCAGGCCGAGGCAGGCGCACACCTCGACGCCCTCGTTGTTCTCCTTGATGGCCTTGATCGTCTCGGACACCCGGTCCACGTCACGGTCGGTCGGACCGCGCCCGCTGGCCACCAGACACACCCGCTTGGCGCCCCCGGCCACACCGGCCGCCGCCGCGTCGGAGGCCTGGTCGGGTTTGAGCCAGGTGTACTTCAGGATCCCGGCCTGGGAGCCGAGCCGCTGCGAACAGTAGGAGCAGTCCTCGGGGCACAGGCCGGACTTCAGATTGACGAGATAGTTGAGCTTCACCCGTCGGCCGAACCAGTGCCGGCGCACCTTTCCGGCCGCGGCCACCACATCGAGCAGGTCGTCGTCGGACGTCGCGAGGACGGCCAGTGCCTCGTCACGGGTCGGCCGCTCGCGCCGAAGCCCCTTGTCCACCAGCGTGTTCAGCAGGTCCATGAGAGCCGATCCTGTCCTACTCAGGCGCCCCGGGCCAAGGAGACTTCGTACAACAGAGTCGCTTCGAGGTGTGGGTATTGCCACACACTGACCTGCTGGTCTCCCCGCTAGTGTCTGTGCACTGCCTACAAATTCCCCCCGGAGGACCCCCCATGGCGTTCGGCTGGATCGACGAGCAGGCGGAACTGCGCCGCCGCGCCGGACTCGTACGGACCCTGCGCCCGCGTCCGGCCGATTCGCCGCTCCTCGACCTGGCGAGCAATGACTATCTGGGGCTGGCCCGCCACCCCGAGGTCGCCGAGGGCGCGGCCCGTGCCGCACGGGTCTGGGGCGGCGGCTCGACCGGCTCCCGGCTCGTCACCGGCACCACCGACCTGCACACCGAGCTGGAACGCGAACTGGCCGATCACTGCGGCTTCGAGGCGGCCCTCGTCTTCTCCTCCGGCTACGCGGCGAACCTCGCGGCGGTCACCGCGCTGGCCCCGCACGGCTCGCTGATCGTCTCCGACGCGGGTAACCACGCCTCGCTCATCGACGGCTGCCGGCTGGCCCGCGGTACGGCACAGGTCGTGGCGCACGCCGAGCCGGAGGCCGTGCGCAAGGCGCTGTCGACGCACGAGGGACTGGCGATCGCCGTGTCCGACACGGTCTTCTCGGTCGATGGCGACGCGGCACCGCTCCCCGCGCTCGCCGCGGCCTGCCGGGAGCGCGGCGCCGGGCTGGTCGTCGACGACGCCCACGGCCTGGGTGTCCTCGGCGACGGCGGCCGCGGCGCCCCCTACGCGGCGGGACTCGCGGGCGCCGGCGACGTCGTCGCGACGGTCACGCTGTCCAAGTCGCTGGGCAGCCAGGGCGGAGCCGTCCTCGGCCCCGCGCGGGTCGTCGACCACCTGGTCAACGCGGCGCGGACGTTCATCTTCGACACGGGACTCGCCCCCGCCGCCGCGGGGGCGGCCCTGTCGGCCCTGCGGCTGCTGCGCCGCGAGCCGGAGCGGGCGGCGCGGGCCCGCGCGGTGGCGGGCGAACTCCATGCGCGCCTGACCGCCGCGGGTCTGGAGGCGGTACGTCCGGACGCCGCGGTGGTCTCGGTGCGGGCGCCCTCTCCCGAGGACGCGGTGCGCTGGGCGGCCGAGTGCCGCGCGGCGGGCCTGGCCGTGGGCTGCTTCCGTCCTCCCTCCGTGCCCGACGGCATCTCCAGGCTCAGGCTGACCGCCCGCGCGGACCTGACCGGTGAGCAGATCGAACGCGCTGTACGGCTGATCGGCGAGACGCGGCCGTGAGTCGGCGTGACACGGCCGTGCGCCGCACGATGACGGACTGGTCACGGACTGGTCAGACTGATCAGAAGGGCTTCACATACGGTTTCACCGCGGCCGTGAACTCCGCCCAGCTCTCCGGAGAGAAGAGCAGCGCGGGCCCGGCCGGGACCTTGGAGTCACGCACGGCGAGAAGTCCGGCCCAGGGCCGGGTCCTCGGACACGCGGTCTCGACGCAGTTGTTCGCGCCGGTGCTGTAGCTGCTGCGCAGCCACCGCACACCGTGCAGTTCGATGCTTGAGGGGACGTGACGAGGCAGTGCACGCATGGTGCCTCCTTACGCGCCGGCGGCTGTCCCGGCGATGAAATCCAACGAGTCCTCGGGCGAAAGGGCGTGGATCTGAAGGGCGTTGAAGGCCTCCGTGTAGGCCTGGAGGTCTTCTTTCCGCTCGAGGTAGAGGCTACTCGTCAAGTGGTCGAGAACAACCACATCCAGATCAGAAGTGCTCGAAAATGAGAAGATAACGAAAGGGCCGGTGACCCCGATGTGTGCCCCGGCCGCGAACGGCAGTACCTGGAGCCGCACTTGGGGCAGCCGCGCGGCCTCGACCAGCCGTTCCAGCTGCCGGGCCATGACGCCGGGCCCTCCCACCTCCCGCCGCAGCACCGCCTCGTCCAGGACAGCGCTCAGTTCCAGCGGTGGATCCGCGCGCAACACGTCCTGCCGGGCCAGCCGCACCTCGACCAGGGTGTCCAGCCGGTCCTCGGAGAGCCCCTCCACAGCGGCCTTCGTCACCGCGCGCGCGTACTCGGGCGTCTGGAGCAGGCCCGGGACGACGGTGGTCTCCAGGGTGCGCATCACGCCGGCCTGGGACTCCAGACTGATGAAGTCCCGGTAGGTCGGCGGCAGCACCCCGCGGTAGGCGTGCCACCAGTGGTGCCGTCCGCCGCTTTCGTCGGAACCCGCCAAGACCATCAGCAGCTCGCGGAGTTGGGAGTCCGCCACAGCGTAGGCGTCGAGGAGTAACCGCACATCGGCCGGTTTCGCCCCGCTCGTGCCCGTCTCGATCCGGCTGACCTTCGACTGGTGCCAGCCCACCAGCCGGGCCGCCTCGCCACTGGTGAGCCCCGCAGCGGTGCGCAGCGCACGCAGTTCGGCGCCCAGTTTCCGGCGGCGCACCGCGGGACCGTTCTGCATGGGCGCTCCTCCCTACTCCTTCCGAGCCACCCAAATACGGTCTCGCGTCGCAGAGTTCACCGCTTTGAGCGACAGATATATGCATATCTTGGTGGATCGTCGCCCTTCAGGGGTGTTCTGGTGGCAGTCTGGCGACGAAGCACCAGTCCGGGACCGTACTCGAACCATCCGCTCCGTGTCGGACTGCGGTCCCGTGGGAAGGGACGACGCCGCCATGGCAGACCATCTGGAAGCATCCCTCACTCTGCCGAGCGATCCCGCCTCGGTCTCCGCGGCGCGTGCCTACGTGGTGGGCATGCTGGCGGAGTGGGGCCTGCCGGCGGACACGGACGTGTCCGACACCGTCCGGCTCATCATCTCCGAGCTCGCCACCAACGCCGTCCAGCACACCTTCGGCCAGTCGCCCACGTTCACCGTGGACGTCGTACTCGACCGCGACGAACGGCTGAGCATCGGCGTCACGGACAGCAACCCCCGTTTCCCCAGACGCCTGCCCGCCGCCGTCCAGCAGGACAACGGACGCGGGCTGGTCATCATCCGCTGGCTGACCGCGGAGCGCGGCGGCAGACTCCGTATCCGCCCCACGCGCGAGGGTGGCAAGACCATCTGGATCGAACTCCCGTGGACCGTCCCGGCCCGGCCGGTGACGGCGACGGGCCGCCAGGAGTCTTAGGGATCCTCACCGGTGGCGCGTCGACGCCTCTCGGTGCGGTGCCGCTCCGCGTGGCGCCGACGGCTGTCTGAGGGTGCGCCGCAGCGGTGCGGGAACCTCCGGGGCGTCCCGGGACGGCGCCTCGGAGGCGCTCTCCGTCGCTGTGGTCCCGTCGCCCTCCTCGCGCCGCCCCGCCCGCCGTACGAGCCGCGGGAGCAGCCCCCACAGGCCCGTGCAGACGAGGAACGTCGCGGCGCCCGCGGTGATACCGCCCATCCGGCCCGTGGTCACGTCGACCACCAGCAGCACGGAACCGCTGAACGCGAACACCAGCACGGCCAGTCCGGTCGTGGCCAGGCGTGAGGAGACCTGCACGATGCGCGGTTTGGCACCCTGCTGGAAGAGCGAGCGGTGCAGCGCGGCCGGCGCGGTGAACAACGCCGCGGCCAGGACCGCCAGCAGCAGGGTGACGACGTAGGTGGCGCGCTGGACCGAGTCGAGGTCCTCGAAGCGCGAGGTGAAGGCGAGCGACAACAGGAACGCGAAGAGGATCTGTACGCCCGTCTGGGTGACGCGGAGTTCCTGGAGCAGCTCGACGAAGTTGCGGTCGGCGCGTTGCAGCGGAGTCTCGTTGCGCGCGGTGCAGGGACGGTGCTCGGGCATACCCTGACGGGTATCCAGGTGAGCCCGTCTCACGCCCCGGCGTGGGGGGGGGGGGGGGGGGGGGGGGGGGAGGAGGGGGAGGGGGAGCCCCAGCGCGCCCACCCAAAACACTTTGTTCAAGATTTT